>JBDKGD010000001.1:0-23089 GCA_039798365.1 Candidatus Parcubacteria bacterium
TCGTCCACCCATGCCTATGGTTGTTCGTTGTTTTATTCGTGATTCCCTTGCAGTATTTTATCCCTGGCTGATAATAGATACATGTCTTTTGAGCAACACACTTTTCCATCCCCCAAGGAAACCGAGGATGTGTCTGTCGAATACTCTGATGATATAGTACGTCACGATCGTCATACAAAAAAAGAATTACGTCTTTTTTCTCAAGCTCATTTTCGAGATGATCGGATAGCTCTTGCTCGCCACATAAAAGAGATTCGCGCTATTCGTCGAACTTATACGGCTGGTCTTGACGCCGCCGTTTCATCCATTGATGCCCGTTTACAAGAGGAGCGTCATTTGGTTGAACGCGTTGTATCTGATATTGAGCGGCTTGAAAATGATCTCGCTCGCGCTGGTAATAGTTTTTTTCGTTCCCTCACTTCTTTTTTTGAACGGGCATCCTTACAAAAACGTCTTGCTTCCGATCGTACTATTCTTGAACGAACTCGATCTATTATTGAGTTCCAAGAAGATCAAAAATCTTTTTTTCAGAACCGTGCTTTGTTGAGTCGAGACATTTCATCGATTCGTGCTGAGCTTCATTCTTTTTACGCGAATCAATCACGGGAATATGATTCTTATGAATCGCTCAAGCGAGCCACCTCAGTTACTTCCTTTACTGATCGCTATGATGCGGCATTAATTCATGGTACTTTGCCGTACTATAGTCCCAATAGCGCTCTCGCGCATTCGTACGCCCTTGATTGGGTTGATAAGGTTGATGTGGTACTTTCACTGCCTCTTACGTTGTCTGCTTCGGTAGTTCGGAAAGATCGTTCTTTCGCGTCTGATCATGTTCCGTACGGTCCGGTTGGGATTGTTTTGAACAAGGGACAGATCGTAGGAGCTTATCCAACAGACGCAGGAAGCTCTCGTTTTTCACGAGAGCACTTACCCGAATCTCCTACCGCATTTGCCTCGGTATCGCAATCTATTTCTTCTATTATGGACTCTCCGCCGTCTTCTGCTCGATACGAAGAATTTATTGTGCGCAATCCGAGTATAGGTGCTTTATGGATCGAGCATTCTCCGGATTTTTCACGACGCCAAGAAATTTTTTCTGCTATAGGCGGTTTAGATGTTTTATTTGCGAAGGCGCAAGAACTTCAAATTCCTGTTTTTGCTTTGTGGCGGGGAGAATTTTATCCGATTGCATTATCTGGTGCTGACTATGAATTATATGATGATGCCATCCACAGCTCATCATTCGCCCGTCTCCCCTCTGTTTTTATGGATGATGAACGCCGACGGAAAACAGTGTTTTCTCGCTTGATTTCTAGAAATGTTTTTTCTGATGCTGAGATAGAGCAACTCTCTCCTGACTTGCGATCTTCTCTCGGGTTATCTTGAGGCAGTCTGTTGTTTACCCCTCGTATTATTTTTTGTTTGTTTGCTGGCTTTTATGAAGGCGCAGAAGAGGGGATGGGGAGATAGTGGCTTGCTCTTGAGTTCTGGGTGAAATTGGGTTGCGATAAAAAATGGATGCTGCGCTGTCGGCAATTCTGTGATTTCCATAAGAATGCCATCGGGTGATGTTCCAGAAAATCGCAGACCATGTTTTTCTAGCAGTTCCTTGTATTGTGGATTTACTTCAAATCGGTGCCGGTGTCGTTCGCTCACTTTTTGTTTCTTATAGGCGGACGCGGCTATGGTATTTGGCGCGATGATTGCCGGATAGGCGCCGAGGCGCATCGTGGCGCCATATTTTTTTTCGGCGATCAATTCTTTTTGCTCTGGCATGATATCGATGACAGGGTGTGGTGTATTTTTATCTATTTCGGTTGTATGAGCGTTCTGTAATCCGCACACGGCGCGCGCAAATTCGATAACTGCCAGCTGCATGCCGTAACAGAGCCCCAAAAATGGAATGTTATTTTTTCGACAAAACCCAATGGCTGCTATTTTTCCTTCAACGCCCCGACTGCCGAATCCTCCAGGCACAATGATTCCCGCGTATTTTTTTAACTGATTAAGGTTGTTTGGATGTTCTTCAAACTCTTGGGCGTTGAGCCATTCGATGGCAACTGATAGTCCTTGGTCTGTTGCCGCGTGTTTTACCGCTTCAATGACTGAGATGTAGGAATCTGCCAATACGAATGATCCGCTATCAAAATATTTTCCTACGATGCCGATGGTGATGGTTTGCTTTGCGGCGTGAATCTTGCGCACCATTGATTGCCATGGGGTATTGTTGGTTCGGCGTGGTTTGAGGCGTAATTTTTTTATTATAGTATCGCTCAGGTGGTCTTTTTCAAAATTGAGGGGTACTTCGTAGATGTGTTTAATGTCGGGAGCGGAGATAATGTCTTCTTCTTTTAAATTACAGTTAAATGCTATTTTTTCTTTTCTCTTTTTATCTATGGGATATGGTGCTCGGGCAAGGATGATGTCTGGTTGTACGCCCGCACTGTTGAGAGTGCGAACCGCGTATTGGGTTGGTTTTGTTTTTGGTTCGCTGTCGGTGCTGATTTGGGGTAAATAACTTACAAGTACCACGACCACACTGCTGGGATCTTTTATTTTTAACATCCGCACCGCCTCTAAGAATAGAATATTTTGGTATTCACCGACTGTTCCGCCGATTTCGATAATCGCCACTGATGCTTTTTCTTTTTTTGCTGCCTTGTTGATGCGGTCAATGACTTCAAGGGGGACGTGAGGCACTACTTCCACGCATTTGCCGGCAAACTCCAGGTTTCGTTCTCGATTGATTAGCGACAGATAAACGCTGCCGGTTGTCATGTAGTTGGCGCCACTGAGGTCGCGATTTAAGAAGCGCTCGTAGTTTCCCATATCTTGATCGCACTCGGTACCATCATCTAAAACGAATACTTCGCCATGCTCCGTCGGATTCATGGTCCCCGCGTCAACATTGACATACGGATCTATTTTTAACGAGGTTACGCTGATTCCGCGACTACTGATGATATTGGCGATTGATGCCGCAGCTATCCCTTTTCCTACCCCTGACATTACTCCTCCTACTACAAATACATACTTTGTTGTGTGCGCCATGAGTTTATGCGATGTCACTATTATACGCACCCCCTGCTTTTCTCCGCAAAACCTTTATCGGTGTTCATTCAAAAGAAAGAAATTTTGTATGATGTGCGCCACCAAGAGAGGGCCTGTTCCTTTCGGAGTTGGCGTGTACGTGATTGTCTGGTTCGTAAGCTCTCTTGCGTCGAAATCACCGACTGTTTTGCCGTACGTGTCTTTTGCATAGCCGAAATCGATAACGAGGGCGTGCTGGCTTAGGTGATTTTCTTTGATGATATTTCCACTACCGGTACCGCATATTACTACATCGGCAGAGCGCAGAAGCGACAGGTCGGATCCTTTGTCTAGTACGATAAGCTGTTTTGTTTTTCCGAGAAGCCAGGTGGCGATTGGTTTTCCGATGAGTTGACCTACTCCTACTACCGCGATGGTTTGATTTTTAGGATCTTTCTTCTGTTGTTCCAGGATGGTTTTGACTGTTTCAACTGAGGGGGGAAGAATTGTATTGTTTTTTTGGTTGTTGGCGCGGATGCTGCTTTGCGAGAGAACATCGACATCTTTTTGGGGCGGAATGCTGTTTAGGACGGCTTGGGTGTTTATATGAGGGGGGAGCGGAAGTTGGACAATTGCTCCTCCGCAGGTTTTGTGGCGAACGGTTCGACTGATTACTGATTTTACGGTAGCCGTTGAGCTTGCTGGATCAATTGCGTATATCCGCACCGCGACTCCCGTGTTTTTTGCTATTTTTTCTTTTTGTTTTATAAACGAAATGGTTGCTGGATCACTGCCTACCTCGAAAATCGCCAAGAATTTTTTCGGCGGGTTTTTTGTTTTCAGTTTTTTAATAATTTCTTCTGCCAACGGTATTCCTGAGAGTTCCATGTGGGTAGATTATCTTACTTTTTTTATTATAGAAAGACCCCGCGAACGCGTACATCATTTGTGTAGCCAATGATGATTGTTGCGGGGTCTGCGCGTACGTGTTTTGTTAACACGCGCATGCTTCTGGCACGAGTAGGAGGAAGTTATAAAATTCTTCCACGAGCTCTCGATTGGGCATATGGTAGAGCGCCAGTTTTCCCGGAAATTGGGGTATGGTTTCTGGATAGTTATTAAAGCATTCCGGTATCTGCATCGATATCGATCCGATTTTTCCCCGATACCCCGTTCTTCTTAATATTGCAACAATGTCTCTACCCGTGGGCATCAGGCAACAAGGATCATGGAGAATGCTGTCTTTACAACGACAGCCATTGGCGATATCGTGATCGACCAGAACCATGCTTGTCTCTCGTATACATTCTGGGATGACAATTTGGTTTTTCCTTGTTTTCGGATCAAATTGCCAGAATACTGGTTCGTACCCCCTGATTCTTAAAAGTATTTCCAGGGGCTTAATCATGTACTCTTGGTCATCGATGATCCCTATTGGCTTCCATCCTGTTTGGGGGCGCTTGTTTAATTTTGTGTGTATTAGTTGTTGTCCGAGTTCTAGCAGGTGAGTTTTGTTTTGTTCCAGTGGTGCTGGCATAGACGCAATCTCCTTTTTGATTTTTCAATTTTTTATTGCAAAACTTTTTTCACCATACCCCTCTTTTTTATTTTCGTCAATCTTTCGGTATTGGAAATTTGTTGCATAATTCCGCAACTTTTTTTCTGATATCTTTTTTTTCTAATACACTTTGCCGCATGAGTGTTGCCAGCAGCTTCATTTCTTTTTCTTTCATTCCCCGCGCCGTAACTGCTGGTGTCCCAACGCGTAGTCCGTTTGGAGAAAATGGCTTGAGGTCGCCGGGTAGAGAGTTTCGGTTTGCTAGGATATTGTTTTTTTCAAGTAGTTGCTCCGCGTGTGCGCCGGTTTGATTGTGTGGCCGCATATCAAGCACCATTAGGTGATTGTCGGTGCCGTTGGTTGTCAGGGTGAATCCTTCTTTTATCAAACAATGCGCGAGAGCGTTGCTGTTGGCAATAATTTGCTTGGCGTATCGAGCGAATTTTTTGGTTTGCACGTGCTCCATTGTCGCGGCGATTGCGGCAATCGTGGCGTTGTGAGGGCCTCCTTGTACCCCTGGGAATACCGCCCGATCTATTCGTTGGGCGATATTTTGTTTTGCAATTATTACCGCTCCTCGCGGTCCGCGCAACATTTTGTGCGTCGTGCTTACCACTACATCGGCGTGGGGGAATGGGTTGGGGTGCAGTTGGTGGGCGATGAGTCCGGCAATGTGGGAAATATCGGCAAGATGATAACAATCATTTTTTTTGCTGATCGCTTCGATGCGGGCAAAGTTAATGGCGCGGGGGTAGCTTGTTGTTCCGGAAATTATGAGGCGCGGTTTATGGATTTCTGCCAGACGCGCTATTTCTTCGTAATCAATTTCTCCCGATTTTTTGTCGCAGTGATACTGGATGCTCTTAAACAGCATGCCGGTTGCTGATACGGGATGTCCGTGCGTAAGATGACCGCCATCTGCAAGGGCTAACCCCATAATGGTTTCTCCCGGGGCAACGAGTCCTATGATAACGGCTAAGTTGGCTGGAGATCCAGAGTATGGCTGGACGTTTACTGACCATTCGTCTGAGATTCCGAATGCCTTTTTGGTATTTTCTTGAGCGATTCGCTCTATGGCGTCACATATTTGGTTGCCGGGATAGTAGCGTTTTTGCGGGTACCCCTCGCTGTATTTGTTTGATAGGACTGATGTCAGCGCTGATCTGACTGCTTTTGTGGCGTAGTTTTCTGATGGGATGAGCGTGATGCTGTCTTTTTGGCGTCTTGTTTCTTGATTGATTAGTTTTTTTATGTCCATTATCGGCATTTTACTTAGATATATTTCTTAGTTTTTTATTCTACTTCGATTTATTTATTTATGAATCTTTACAATATTTTTAATATTTGGTATAATACAAATAGTATTTATTTTTGGAGGAGGTTTCTGATGTTATTATGGAGCAGAATTGTCACGAAGAAAAATTGTCATCAGATGAGCTTTTGTATTTACAGGGAGGTATTTTTAAGCGACTCAAGTTGAATTCTCAACAGCAAGTGTTGATTTCTCAGAGGATTATAGAATTTAAAGCGATTGCTGATCAACAGGGCAAGTTTACTGTTTGCATTGGTTGCACAGGGGAATACTTGCGTCTTTTTCACAAGAGCACTGGAATATTTGCTTGGGGTAAAAAAATAGAAGATTTTTTATTGTAGAATTAGAATGGTTGCGCGCAGTGTCACGGAAGTGGCACTGCGCTTTTTTATGCTGCTGTGGCTTAATTCGGTGTTATGGATAAAATTGTGGTTATCTATAAAAACCCAACATCTTCTAATTCCTGCACTTTATTTTTTATTGACCTATGAATTTTTTCTTCTTTTAATAGTTTTAGAAAGTTTCTTATACTCTGTTCGGATGATGTATCTTTATTGCTTAATTCATCTCTTATGTGTTTTAACATTATTAGCGCATCTTGTGCGTCCCTATCGTCAGTAATTGAAAATGCTTTGAATTGTTTTAATAATTCTTTTCCCGTACCTTCCGTATCTTTCCCGATTGCTTTTTCTAGGGGTGTTTTATAGAGAGAAATTAATTTTGTACTTTTCAGTATTGCAGCTTCAATTTTTTCCAGCTCTTTCCATGCATTTGTTTTTTCTTTTGATTTTTTTTGTTTGTTGCTGATGGCGAATTCTTTCCAGTTTCGAATAATCGCTACATCATCAGGACGTCCTTCTTTACGCGTGCTATCGGCGGTACCAAAATCAATAATGTAAGTTTTTCCGTTTCTATCGATCATGATATTTCGTTCGTGGAGATCGTTATGGTATATACCGTTTTCGTGGAGTATGGTTATTGTCTTTTGAATTTTCTCAAATACACTTGGTTCTATTACAATTTCTTCTTCGCCCAGCTTTTTTCTTAAGTGTGTTTTTATTTTCTCCACATTTTCATTCAATATCTTTATGCGCTCAAACTCCCGCGCCCCTTCATCGCGTGCTTTTCCGTGCGGTTGGGTGAAATTCAAATTATCTGCGACGATGTTTTGTTTGTCAGAAAAACTGAGTTTTTTTATTGCTTCTTCATCATATCCCGAACTTTTTAAAATACGCTCATACAGTGTTGTGGCGAGGTCTTTGCCATCAACATATTCCATTAAAATAAATTCTGCTTTTTCACTCACCCGTCCGCCAAGTTGTTGTAGGTATTCTTTTATGTCGGGACTAATGTTTTGATCTCTGATGTGTAGTGGCTTGGGAATGTGAGCTATTGTATCTTGTTCTCCTTCGGTATTGCGTTGATACTGTTCTATTGTTTCGTATGCTTTTGTTTGCCAGCCGAATTCTTCCGCTCCTTTTCCTGCATCGTATACTTTGAGAATTTTTGCTGCTATCTGTTCGTCCCCAAATTCAATGTGTTCTTGGTGGAGTAGCGCATGTGTTAATTTTGAAGTTACAGATGGATCAATGGAGAATACTATACCATTGTTACCTGCTTCTAAGAATACTCCCTTTCTGAGCATTGTTTCGAATTCGAGGTTCAGGCGGTCTTTTACTAATTCTCGTACTTTATCTTCTGGTATAGTATTTTCAGTAATGTTTTTTAATAGTATCTTGGCGTCTTCATCTTCATCTTTGATGCGTTCCAGCTCTGACGCGAGACGATCTAGGTATCCTGGTTCATTTGGCGCTGTTTCAATAAACGATTCTTTAAACATGGTTTTTTTATATAGTACCACATTATTTGGTGTTTTTTAGATATATGATTTTATGCCGTTTTGTACTGTTGAGTAATATTTATTCTTCATTTAGCGCGAAGGGGAATTCTGATCATATTCTTCGATGTATATTCATTAGCAATCTATTGACTCGATTGCTAATTGCGATACAATAGGTACTGTATGTGTCCTGTCTTGTCAGTTATTTCGTATACTATATTTATACATACCTATGCCTAATTTTCATCGATTTACCATTAAAGCCCAAGAGGCACTGCAGAATGCTCAAGAATATGCGGCAGTTAAACACCACGGCGAGTTGCAGAGCCTCCATTTACTGTACGCGCTTGTCCAGGATTCGCAGTCTTTGGTTCAGCCGATGTTGATGCGAGCGGGGGTATCTTTGGATTCTTTTTACCAACAGCTTAACCTTGAGCTTGAGCGAATGCCTCGTATTACCAGTGAGTCTGGCGCAGGTCAGTTGTATCTTTCTCCTGATTTGATGCGTATTTTGGATCAGGCAAGTAAGATTGCTACCAGTCAGAAAGATGAGTTTACTTCTTGCGAGCATCTGCTTTTGGCAATGCTGGATGTTTCTGGTCCAGCTTCTCAATTTTTACAACAGTTTGGGGTTCGACGGGATAGCTTGTTTCGCATACTGGCGCAGTTGCGCGGTTCGGCTCGTATTACCGATGAGACTCCCGAGGCAAAATTCCAGGTATTGGAGAAGTATGCCATTAACATGACCGATCGTGCCAAAGCTGGCCAGCTTGATCCTGTTATTGGCCGCGAGGAGGAGTTGCGGCGGGTTATCCAGGTTTTATCTCGTCGCACGAAGAATAACCCTGTATTAATTGGAGAGCCGGGGGTTGGAAAAACCGCCATTGTCGAGGGATTGGCACAGCGGATTATTTCGGGTGATGTCCCCGATCCTTTAAAGGGGAAGCAGTTGTTGATGCTTGATTTGGGACTGCTTATTGCCGGCACGAAATTCCGCGGTGAGTTTGAGGATCGACTTAAGGCGTTTATGAAAGAGGTTAAAAATTCGGCGGGCAAGATTATTCTTTTTATTGATGAAATCCACACCATTGTTGGCGCGGGCGCTGCCGAAGGTGCTATCGATGCCTCTAATTTGCTTAAACCAGCACTTGCCCGCGGAGAGCTTCATGCTATTGGGGCAACTACTATTCGTGAGTATCAACGGTACATTGAAAAGGATCCGGCATTGGAACGCCGATTTGCTCCTATCGTTGTTGATGAACCATCCATTGAGGACAGCATTGCCATTTTGCGTGGATTAAAGGAAAAATATGAAATTCATCACGGTATTCGTATTAGCGATGATGCTATTATCGCGGCGGTTAATTTGAGTGCTCGATATATTAGTGAGCGTTTTTTGCCTGATAAAGCCGTCGATGTCATTGATGAGGCGGCAGCGGCTCGGCGCCTTGAGAGCGAAAGCTTGCCGAAAGAAATTGACCGCATTCGGCACGAGATTACCCGACTGGAAGTTGAACGGCAGGCGTTATCTAAAGAAACGGGTGACAAATCAACGGCCCGAGTGAAGGAGGTTGACGGGCTTATTAAAAAACTGAAAGATCAGAATGAACAGCTCTCTTCGCAATGGCGATCGGAGAAAATAAAGTTTGAAACATTGCATCAGCTCCGTCAAAAAATTGACGGATTGAAGCGCGAGGTTGAAACCGCTGAACGTGAAGGTAACCTTGAGCGAGTTGCCCAGATTATTTACGGAGAACTTCCTCAGGCGCAACGTGATTTTGAACTTTTTGAGAAGCGTAATTTCACCCCCGTATCAACGACGGGCTCCAAACGAAAGACTGTTCGTTCTTCTTCGGCGTCTTCCGCGCCTTCTTTTCTTAAAGAAGCCGTTGATCGTGAAGATGTAGCTTCGGTTGTGGCATTATGGACAGGTATTCCGTTGCACCGCATGCTGGAAACTGAGAGCGAGAAATTGCAAAAAATAGAAGAAGAACTTTCTTCCCGTGTTGTTGGCCAAACAGAGGCAATTTCTGCTGTCGCGCACGCGTTGCGCCGAGCTCGGGCAGGACTTTCTGATATCAATAAACCTCTTGGCAGTTTTATGTTTTTGGGTCCTACTGGCGTTGGAAAAACCGAATTAGCTAAAGCATTGGCAACATTTATGTTTAATGATGACAAGGCGCTTATTCGTATTGATATGTCTGAATTTATGGAGCGTCATGCTACCAGCCGATTAATTGGTTCGCCGCCGGGATATGTTGGTCATGAGGATGGGGGACAGCTCACTGAAATTGTTCGCCATCGACCGTACAGCTTAATTCTGTTTGATGAGATTGAAAAAGCTCATCCTGAAGTTTTCAACTTGCTTCTCCAGGTTTTGGACAATGGACGTTTGACTGATAGTAAGGGGAAGATTGTTAATTTTAAAAACTGTATCATTATTATGACTTCAAATGTCGGCAGCCAGTATCTGCGCGCCATGAGTTCTATCGGTTTCCAGGTTCAATCGGCGAGCGGACAGCTTTCTCAAGAGGAAACATTTAAGGTAAAAACGCTGGAAGCTCTCCGCGAACATTTTAGGCCCGAATTTTTAAATCGCATTGATGATGTTGTTGTCTTTAATCCCCTTAAACCGAAAGACCTTGAACAGATTGTTGATATTCAACTTTCTCTGATTCATGAGCGATTAAACGAGCGTCGAATTAAATTGTCTATTGATGCTCCTGCTAAAAAATATCTTGTCACCCATGGTTTTGATCCTGATTTTGGCGCCCGTCCTCTTAAACGACTTATCCAGAAGGTGATTTTAGACGCGTTGGCTGATAAGATTATTCGAGGAGAGGTAAAAGATGGCGATAAAATTAAAGTCAATTGCAAAGCAGATTCCCTGGTCCTTAGCGTTTAAGACCAGTTGTGTTGGAGTTTCTTGGTGGTGGGGTGGATGGTTTTTGTTTTCTATAGTTTTTTTACTGACATTTTTGATACCCAGTTTCCGGTTTTTTCAATTCCTCCCTGCTTTCTTGGCGCTGATTTTTCTTGGATCACTTTCTGTTATGCGCGAAGATGGCTTTTTCTTCTTGGCACTGATTTTTCTCTTTTTTGTTGCGCGTCAACGGTCATTCCTTTTTCTGCCATTTTTTTCTCGATTCTTCCATTACCTTTTATTTTTCTTTTTGGCTTATGCTTTTTATTCGAGTTCGTTTGCATTTCTGAGTTCGTGGCTTGTCCTTGCTATGGTTATTTTTTCTGTTTGGTTTGGCTTTGCTCTTTTTTTTCTGCTTAACCTCGATGTCAGTCGGTACCACACCAGTGCTTTATATGCTCTTTTTGTGACTTTTTCAGTACTATTTGCGGAGTTCTTATTCGTTATCTTTTTGGTTCCTGTTTCGGTATATTTCCAGGCGGTTTTTTTGTTTTTGATAGCTGTTTGTTTGGCTGAGTATGCCCGAATATACCTTTTACCCCGGCATCTTCCCTAAATTTGCCGTTTTATATGGCAATCTGGGTGTTTGCACTCATTTTATTGACAAGTATACCTATTTTAGGGTATGATTCGTATATTAAATTTCATGTACACTTCACAAAATTTTTCTACCCTTACTCATCGATCTTTTGTCTTTTCTAGAGCTTGTTTACAGGTTACTACTGTTGTTTCTGATCGATATGTGGCTGATTTGATGCGCAGACACGCGCTCGGTTTTTTGGAGGGGGTTTCGTTTCAAAATTTCCTTGCTGCTTCTAGCGAGCTTGTTTTTTTAAGTCATCTTATACAGCTTTCAGCTGACTTACATCTTATTCATGTTGATAATGCATCGACATTATCTGCTGAGTCCGATGCGTTACAAAAAGATATACAGCGACTACTTGCTTCTCAACAATTATCATCTCAGGGTGATGTGGCTCCGGCATCAGCTATTCCGCTTTCTTTAAAAAATAGCGATATTATCAACTCAGCCATGGTTACCCCTGCTATTTCATCTGGTTCAGTTGCAGATTCGATTCGTTCAGGAGTAGAAGTTGATTCTTCTGAGGGTGAGCAGGTTGCAGCCAATGATCGCGGCAGCTATTCTGGTCGCCATGAAAAAGATGTTTCTGTATCTGATTTTGTTGAAGATAATTCTTCTGATTCAGATAAACGGCAAACGGCAATCTTATCTAAGATTCAAGAACTCGGCAATTGCCGTTTAAAGGATTTAATAGAGTACTTGCCGAATGTCAGTGAGCGCACCATACGTTATGATCTTCAAAAACTTACTGATTCAGGAGTGATCGAGCGTGTTGGCGGGGGAGGACCGTTTAGCTTTTATCGATCTAAGTCGTAAGTTGATTCTTTGTTTTTTACTTGCCGAATATGTAACTTTTAGTCTTTTTTATCGTTTGCTTTATTGAGTTGGTTCTGATTTTTTCTAAGCTCTTTTATACTATTGTTTGTGTGTTTCGTGTGTGAGGCACGATATCATACTTGGGTTATGTAAGATTGGTTTGCGTTTGTTTAATTTGATTATCTTATTGATCAACAATTTGATTCCCAGTCTTAATATATATGTAATGAGTAAGAGAATCTCTTAGATTTTTTATTATTCAACGCATAATTTGTTTTACATAACCTAAGTAATAAAAACCTCGCTAGCGCGGGGTTTTTATTATGTTAGGTTATTCGCTTGTTTCTTCTTGATACCGTTTTGGTTAGAGAGTGCTGGTGAATTATTCAAAGGTCGGCGGCATCTTGTTATGCCGTTCACTTTACAAAAAAATTTGTCGTTTCTTATAAAAATTCAATGAGTAATAAACTAGCTTCAGTTTTGGTGTCATCCATGACTGTTTTGTCATTGGTTGGCCCGTCTGTTTTGCCAGTTGCACACGCTCAGTCATCCGCAGACCTTCAGGCTCAGATTGCGGCGCTTTTGGCTCAAATCCAAACGCTTCAAGCTCAGCTTGGTACTTCCTCTGGATCTGGTTCGGCAATGATGGGTAGCTACACTTTCACTCGCGACCTCACCGTGGGTAGTAAGGGTGATGATGTTACCGCTTTGCAGAATATCTTGATTTCGAAGGGATACTTGAAGATTGCGTCACCGACCGGATATTTCGGTCCTTTGACTCGAACGGCTGTTGCAGCATGGCAGAAAGATGCAGGTATTAGCCCCGCAGCGGGCTATGTTGGTCCTAAATCACGAGCCGCTTTGAATGCTATGGCTGGAACTGGTACCGGAACTGGTACCGGAACTGGAACTGGCACTGGAACCGGTACTCCGGTCCCTGGCAGCGGTCTTATGGTTTCTTTGGCGACCGATAACCCAGCAGCAGGTTCGCTCATCTCGAGCTCAAATGCTGCTGCCGCGCGCGTCCCTGTCTTGGCTGTCAATTTGACTGCCGGCACAGCGAGCGGTATCACTGTCAATTCCTTGGCTTTCAAGAAAGTTGGCGTGATTTCAGATAGCTCAATTTCAGGTGCATACCTGGTTGAGAATGGTAAGGTTGTTGCGCAGTACACTTCAATCACTGGCGGTAAAATTATGTTTACCAACCTTGGTTGGAATTTGGCTGCAGGACAGACTCGGAAGTTGTGGCTCGCCATTGATCCGGCGACCAACCTTTCGGCTGGCAACACTGTCAGCTTCTCGTTTGACGGAGCAGCAGATGTTTCTGCTGTTGACGCAAACAATGCCGCGGTAACTGCCGCAGGTACTTTCCCGTTGAATGGTAATGTGTTCACTGTTACCTCGGTCAGCAACCCTGCCCTTGGTTCTTTGACTGTTGCTTCAACTTCGATCGGTACTTCGGTTACTGCTGGTACCACTGGCAATATTGTCGGTGCGTGGACCTTCACTGCCGCTAACAATCCGTTGTGGCTTAAAGGTCTTAATTTCAAAGTGATTGGTTCGGCCAACAAGACCGATATCCGTAACGTCACTTTGCGTATTAACGGCGCAGTTGTTGGTTCTCCGTTGACCTCGGTTTCGTCCGATGGCAGCGCATACTTTGATTTGTCATCGACCCCGGCGAAATTAAACGCTGGTTCGAACAATGTTCAGGTATATGCTGATATTGCTGGCAGCCCGAGCTACAACTTCCAGTTCAATATTTTGAACTCGTATGATGTGTACGTTGTTGATTCAATCTACAATGTTCCTGTCACTGCCGGTTCAAATAATGGTACTCAAGTTACCATCTTGACTGGCTCTATCACTGTTACCCAGGCATCGGATACTCCGACTGGCAACATTGCAAAGGGTCAGACTGGTGTTACCTTGGCAAAGTTCAACCTCTATGCGGCTGGCGAGCCAGTTAAGATTAAGTTCTTAACCTTCTCTCTTGCCTTTACTGGTGGAACTGGTTCTTCTTTGGATAGCTACGTTAAGAACGTCAGCTTGGTTGGTGATGATGGCAGCTCTGTTGGTACCACTATCAACTCACTCGTTACGAGTGTGACCTGTAGCGATACTAATTTCTCTGCCGCAACTTCAACCGCTGTCAACTGTTTTGGAAACAGCACTTCTCCGATCAATTACATTGTTCCGGCGAATACCACTCGGGTTTTGTCACTCCGTGGCGATATCCAGTCTGGAGCTGATTTCTCTTCAGTATTGGCTCGCTTGACTGGCAATTCCAGCAACTTGCAGGGCTTAACCTCTTCACAGACTGCTTCAAGCGGCGCTGTAAGCGGTGCCTCCCTCACGTTGGCAGCAAGCTCTTTGTCTATTACAAAGAATACTGCTGTAGGAACTCAGAATTTCAGCCCGTCATCGTCTAATCGTCGCATCGGTTCTTACGCGTTCCAGGCCTCATCGGCTGAAGGCGTGACTGTTTCTTCGATTACCGTGACTGCTGGAAATGCTTCTTACTTGCAGAACTTGCAGGTTAAAGTAAATGGCGTTCAGTTCGGTACTACCGCGAATAATGTTTCCGCCAATGGCGTGTATTCGTTCTCCGGTACTCCGTTCACTGTTTTGGCTGGTCAGACTCAGATTGTTGAAGTTTATGCTGACATCTTGAGCTCTGCGACTACTGGCGTTACCCCGATCACTTCTATTAGCGGTGTTTCGGCGAGCGGTCAGTCTTCGTTCACTGCAATCAGTCTTAGCTCGACCGTTGCTGGTCAGGGTATTGCGATTGCGGGACAGTCGACTGTTCAGGTTTCTGTTGATTCGGGCACACAAGCCGCTGGTCAGCTCGTTATGGGTTCGACTGGTAACTCGCTTGCATCGTTCCGCCTCACTGAGACCTCGAACGTTGAAGATGTGAAAATCACTGATTTGAATATCTTCCAACAGGTCGCCGCTACTTCATCAGTTAAGAGCGCTTTCGGTAACTTGAAATTGTACAAGAGCACTGATTTGACCACTCCGTTGGCAACAGCGGGTTCGGCCAATACCGCTGCTTCAAGCAGCAATCCTGGCTCTGGTTACTACTACAAGTTCCACTTCAACACTCCGGTGGTTGTTCCTCAATCGAACTCAATCACTTTGGTCTTGAAAGGCGATGTTTCGACGTATGCTTCATCGGGTGCAACCGACAACACTACCCATGTGTTTAAGATTGCCAGCTCGACTGACAGCGACAACGATACCCTTGCTGGTGAAACTGTCGTTGCTTTGGGTAACACCTCAAACGCAACATCAGCGGTGACTTTGGCAACTGGTTCTTCTGCTCCGACTGCAAACACCATGACTGTGCTTCGCACGAAGCTCACTGTTACTGGTGGTGCATTGGGTGCATCAACTGGTCGCGCCAAGTCAGCTGTTGATGATCTTGGTACATTGACCTTCGCTGCTGATTCAGCTGGCGCTGCGGTTATCAATACCGTGGTTGTCACCTTCAGTGGTAGCGCTGCGTCAGCTGCCGCGTTCTTGGATAACGTACAATTGTACGATCCTTCAACTGGCAGCAACCTTGGAACTTCTAACACGACCTCAACCGCGTGCAATGGTTCCACGACCTGTACTAAGACCTTCCGCAACATTGGCTACACTGTCAGCGCTGGTTCATCGAAGGTATTTAACATTCGTTTGAACTCGTCTGCAGGTACCTTTGCCGCTGGTTCTGGTATTTCGGCAACACTGTCAGCCACTATCAATGCCGCGACCGATGTGTCGTACACTGATGGTTCCGACAGCGCCGCAGTCAGCAACATTGGTTTGCCGTCTGCATTGGTTCCGATTACCGTCAACTCTGTCTCGTACGCTCAGGGAACATAGTTTCGTGAGTGCATGGGATGATCGATTGTTGATCGGTTTACCGCAACAAGCCCCGCAATTATACGCGGGGCTTGTTGTATTTTTATGTTTTTTTGGCGACAATATCGATATTAGTTTTTTATGAAAAAACACTCGCTTGTGGTTTTTTTGCACTGGATTGTCTATGCTATTGTCGTATTGACTCCGCTTTTCTACTTGCGCCGCGGCGTATACCCTTTTATTTTTTCAAAAACATTATTGTTTCAGGCGCTTGTTGAGATTGCCTTTGCCGCCTGGCTCCTGTTAGCTTTTTTTTATAAAGAATTCCGTCCCACCGTAACACCTATTCTTATTTGTTTTAGTTTTTTTCTTATCGCTCTTTTCGGCACTTCTTTTTTTGGCGTTGATTTTGTTCGTAGTTTTTGGTCTACCCAGGAGCGTATGTTCGGTATTTTTGGCTGGCTTCATGTGTTTGGACTCTATCTTGTATTACAAACCGTTCTTTCTTCTTCGGATGCATGGAAGCGTCTGTGGTATGTTTCGTTTGCAACCAGCGCTGTTGTTGTCTTTCTTGGTATCGCGCAACTTTGGGAGCCCAATTTATTGTTGAATGAGGCGGTTGGAGATCGACCCGGATCCACATTCGGGAATCCTACATTCCTTGCAGGATACCTTCTTGTCCATGGTATTGTTGCGTTTTATTTCCTTGTCGCCACTCTTTCTCGACTTGTTGTATCCGCGAAAAACATTTCTTTTTCTATTTTTAAACATACAGAGGTGTTGTTTCTTGTTTTTTCTTTCTTACTGGCATGTGTCGGTATTTTAAATTCGCAGACTCGTGGTGATATTGGCGGTATGTTGCTTGGTTTTTTTGTTTTGTTAATTTGGTTCTCATTTTTCCCCCCATCTTTTTCTTCGTCTTTTTTTTCTCGACGTTCGTTGTACGGAAGTTTTTTGGCGATTATTATAGCCGGTGTTGCCCTTTTCTTTTTTACGCGCTCTTCGTCTTTTTGGCAGATCATTCCTGGTGTTTCGCGTATTGCCGATACTTCGCTTTCTGATGTTGGGTTTTTGCCTCGCCAGGTAGCGTGGCATGCGGCATGGCAGGGATTTCTTGCACGTCCGATTAGCGGGGTTGGGTGGGAGAATTTTAACATAGTGTTTAATCAGTTTTATAATCCTGCCGTTCTGGTTCTTGGATATCAGGAAACTCGTTTTGATAAACCACACAATACTATTCTTGAGTATCTTGTTACCGGAGGGGCGCCTTTGTTTTTGGCCTACATGATATTTTTGTTTTCCGTTTGTTATACTGCTTTTTTAACGCGAGACAAACTCTTGGCGGGGGTGTCTGTTGCGCTCCTGTTTGCGTATATGGGACGTAATTTTTTTGTGTTTGAAACTCTCGGTCTTATTCTCGCTTTTGTGTTGTGGTTAGCGTATCTTGATTTTCGATACCGACACCAGAAGGGGGATCTGGCATCGTCTTCTGTCGGTTCTAGAAAATCATTTATCCAGTCGGTTCCTGTCCCCGCTGTTCTCTTGGCTGCTGGCATTGTTTTTTTTCCTGTTTACTTCATTAACTATGTATCCGGCGTTGCTTCTTATTATCAGTACTATGGCTTTACCTATTATGTGAAAAATAAATTTCCCCAGGCAATTGCTAGTTTTCGTTTTGCGAACGCATTGTGGAGTCCTTATGATTGGAATTTTAAACGTGATTATGCTCGCGCGACTGCTGAGGCGTATTTTTATAATCCTGGCCGGGTTCCTCAAGATGAGGCAGTGTATGCAGTTGATCAGTTTTCCGCAACGATTGCTGAACATCCACGGGATGCGGTAACACATGGTCTTATGGTCGATTTGTATAACCAGATTTATGATATAAACCCAACTTTATACGCTTCGTTAGCTGATGAGCATGGGCGTCGGGCGCTTGCCTTGAGTCCTAACCGACAGGAGGTGTATTTTTCTCTTTCTAAGACGCGTACATTGCAAAAAGATTATCCTGGTGCTCTTGAATTGCTTGATAAGGCGATTGCACTGGCTCCGAATATTCCTGATTCTCATTTTTATTACGGACTTGTTGCGTACGCCAATAACCAGCCGGATGTTGGCTACCGACATATTCAACAGGCACTTCAGTTGGGAAGAGCGTGGCGAAATAATAACGAGGCACGAATTGTCGCTAATTTCTTTGCTGATTCTGGTCATCTTGATGAGGCAATCGAGCTATACGAGAAGGCGATTGCATTGAAAAAGGATGATTTTGACGCACGGCTTAAGCTTGGTATTGCTTTTTTCCAAAAAGGGGATCGTGAGCGTTCACGGGAGATACTGTCTACTCTCTTGCGAGATTTTGACGTTTCTTCTAGCCCTTCATACGCAGAGATTGCCCCTATTTTGCAATCTTTGGGTTTGCCGTAGGTTTTGTATCCCCAATATCCCTTGAATTTGCTATACTATATCCTGTAGTATTAAAAAGGTCGTCCGATGGTTTACGAGATTCTATTTATTATGTAAGCCATCACCTTTATCATATTTTTATGAAGAAAGATGAATTAGTCGAAGCAGTAATGGTCGCCGCCTCTCTTGAGACGAAAGCTCAGGCTGGTCGCGCGGTGGAAGCTGTTTTTGACACTATCGTGAAGGAGCTTTCCCGCGGGGGAGAGGTTGCCATATCTGGATTTGGTACATTTCGCGTTGCCAAGCGTGCTGCGCGCAAGGGTCGCAATCCTAAGACTGGCGCTGAAATCACTATCCCTGCATCAACTAAGCCGAAGTTCCGTGCCGGCAAGTTATTGAAAGAGGCAGTTATGTAGGATTGCTTTTTTTCCGTGCATCAAAAAAATCACCAACTACTGGTGATTTTTTTGATCTCTTTTTTACTAGCTTTACTGAGGGATTACCGTTTTGATGGCATCACCGACATCAAGAAATTTGCGGTATGTCTGAGCGAGAACTTTGAGTGATTTTCTCATGATATCTACCGTTTCATCGGGATCGGTGCTCTGTATTAGCTTGGCGCGCGCTTGACTGTTTTCTTTCTGTGCTTGCTCAAAGAGCTCTTGCGTTTCAGAAAATACGTCTTGGATATCTTGATTATTTATGCTGTTGAGCGCGCGTACAGTTTGTTCGATGAGCTCAAATCTCTTCTGCGCGGCAGAAAAGAGTGATTGATTTTGGTGCCATAAGATCAGATTATTTGCTATTTTGCTTGTTGCAACATAATTTGCTTCACGCCACTGCTTTAGTGTTCTGGCTAACTCTTTTGTCCCGTATAACCCCAATCCTTCTACTTTTTCTTTTTGTAGTCGATAAAACTCATTATTTCTTTGCAGATCGGTCGTGATATTTTTTTGAATCTGCTTTATTTCCGGATCGGTTACTGCAAGGTCTTCTACTTCTTTTTTAAGCATTTCATTCTGTGTTCGAGCGCAGTCAATGATATTTTTTAATAATTCTTTCCGTATGCGAAGATCATCTTTCAGATTCTGACGGTTATCATTTAGATTTTTTTGTATTTGATTTGGTGATTCAAGCTGACAGACAGCGCTTTCGGCTGCTTGTATTGGCGTGGCTGCATAACTCCATGTGGTTGTTATTGCTATTGCCGCTGTTAGTGCTTGAGCAAGAGATATGCGCATGGATTTATTGCGAAAGAGTATCGAGTGCTTCTTCGACGGATGCGGGGGATTCTATTGCGAATGCTTCTGGAATTGTCGATGATGTGGTCGTGCTCGTTTCATTTGCTGACACCGCTGTTATTTTTTTTGCCAATACCGCCAGTGCTGGCACGGGGGTTAGCCGTTCCGGTTCATTATAGGCAAGATCCGCCAGTTTTATCTGTATATCTACCGCTTCGGCTTCGGCGGTGATTGCCGATCGATCAACGCTGGCAAATTTTAGAGGGGATATTTTTTCTAAGAATGATGGGCCGCTCGTGAAAAGCAAAATAGTAATGCTCGTTAAGGCAATGCTTGTTGCTATTTGTACATTCTCTACGATGAGAGACCCTATTCGGGTTGCCCATGATGGCGGGGTTGGATAGGGATCGTGCGCCAAAATAATGCCCCGGCTTTTGCGCATGGCTTGTTCATCGGGCACTATTTTTTTTAACTGGCGTAGTGATTGTTCTAAGTTCATGTTCGTACGATTGTCCTATCCTTTTTTATGAATAATATTCTTTAATTGCTCCATGGCGCGATGCTGTATGAGTTTTACCGCCCCCTCGCTTTTTTCAATGATTTTCGCGATATCCCGAATACTCATATCCTCAATGAATCTCATGATAAGAATGTCCTGATATTCGGGTTTTAGGCTTGTAATGGCCTTTTTTATATGTTCCAACTCCCATGTACGGTTTGCTTTTTCTGCCGTGTCGATCGCGATGTAGTCGGTTATTTTCTGATTTGTTTCATCGTCAATCTCCACAATCTCTCGCTTCGTCCGGTAAAAATCGATGATCTTGTTTCTGGCAATGCGATAGAGCCATGTAGAGAAGGGAAATCCCTGGTTTTTATACCCTCTTATGTTAAGCCAGGCGCTTAGAAATACCTGATGGGTTATATCTTCGGCAGTTTGCCGATGGCTTACTTTCAGAAGGATAAATCGGTATATTTGTTTGTTGTACTGGTCATAGAGAATGCCAAACGCGGTTTGATCGGCAGTTTTTGCTTTCTCTATTAGATCCTTTTCGGGGTCTATCATGTATAACGAATGAAGGGTTGGTTACGTTACGTTTTTTTGGTGTTTTCTATACGTGTCTGCCTTCCTTGTAGTATACGATATGTTGGAGAATTTAGCCCTTGCATGTTGAGGGTTTTTTACTTTGAGCGGGATACCAGAATCGGACTGGCGCCTCGTCCTTGGCAAGGACGTGTACTACCACTATACGAATCCCGCTTTTTTGATTCTTCTTCCTGATTACTACTAAATACTTCTTTTATGATTTGCTGATGTATACTGTACCACTTTTTTCTAGTTTTTTTCAAGTCAATTATAACGATGTGATTGTTGTTATTCTGGAGGGGGACTGTCTGGACCTATAACAAATGGTTGTCCTGTTGGTCCGATAAATGTTGGTTTTTCCGTGGTGGGTGTGGCTTGTTCTTTTTTAGATTCGGTTTGTTTTGTTGTTGGTTTGGTGTGCTCTGTTGGAGTTGGAAATGTCACGATTATCCTAAGATAATTCGGATAGGCGTATAGTAGCATACTGCTTATTGCCAAGATTATTATAATTGTTATTATAAGCCAACGCATTTTTTTATTATACCGTATTTTTATTTTCTCTTTTTCGCGTACTTGCGTCAGATGTTGCTGGGCGCACCTCTTATTTTCGCGGAGCGGTTAAATATAAGCATACAGCATGCGAAAATATTGACTTTTTATTTATATATTATATAATAATATCTAGTTGATTTAACATCTTGTATTGTCTTTGTCGATTGTTCACCCGATAATTATCAAGGAGTTTTCTGTATGACTACCCCTAAAGATTCTCTTGAAATAACTGAAAAACGATCTTTTGGCTTGTTTCTGCGCATTGCCTGGCGAGTGTTGTATCTGGTAACTACTGGTAGACGGGTGTTGTTTATTGGTTTATTTTTGCTTCTATTTACAACATCCGCGCTCAGTTTTTTTCTTACCTACGCTTTTTCGCAGGTGATTAACGGTGTTTTTGTTCTTACATCTTTCCATCTACAGTCGATTTCTCAGATTTTGATTGAACTGCTACGTTCGCCAACCTTGTTATTTTGGATTTGCGCGTGGGCATTACTGCCTATCGTATCCAGTTTTTTGGATCGATTATATGGATATTTCGACCGGATTTTTCTTGTTCAAGTTGATAATTTGTCTGATATTCTGATTGTCCGTCAGCAGGCGCGTTTGGATGTAGCATCTTTTGAAGACCCTGTGCGCCAAAATTTGCTTTCGCGCGCGCAACGGGGAATGGATCGCCTGGTTGGTTTTGCGACACGCACGGTCTATATTTCGCAATCGTTTGTGTATCTTGCTCTGGCTATCGGAGCTCTGGGTCTTTACTACTGGTGGATTGCGTTGGTTGTCCTTGTGGCTTCTGTTCCTGAACTTATTGCTCGATTTCATCTGGGTGGCAATATTTTTAAGATATGGGGCCGCAATCTTCATGATTTTCGTTTACACAAAGAGCTTTCCAGCTATTTTGGCATGGCATCTCGAATTGCCGAAATGCGTATTTTCCAAAACATCGACTACCTTGCCGATCGCGCGTGCGCGATTGTCCAGCGTATTAGTCATCAACAGATTGCCGTGGAGCGCAAGAATTTCGGCTATTCAGTCGGACTGGGCATGTTCGGAGACGTTGTGCACGTTTTTGTTGTTTTGTTTTTCATTACCGAGGGCATTCTAGGGCATATCAACCCGGGAATATTGGTATTTCTTGTCACAGCCATTGTATCTCTTCGTACGAATGCACGGAGCGTGTTTGGAAGCATTGGTCAGCAGTATGAGGATCTACTGTTTGTTGCTGATGCATTGAAATTTCTCGACCTAGAGCCGATCGTTTCAACTGTTGGAGGATCTTTTGTTTTACCCGAACACCGCACTCCCTCTATTGAATTTCGAGATGTTTCTTTCTCGTACCCGGGCAAGGAGAGGGAGACACTTGCTTTGGAGCGAGTGTCATTTTCCGTTTTGCCGGGTCAACGCTTGGCAATTGTCGGGGTAAACGGAGCTGGAAAAACTACCCTTACTCGTTTGCTATGTGGTTTTTATCATCCATCGCGTGGTTCCGTGTTGATTGATGGTGTTGATTTGAGAACTATTTCGCTTGCGAGCTGGTATCGATTGTTAGCGGTTCTATTTCAGGACTTTTCAAAATTCAGACTCCCTGTTGCGGAGATGGTTGGACTTGGGGATGTAACGCGTGTCCGGTCTGATCGGGAAGTGATTGCGGCATTGCGTCTGGCGGTTGCTGATTTTGTTGTCGATACATACCCGAAGGGGATAGAGGAGTGGCTGGGTAATGATTTTTCCGGTATTGAGCCGTCGGGAGGTCAGTGGCAGCGGCTGGCACTGGCTCGACTTTTTTTCCGCATGAAGTCGTGCGCCCGAGTACTTATTCTTGATGAGCCGACGTCCGCACTGGATGCGCAAGCGGAGGAAGACATTTTTACCACGCTTGAGAA
>JBDKGD010000002.1:0-6183 GCA_039798365.1 Candidatus Parcubacteria bacterium
GTATATTTAATAAATAGTCAATATTTTTCCTGGTGCTAAAGCATGCTGGTGGGCAGTGCAAAAACGATTGAACCGCTATGACATATTGACAAATATATAAATAGGTAATATAAAGTTAGGAGCTTGTTTAAAAAGTGTTCAAGGGATGATCTGTTGTAAACAGCCATCCTCTCACCGTGACTACAAAAGGAGATTCATTGTTATGGAATGTTGTGAAGTATTGGCACCCGTTGGTTGTATTGAGTCATTAGGTTCTGGAAGAATCATTGCGTGGCACAAAGAAGATGGCATCATCTACTTTAGTGTCGCTTACGATGGAGTAACCGGCAAAAACTTGATTAAGCACTTGCAGGACGACGGAGTTTCCATTGGAAACTATGCTAAGCAGGTGCTCCATTCGCTTGACCTTGGGTCAACATCAATAGTTGGCAAGACAACAACTAAAATCGCCGTTCTGCCGGGAAAACTTTTTACAGACAACCACCGGACCAAGAATAAGATCTGCGCTGAGGCAAAACGGCGTGGTTTTATTGAGCCACCCGCCGAACTGACCTGCCTTGTCAGTGATTGTCTTTTTTCTGAAGATATTCAGGCAATGGGTTTGTCGTGCGTCGTTGTTATGCACGAACCAATAGTAGGTCATGATGGTGATCAGGTGTTGTTAGTGGTGGACGGTTTCAATAACAGCCGTTCAATCCATGCGTGTAAATCTACGCATAAGTGGAATCCTTCGGTCGGTTTTGCTTTTATCGTGCCGGAACAACAAGAAACTGAAAACTAGTACTTAGTGAACTCTACCAACACAGTACAAGCTCTGCATTAATATATTAATGCAGAGCTTTTTCTATTATGGTACAAGCTGGTATGATACAGGGTATGGAGATCATCGATATCGTAGGGATTATACATATTGGATTAACCGGCGTGGTTCTGGCGGTGCTTTTGGTGGTACGCGGCAAACTGACCGCCAACACCGATTCGCGGCAAACCGAGCGGGTGATCAAAGATGAAAACGCTCGAATAGTTGCGACAGTCTCGGAAGCGCTTCGATCTAATCGTCAGGAGCTCTCCGACTCTCTTAAGTCAGTAGGCGATAGTCTTGATAAGCGCATGAGTGATTTCGGACAGAATCAGACCGCGCAACTGGCTCGGTTTGAGCAGCAACTCCATGCCATAACAACCGCCAACACGCAGCAGGTAGAGAAAATGCGCGAAACCATTGAGCAGCGGCTCCAGTTGATTCAAACCGATAACGCTGTCAAGTTAGAGAAAATGCGCGAGACCGTAGACGAGAAACTCCACGCCACTCTCGAGAAGCGTCTCGGTGATTCGTTTAAATTGGTTTCCGACCGACTTGATCTGGTGCATCGGGGGTTGGGAGAGATGCAGACATTGGCATCGGGCGTTGGTGATTTGAAAAAAGTACTACAGAACGTCAAAACGCGGGGAACGTGGGGAGAGGTGCAGCTTTCGCAGTTGCTGGAGCAGATTTTAACTGCCGACCAGTACAGCGCCAACGTCGCGACAAAAAACGGCAGCGCCGATCGGGTTGAGTTTGCTATAAAACTGCCGGGCAAACAGGAGGGGCAGGCACCTGTATGGATGCCCATTGACGCCAAATTCCCGATAGAAGACTATCAGCGATTGCTTGATGCCAGCGAGGCGGGTGATGTTTCCGGAATTGAAACTGCCAGCAAGGCGCTTGAGGTTCGCATAAAAGGAGAGGCAAAAGATATTCGCGAAAAATATATCGACCCGCCCTACACCACGGATTTTGGAATTCTATTTCTACCTATTGAGGGGTTATACGCGGAAGTACTGCGCCGACCCGGACTGGTTGAGCTGGTGCAACGAGATTACCGCGTAATTATTGCCGGACCAACAACGATCTGGGCGATCTTGAACAGTTTGCAAATGGGGTTCCGCACCTTGGCAATCGAGAAGCGAAGCAGCGATGTGTGGGCATTGCTATCGGTGATAAAAACAGAATTCGGAAAATTTGGCGATCTATTAGAAAAGACACAGAAGAAATTGCAAGAAGCCAGTAATACGATTGAAGATGCAACCAGCAAGAGTCGCCGTATTGAACAGAAGCTGGGGAAGGTGCAGAGTGTTTCAGGGGAATCCGCTGACCAGAAAGCTATAAGCGGCTCTGACACTATTAACTAATCAGTGGATAGGATATACTGATATACTAGCAACACTAAAAGACCGTCGATGCCAGCTATAGGCATGACGGTACCATATAACAGTGACAGAAAGTGAGGTGATCTATGTATCGAACGCTGTGGATGTTGACAGTAGTATGCTTGATGGCAATAACAATGAACGTGTCTGTTGCTCAGGCAATAGGTGCAGCAACCAGTGAATTGCCGAACGCGTATATCCCAATTGTCTCAGGGAAAGCATGTTCGTATGTGCAGTTTGATTGTAGCGGGTCACATGATCCGCTGGGCAAGGATATTGTTTTGTATAAAGTTGATTTTGGAGATGGAACATCATGTTGTGTTGGGTCAAATCCGATCATGACCCACTGGTACGCTCAACCGGGAACGTATAAAGCGACATTGCAAGTAGTAACTGTAGATGGGCGAATTTCAGAAGAAGATTCATCGAGTATTGTTATCGAGCCAGCGAATCGACCGCCAATCGTTGTGTTTGCATCAGGCGATACAATCGAGGCAACGCAGTACAGTTATGTAAGTATCAGCTGTATCGTTGACGATGCGGATCAAGATGACAAGGTAAGTATTCGGGTGTGGTTTGGCGATGCCGATCAGGAGGCAGAAACATATAACATATCCGGACGACTCATAACGGTATCCCATGTCTATATCACCCCAGGATTATTCTGGGTCACGGTGATTGCAAATGATACGGTATCCAATGGACCAGTCGCGACCATTCCGGTATTGGTGGTTGATAAGGTGGTAGTAGATGTAAAATACAATAAAAAATATCGTCGATTAACGATCGACGCTACCGCGTCAAGTTTTGCGTCGAAAGATTCGAATCAAACAATAATAACAGTGTTGGTTCCTCATAGAAAAATAAAAATTCCCGTAACACTCAGTAAGGATCAGCCAGTCAAGCAGCTGTTTGGAATTTGTACGACAATCGGCAGTGAGTTTTCCGCCACATCTTCATCGGGAGGATCAGTGGCGGGTACGGTGTATTCAGAATGAAACAGAATAACATTTACGCACGAACAGTCTGCAAACGCGCCAATGCCAGCAGACTGTTTTTTTGTGCCGGCAATAACAGACACGGTATAATGGCGCTATGAAGAAGCAGTCGTTCAAGCTGGCATGGGAGCAGTTAAATCCTCAACAGAAAGAAGCCGTTGCGGCAATTGAAGGTCCGGTAATGGTTGTTGCGGGTCCCGGTACTGGAAAAACGCAAATTTTAACCATGCGGATTGCCAATATACTGCAGAAAACAGATACCACGCCGGATGCTATTATCGCGCTCACGTTTACCGAAAACGCTGCAGCAAATATGCGTGCTCGGCTGGCGGCAATCATTGGTCCAGCGGCATACAGAGTGTGGATAGGGACATTTCATGGGTTCTGTAACGACATACTTGCAACCTACCCTGAATATTTTGAAGACATGCTTGGTCGTCGCAGCGCATCTGACGTGGAGCGTATACAGGTAGTGCAAGACGCGCTCATGCGCGTTGATGTGCCGCTACTTAAGCCGTTCGCGCAGCCGCTGTTTCATAGCGCAACAATCGCGCAGGCAATCGCGCAGATAAAGCGCGAAGGCGTAAGTCCAAAAAATTTTTTACGCATAGTAGGAGCCGCAAAAAAAGAATACGATGAAGTACCTGATCGCTATCATCAAACCGGACGGTATGCCGGACAACTAAAAGGAGTCTACGCGCAAGAAGAGAAAAGCATTGAAAAAAACATGCAGTTGCAAAAAGTCTATGAGGCGTATCAGTCCGGCATGGCAGAGCGAGGGTTGTATGATTTTGAAGATATGATTCTTGAGGTTGCAGCGGCACTACACAAACATACCGATTTGCTTTTAACCATACAGGAACGATTTGCTTACTGTTTAGTTGACGAGCATCAAGATACCAATAACGCCCAGAATAAAATATTGGAGCTTTTAACAAATTTTTCAGATCATCCGAATCTCTTTGTTGTTGGCGATGAGAAGCAAGCAATTTTTCGCTTCCAAGGCGCTAGTATTGAAAATTTTTTATATTTTAAAAAACTATACCCCTCGGCACGGTTAATCGTGCTGACGAACAATTATCGATCAAACCAAGCAGTGCTTGACGCATCCCATGTCGTTATCTCGGGGCGGATGAATCGGATAGAGGACGTAGGGATAGAACTTTCAAATAGCGATGTATCAGCACCACTAACCGCTGCCAATAAAGGCGGCGAAATAGTGCCTGTTATCGCGGTGTGCGATTCAGTCGAAGCGGAGGTGTCGGGGTTGGTTTCAACAGTGAAAATGCATCACGAGCAAGGGGTGCCCTTGGATCAGATAGCGGTTCTCTGTCGCGACAATCGGGATACGGCGTTGTTTGCCGCTGGGTTGAAAAACGCACGCATTCAACATCGTGTTATTTCAAAGAGTAACAGTTTGTACGACAAAAGAGTTAGGCAGTTGCTTGCCGTGTTTCAAGCCATTGCTGAATTTCCCGCCGACGAACTGATGGCCGATATTCTCCATTTTGATTTTTTCGGACTTTCTCCGCTGGATATCGCCAAGATCATATCGTACCGACCAGCGCATCATTCAACGACAATCATCGAGAAAATGATTTCTGCCGATCTGCGTCGCGCTGCTGGTATTGATGACGAAGCATCACTGGCGCGAATAGGTCAACAGATGGTGCGTTGGAAAACTATGGCGCACAATGCATCGCCGGTAGAAGTCTTTCAGGATATCGCGTACGCATCGGGATGCATGGCTGCGGCATTGGCGGATAGCAATAGCATTGATACCCTGGCGAACATAACGGCGTTGTTTAATGAAATCCAAACAGTGTGCCAGCAGAATCCAGGATATTCATTGGTTGATGTGTGCCAGTATATTGCATTACTGAAAGAGTATAATATTCCGATATCACATACACCGCGCGCGACAACGGGAGGTGGGGTAGTGCTGATGACGGCGCACGGGGCAAAAGGATTGGAATTTGATGTTGTATGGATCACGCAGGTGCACGATGGGCACTGGGGAAATAGAAAGAAAAAAGAATTTCTCAAGTTGCCAAACCTTATACGACTTGATACAACCCGCACAGCATCCGGGCGCAGTGACGATGATGAGCGCCGGTTGCTGTACGTCGCGATGACACGGGCGCGCCACGCTCTGTACCTGTCATATGCCCGCCAGAACATCTCGACTGGCGAACAACTGCCGAGTACGTTTTTGAGTGAAATACACCCTGCCATGGTTCGGGTTATTGAATATCATAAGGATGAAACAATATCGACAAGCGGCATGATGCCGGTAGCACCCGAACAGAAAAACAGCATTATAGACAGAGAATTCATTCGTGAACGCGTGGCGACAGTCGGTCTTTCAGCAACGGCGGTGAATAATTTTTTGGAGTGCCCAATGAAATATTTTTACGCAAATCTCCTGCGGATTCCATCGGCAAAGAGTCGCGCCCAAACCTATGGAACAGCTATCCATGCCGCGCTTAAAGATATTGTTGATGAATTTGCCACAGGCAAAAAAATATCACCAGCGCAGATTGATAAGCTGTTTGCCCACCATTTACAGCGATCAGGATTAACCGGTGCTGATGCGGAATCATATATGAAGAAAGGAACAACGGCACTACGGGGGTATGTGAAACAGTATGGAGCAGTACTAAGAGCAACCACGTGTCGAACAGAGGTAAAAATAACCGGTGCGGTTTTGACCGGTGACGCGTTTGGAGAATCGCCAGAACAATCAATTCCGCTTACAGGATTTTTGGATCGAGTTGATTTTTTGGATGCATCGCGGGTGCGAGTTGTCGATTATAAAACAGGAAGCATAAAAACAAAAAATGAAATAGAGGGACGAACAAAGTCAGCCGATGGCAACTACCTGCGCCAGCTGGTTTTTTATAAAATCCTCATTGAACGGTCAGGTAATGGGTGGGTAATGGATCAGGGGCGTATTGATTTCGTAGAGCCAGATGAGAAGCAGAGGTATGTTCAGTAC
>JBDKGD010000003.1:0-23084 GCA_039798365.1 Candidatus Parcubacteria bacterium
AGTGCAAATGCGGTCCGGTGGCGTATCCGCTTTCTCCAGATAATCCAATACGTTGACCAGCACGAACAAGTTGTCCGGGCACAACAGAAATACGCGATAGATGCATCAAAAATGTCTGGACGCCAAGACCGTGGTCAATAACCACAGTCTTTCCATAAACAGTAAAAGATCTGGCAACACGAACAACGCCCCTGTTGGGAGCAAAAACAGGTGTTCCGACACTGGCTCGAAAATCAGTCCCTTTGTGGACAATTGCGTAACGACCTGTTGTTCTATCATACCCATAGGGATCAACAACAAAAACAGAAGCAAGCGGATATCGAAACGGTTCAGTCCAAAATTTTTTAGCTCCTGTTTTAAGACGAGAAAGAATTGCATTTTCGCGAGCTAACAGAGAAACAACGCGACTATCATTATCGGGAGTATTACCACCCAAAGAATCAGGAATAGGAAGAGGTGCCTGGTATCGATCACGGGCAATAATAGAAAAAGTACTCGTGGCAACTGTATGATCGGTAAACGTAACCCGAACAGTACGGATTCCGATAGGTGCATGAATATCAACACCATACAACACAGCTGTATGCTCTTGGTAAGGGAAAAACGCCACGCGGTTATCCTGAATGACCACCTGGGAAACAAGAGAAGGTGGCGCTGATAGCAATATCAACACAGGATCGCCTTGGACTACCGAAGATGCTGGAATAAAAGAAATATCAGACGCAGACAAACACCACAACGGTGTTAAGAAAAAGAAAAATGCAACGAAAAACCAACGGTTCATAAAAATAGCATACTACAAATCAAAAAATGAAAGTACCGATATCATGTTTTTCCACAAAGAAAGATTCAATAAAAATGTGAAAAGAAAAAAAGTTGCGTATAATAATACATACAGAGAAAGGTCGCGCACTATACACATATACTATGGCAGAAAATAAAAAAGACGCAGCAGAAAAATATATGGCTATGGCAAACCAGTGTTGCGGTAGCGGATACGGATGCTGTGGCGGATGCGGACACATGGGAATGAGTTACTCAAGACACTCGCTCGCCCGCTGGCTACTCGGCATTATCGCAATTGGTCTTGTGTTTGCGTTCGGATTCAAACTAGGAGAAATAAAAGCATTGCTCAGCAATGATTTCTCGATGGCAGGATATCCGACGAACATGAAACATGATCGTATGTTGATGATGTGGCAAGCAGGGTATGATCCAGCAATGTCTTGTTTTGGGCAAGCTGGCGTTCGAACAAATACCGCATCACAGTCAAGTACGACCAAACCAAAACCTTAACAGAAACAGAAATTCCAATATAAAAACACCCCGGTTATCGGGGTGTTTTTATAAGAAGCATTTTCTCAGAACGATTCATCTGTTTAATGCGCAGTTCCAATCGTAATGCCTCGGAACGATCCGAAACATATCGAAAAAAACGCAACACCACGGGACGACGGGATCGGGTATACACAGCACCCCGGGATGTCTGATTGTGCTCGCGAATGCGCCGATGAACATCGGTAGCAATGCCAGTGTAGAAAGAACCATCGCGACACTCAACAATATACACGGCATACATCATGCAACATAAACTAATCGGTCACCCCATCGAAGTGTTCGTGTGCGGTGAGCGCCTCGACGCGAGTCGGATGAACAACATCGTACCGATGTTCCGGAGGAGTGTAGATAGTATACAGCTTCAAACAGTCACAAGAAGACGTGTTTTTGATATTATGAGTGGTCCCCGCGGGAACAATCAAAGCAGTACCATCAGAAAGAGGATGAGAAACTCCACCAACAACCGCCTCTCCCTCCCCTGCCTCAATGCGGAGAAACTGATCAAGATCATGAACCTCCTCTCCGATATCTTCACCGACAGCAATGTTCATAAGTACCAGCTGCATCCGAGAAGTCGTGTATAACACACGGCGAAAATCAGTGTTTTCAAGAGTCAATGCTTCGATATTGCCAATATATTCTTTCATAAAAAAATAATATACCTAAAATATACCAAAATCATAGATAAAGATAAAAAATTGACAAAATATGCAATATAGGATAAAAAAACAAAGGTACCTGAAAATGGAAAAAGAGAAGGAGTAAAAAAATGGAAGAATTAGTAATAGATTGCACGGAAAAACCGGAAACAATCTTGTTTCAAGTAAATTACCAAGAAACAAGGTTAGGAAAAGTAACTTGGTCACTAGATGCATTTGCACTATGGCAATCGCCAAAACAACATACAAATCAAAAATCTGACGGATACATCATACGGAAAGAACTGGCAGATAAAATACTTCCCCCAGCTAATATTCTGCGAGTTCTACAAAAGAACCCACACTGCATACCAAAAGAATGGGAAAACAAAGCCGGATCATACCCGTGGCGGATATTCGCCCTTGGAACAACATTTCACTTAAATGGAGTAGTGTTGGTAGAATATCTAACAAAAAAAGATGGGGAATGGACCTTAGGGCATTGGCCACTGTCATTTGAAATGAACTCAAAAGATTTCTCTCTGATTTCAAGATAAAACCAACGAAACATACTGTCGAAAACCGTACTGAACAATAACAGTACGGTTTTTTATATTAAAAAGAATTATTGCGCGCCATACCAATCGGTAAGCCATTTCTCCATCTGTTGAATCTCAGCACTTTGACTCGTAATGATAGTACGCGCTAAAGATTGCACTTGCTCGCGGTGACCCTGTTCAAGAGCACGGCGCGCCATAGTTACAGCACCTTCATGGTGTACAATCATTTCAGTCAAAAATGCCCTGTCGAACTCATCACCCTGTTTACCCACAAGACCCTGCGTCATGGCATCCATCTGAACATGTAAAGAATTTTCATGACTCAAAGGCGTTGCGACAATATCAACAGATTGTCGCTGAGATTGATAGTACAGAGAAGTAGAACCGACACCCACAATAAGACCCGAAATAATACCGAAGAAAAAAGCAATTGTCTTATATTTCATATACTATTAAAGTATACAAAATGAAAACACTATAACCGCGAAAGAGTGTTCTGATAAAAAAAATTAAACCGTTTCCAAAAACCTCTTAAGAAAATGCGTACTATTTATTTGCTATAATACATAATAATCAGAAAGGTCGGCTCGCATATAAAACATCAAAAATCACAATGGAAGTAACAATAAATTACGCGGCAGTTATAACAGCCGCTATCGTAAATATGGCTGTTGGCATGCTCTGGTATGGACCTCTGTTTGGCAGACAATGGCAAAAACTGATGGAATTCACCCCTGAAAGCATGAAATCAATGAAACTAACCCCTGTTCAAGCAATGCTCGGAGGGGTAGTGACCGCGCTACTCTTATCGGTAGTATTGGCAAATGACGCATTCGTATGGGCAAACTTTATGAATGATTCAGGAACCGCCATATTTGCCCTTAAGCTAGCATTCTGGATATGGCTCGGGTATGTCGCCACCACTCAAGCAGGATCATTTTTGTGGGAAGGCAAACCATTTGCACTATTTGTCCTAAACGCGGCAGAAAGTTTTGTGGCACTATTGGCAATGTCACTCGTACTGGTCTTGTGGAAATAAATCCGCGAAGCCCACATAGTACAAAAACCGCCTCGTATGAGGCGGTTTTTGTTTTACAACACCATGCAAAGGCATAGCCAATTAAAACCTATTCCCTCTCTTTTGATTTCAAAAATCCGGTAAACGATTGCATAATTTCCAAAGGAACGGTAAATACAATTGTATTTGATTGATCCGAGGAAACATCATTAATGGATTGCAATGTACGCAAATGCAAAGCACCCGGAACGCGCGATAAAATATCAGCCGCTTCCGCCATATTTTTTGCCGCCGCCAACTCTCCTTCAGAATTAATAATCACTGCTCGCTTTTCGCGTTCTGCTTCTGCTTGTTTGGCAATGGTGCGCTCCATGTCTCCCGGAAGACTGACATCTTTCAACTCAACATTATTCACCTTGAGTCCCCATGCATCCGTTTCCTGATCGACAATCTCCCGAATACGATCCGCCAATTTTTCGCGGTTTGCCAACAGTTCGTCCAAGCTAACTTCTCCAACAATGTTGCGCATGGTAGTTTGCGCGTACTGAGAAATAGCATACTGAAAATTCTCAACTTCAATAATTGCCTTTTCAGCAGACGATACGCGGTAGTAAATAACAGCATTGACCGTTACAGAAACATTGTCTCGGGTAATCGCCTTTTGATCAGGAACATCAACGGCTTTCACCCGCATATCAACCTTTCGGTAAAACTGAAAGACAGGAACAACCAGTCGCCACCCGGGCTCCATAATGCTCGTAAACCTGCCCATGGTAAACTTCACTCCCCGCTCATACTGGTTTATCTGACGCAGACAAGCCAACAAACCAAAAACCACGAGAAAAAATAGAGGGTATAACATACCCTCATGCTACCACTCCCAAAAAACAGATTCAAACCGCGCCACCACCTACTTGCCCTTCCATCGAGGCGCGAATCGAATCAAAAAAGTATACAGCCAAGCCGAAAATGGATTTATTCCTCGCACACGCATAGATGCCCGACAAACCCGCTGAAACTCTTTCACGTCAGTCCCCTCGTACGAAAGTCGACCGTTACGAAAACAAAGACTGCAGTACCGATCAGACTCACGGACTCCCTTGTCCTTGGCAAATGGCATCAAACAACTTTCACAATAAGTATTCATAATAATATATCTCTTATGGTATACCACTAAAATATAAAAAATCAACGTAATTATAAAATAATCTCAAATATTTCGTTTATAGCAATAGTCGCCAAACCTGACCAGGATAACCATCCGGAGCAATTACCTCTCCAACCCTTTCGAATCCAAGTTGATCATGAAATCCCCAGGAATCTTTATGCGAATTTGGGCTATAACATACAACTTCAGTAAACCCAAGTTTTCTTGCTTCCTCAATTCTCTTTAATCTCAATATCGTGCCAATTCCTTTATGCCTATATTTCGATGCAAGGATATAGAACTCTGCGGGATTATCTGTTCTTGCATATCGTCTCAGGTAACTTGGAGCTTTTCTTAACCCCGAAATTCCCACGATATCGCCATGTTCTTCTGCTACAAAAAACCTATACTGTTTGTTAATATACTCCTCGGTTTGATCTACGCACATATCTAATTTCCGTGACAAATTCTTTAGAAATTCAGGGTCAGTCCAATACAGGGCAAAAATTTGTTCCACCGCTTTTTTATCTCCTTTCTGAAAATCTCGTACAATCATAAAAGCTTAGATATCATGCTGTTAGCAAAATAATACTCCAATAAAACTCTTTCGCCAAAAAAATCTGATGACTGGTCTCCTCGAATTCGGATTTTGGAAACCTTTACCTCGTAAGCGTTCCAGAGGATATCGTTGATCTTATCAAAATGATCCACGTCGGGCACTTCAAGAAAAATCGTGCAGTAGCTTATAATGAACAGTCATCCAGGACTAGAGAAAAATTAATCATCCCAGGTATAGTCGCTGCTATTGTGAAGTCATCATATTTCTGTGGGGTTAGAGGCACTACGCATTCAAAAGTAAAAAACACATCATCTCCCTCCTTGACGACCAAAGGAATGTCTCTGATAACTCCATATAAATTCACCCTAAAACTTTCCCAGTTAAACGTGTCATTGTATTGAATCTCTGCTGCAAATTCCTCAATCTCTTGCCTTAAGTGGATTGGCCCATAAAGACGAAAGCGATCACGTATTTTATCACTCATTGTATAGCTCCAATCGAATTGACCAAGTGCATTCGATACGTTTCTTCGTTCTTTGATGAGTGTGATGAAATCTGTGAAGACCTTAGCGGCATCTCCGTTGAGTCGTGCATGACACGCCCAGTTCCGATAAAACTTTATCCGACTATATTTACCTTCACCAAATGCTTTTTCGTATTTCCTCTCTAATAATTTGTACGACTCAACAAGAAAATAGACAACATCACGCTCACAATATTCCTGCTGCTTCAAAACATCTCTAATCTTACCTTGCATATCTTTATCCATATCTAATACTCCTCGGACTCCGAACCTATCTCAAGTTGGCTGCGGGACCTGGATTCCCTTCGGCAGGCTCAGGGCAAGTCATCCAGTCCATAAAACCTCGACAAGTTCAGTGCAGATATTATACCCCAATTTGCCCTCTACCAACATCTGCTTCTTTATGCGAGACCACCCCTTCAGTTGCTTTTCTCGTATTGCCGCTTCGTGCTTAATCCTATATTTCTCGCAGTATACAGGCTGGATATCAGAAAACTTTTTGGCAAAAAATGATTGCTTCTTGCAATGCTACACTAATTTTCTTACAACATCATCCGTAAGTCCGACATCATAATAAGTTTTCCGATCGCAAAGAAGCATGTATACGTACCGCATTTCTTCATTATACTGAATTGACTTGCACTGAGCTTGCCGAAGTGCTTGCACTGAGCTTGCCGAAGTGCTTGTACTGAGCTTGCCGAAGTGCTTGCACTGAGCTTGCCGAAGTACTTGCACTGAGCTTGCCGAAGTGCTGCGGGACCTGGATTCGAACCAAGATACCTGCTTCCAGAGAGCAGTGTCCTACCATTAGACGATCCCGCAGTGTACTACTATTTAGCCACAAAAATAAGCGAAAATCAACGCGTTTGAGCAATCCATTCTGGCGGAACAGGCACACGAACAACAATCTTCTCCTGTGTGGTGGCGGCAAGAAATGTCAGCTCATTGGCAATCAAACAAATAGAAGCATCCGGCAACGGTTCGTAAGCTCCATATTTTACATCTCCTACAATAGGACATCCGATAGCTGACAGTTGCACTCGAATCTGATGAAACTTTCCGGTATGCAGTTGGATAGCAACAACCGAAAACTTGCCGTTGGTGGAGACAACGGCATAAGACAACTCAGCCAGATCACCATCTCGGTCATCAACAACTGCTCGCCGCACAGAATGGTGCTGGTTTTTCTTCAAAAAATTACGTAATACGCCGCGATCATTTGAAGGTCTTCCGATAACAAGCGCGTGATATATCTTAGAAACAGTACGCGCTCGAAACTGTTCCGAAAGTCGAGAAGCTCCCTTGCTGGTCTTAGCAAATACAACAATTCCTGATACCGGTCGATCGAGTCGATGAACTAACCCCAAAAAAACATTGCCTGGTTTTTTATATGTTTGCTTAAGATACATCTTCACCATATCAAGCAGCGAAGGATCTCCCGAATCATCCGGAGCGACAGGAACACCGGCTGGTTTGAAAACCGCAATAACATGATTATCTTCGAACAACACGGAAACAGATGGTAGTAACTGCGACATGATAGTACCAGTATGAATCAGAAAAGAAAAAAAATGCAAATAAAACCCCCGACGATCGCCGGAGGTTTTATTTCATATCGCAAAAAACGAAACTTACCTATCGAACCAACTGAGTTAAATTAGTAACCATAGTCTGCAAAACATTTAACAAACTTGCCAGCGATGATGTCTGCTCATTTGCTGAAGCAGTAATAGGGGGAACAACCATGACCGTAATTTCTTCGGTTTCAGCAACATACCCGCCAGAACTGGTGCGAGCACCAACTTTTATTCGATATATCTTACCCGGAGTATTGGTGGCGCCAACACCGATCTGCAAAACAGGTGTCTTTGTTGATGGTATTTGATACATGGCAGGATCAACAGATGCACCGAAAGGTTCAGGGTTAACGCCAGTACGGGTAGATAAAAATCCACGAACTAAACCAAGCGTCGGTTCAGTAACGTTAAACTGCAATGCTTGATTGGAAAGGGATGCCGGAAAGACAAGCTGAGGGAGCGCGTAGCCACCAGGAGGCAACGCAAAAACAGTTTGTGAAGGATTTAATCCAATAGTCGCAAGCGTCGCGCCGCCAGCAGCAGGCGAAGAAACCCGAGATTCAATAACAAACGTAGGACTGTCAAAGGTAGCGCCAGCACTATCAAACAAACGAATTTTGTATCTGCCAGGGGGTAAGAACGAGGGATTCGAAGTTAAGTTAAATACCCCAAATCCGCCATAGGCACTTTTTGTTTTAGGAGCATTCGAACCACCAGCGGTATATCCATCCTCGCGAACATATAAGAACTTCGTATAGTCAATCGCCGGACTAAATGACCATGCCAAGTGATGTCCATCACCAATCAATCCGAAGTGTTCTTCTGCCTTAGGATAGTCAAACGTTACCGGTCCGGTCGTTGGAGCCTGAGGATCAATGGTGTAGTTGTATGCGGAACTAATCAGACTAAATGTACCCGTCGTGGCAGTTTTTGTAATACCAGCATTGGTCCATTTCAATTCAAGCTGATATCCAGGAATACCAGCGACTCCATAGTCAGCATCCGAAAGATTAGGGTTTGGATCACTTAATTCGGCACCTCCAAAACTAACTTCACAATATTCTCCGTATGGAGCATTATATGCCGGATCACATGGCCGATCAGCAGAATAACTTCCGATAGTCTTTAACGTCTGACCATTTTTCTTGAGAGAAATAACAAATGAACCAGTCGGGTTTGGAACAGAAACGCGCCAATTAAACTGACCCCTAAATCCAACTGGAATACGAGCACCATTAGGAAATCCAAGTATCGCAATATCGCCACCAGCAGAAACACCAGTACCACCACCCGTGTTGCCGCCACTGCCAGTACCACCAGAAGCAGGAGGTGCGCTCGGGTTATCAAGTACATTAATAGCACATCCAACAATAGCAGTAGCACTACGCACAGTCACACTACGCGTTCCCGCAGAAGAATAGGAGGTAGTGAATGATGTACCAGTACCCGTTGAAGGATTACCATTAGCAGCGCTCCAGGTGTAAGGACCAACAGAACCAGAAGCAGTGATTGTTGCAACCTGACCGACATATACATTTTGATTTGCCGGTGCACAAGTTAACGGCGCAGTAGTGGTAGGAGGAGGAGTGCCGCCACCGGGAGGGGTGCTTGTGGTATTACCACCCGGAGGAGTGCTGGTTGAGTTTCCACCAGGAGGGGTACTCGTAGTATTGCCACCCGGAGGAGTGCTGGTTGAGTTTCCAGAACCACTGGTTGGACCAATCATTCCACTGCAGGAAGTCTGTGCAGCAGTAACAGTCTGTCCACCAGGAGTTACTCCTGCGGGGCGATTACAATTTATAGTAACAGTTGTACGCTGGGTTAACGGGCCATAACCAGAACCGCCACCAACAACAGCATTTACATAACGGGGACACCCAGCAGAACTCGCAGGATTGCAGGTAATAGTACAAGAAGTTTGAGGAGTGCCACCAGTAATATCATAGTTTACTGTTCCATAGGTAGTGGTTGGAGAATTAGTGATGCGACAAGATAGTGGACCAACTGGAGGTTCCTGCACGGCGGCAACAACAGTAACTCTGCACGCCGGACTCTTAATCCCCTCACTCTCTACAAATACCTCGTAGTTGCCCGGAGTACTATATTTTGTAGTAAATGTTCCATCGTACATCCAGTAATTTTCATCCTCTATTGGGTTTCCATTTATATCAACCCCTCCAATGTTTGAACAACTATTATTATACTGTCCACCCGGAACTTGTGTATTTAATTTACAAGAGGGATTGCCACCTGTGGTATGCCAGTATAACTGCGATCCACCGCCAGATGCCAAAAACTTAGCTTGTTCTCCAACGGTTACAGTTTTTGTCGAGGGAATACACGTAACAGGAAACAATGTTCCGCAAGGAGGTAATCCGCTTGCGCCATTATCATTACACCCTCCGCGAATATCTATGTTTGCCGTCTGATACGCCTTCTTGGAAGGATCGGCTACCGAATATCCATCCACACGAAACGTCGTGTTAGGATTTGGCAGAACAGAAGAATTAGTATCAATGGTAATTGTTTGTGTTTTTGGAGAAGAAACATTAGAAACCGTAATTAATGCCGAGGGTAAAAATGAAGAATTAGTAACTAAGTAGGGATCTGAATTACCAAGAGATAAATTAACTGATCCCGAAAAACCACCTCGCGGAGTAACGGTAACATCAAAAGTCGTGGTATCACCCTGATTAATAACGCGACTGGCAGGAGAAATAGACAAACAGAACCCAATATCAGAAGCAGTACAAGAAGAAGTCTGCTCGACACCCGTTGAAGTATTTGTTGGTTGAGATTGTCCATTATTACTAGAAGCTGCTATCTGGCTATTAGTACCCGCCTGTGCACTCGCTAGTTTTGCGACAGCAGCTCGTGAGGCAGGACCCCATATTCCGGAATCGGCTGATTGAGGAAAACCAAACACCTGAGTCTGTAAACGAGCAACAGCATTCTTAGTCGCCACGCCAAAATAATTTGTAGTGGTATCAATATTCAAATATCCAAGAATCTTTAAAGCGTTCTGTAATTGCTTTACCGCAGGATCAGTCATCCCCTGTCGAACAGATGGAATCGAAGACAGCTGTACATAGACTGCCTGCAAATCTTGCGCGCTAGTTAAAAAATTGGGCAGATCTCTGACGCCAGGACTATAATCAAAAGAGTTAACAACATCATCAGTCTGTGGCGGTGCCTTCTTCATAAAATCCAACTTCTGCTGTAATTCAGAAACGATCTTCAAAAGCTGATTAATCTGATTTTGCAGTGCAGCAATGCCAGATGAATCTGTTTGAGCCAGTACCATACCAGAACCACCAACCAAAAAACCCGTCACCAACAGGACGGCAAAAAACTTTTTTAAAAATGAATACTTCATGGATAATAGAGGGGTGAATATATGTATTCCCCTATTATACAATATTGACCATGGTTGTTAAAAACAGAATATGTGAATAGAAAAAAATTTATGCTGATGCACTCCAGCGGGCAAAAATACCACACGGTAAAACCAGATTGAGAGCATTCGAAATCCCCATCTCACCAATTTCAACATCTCCCTTATACGGCTTCATCATAAAATCCAAATCGTTGCCATACGCAATCGCCGAATAGCCCGCCGCATAGCCATTCAAAACAACAAACAGTGGGCGGGGAGATAACACCCTCTGACACAACGAAAGAAAAGGAATAAAATCGTCCTCAATATTCCACACTTCTCCATCAGCACCCCGACCAAATGCCGGTGGATCCATAATAATAGCGTCATAGGTAACACCACGCTTAATTTCCCGAGATACAAATTTTCGTGCATCGTCGACAATCCAACGAACAGACTCGCGTGACAAGCCAGAAAGTTCTGCATTCTCTCGTGCCCAGAGAACTGAACTTTTTGATGAATCCACATGACAGACATGCGCCGCCCCGGCGCATGATGCAGCAATCGTGGCGGCACCGGTATAACCAAATAAATTAAGAACAGAAACTGGTCGACCGGCAGATGCAATACGATCAGTAATAAACTGCCAATTATCAAAATGTTCCGGAAATAAACCGGTATGTTTGAAAGCGGTGGGCTTAATCCATGCATGAACTGCGCCAATTGAAATATTCCAACGTTCTGGCAAAGACGAATCCCGTCGCCACGATCCCCCTCGCTCTTTTTGAATAAACTGACCGTGAGCAGTGTGCCACAGTGTGTCCGGTCTAGTTTTCGGCCACAATGCCTGCGGATCAGGTCGACGCAATACATACGAACCATACCGTTCTAGTTTTTCACCATCCCCTGCATCGAGAAATTCGTAATCAGACAAAACCGGGGTAATAGTAGTAATAATGGTACGCATAAAAATACGGTAGGAAAAAGAAAAATAATTATGGCTGAAAAATGCCAGTAGAAACTCCGTTTACAGAAAGCACAACCTTTTTGACGGTAGAAAATTGCAACAATGTTCGCTCAATTTGAGTAACAATCGCCTGCTTACGACATGATCCGCCACCAGCATCAACACGCTCAGTAAGATCAACCAACGCAACTCCATCAACAATACGCACATCGTGAATCCAACCATGGGCTGGAATCTCCGAAAAATATCCCTCACCAATTTCAGATGGAGTTGGACCAGCCAACAAAAGAAGTAAGGCGGCACGTGCAATCTGAGGCGTAGCAACAACAAATCGATTTACCGGCACAACTTCATTGCAGTCAGTTACTGATCGTTTCGATTCGTTGAAGAAAAAAAGAGAAACACCAATACTGCGTGGCATCTCAGATGAAACATGCTCGACAGTAAGCTCAAAATGGGAAAGAAAATCAAATACCGCTGACGCGCCAACCGGAACACGCGCCACCACAAAACCAGGATCACGGGCAAAGACAATCCAATAGTCAGTTTGATTCTTAAAAACAACAACATCAGACCCAGAAAAGGAAACAGGAGCAACCGATTGCGCTACACAATCCGGACAATATGAATGGGCGCTCCACATCTCCTGCGATGAAGAAAAACCAGCAGCGCCATTATAAACAAAAGAGATGGTCGAAACAGTATCAGAAACTCGATCGCGCACAAAAAGAGTCGATCCATTAGGAAGCGGGGTAACTGATATAGCCGAAGAATCAACAGGAAACCGATAGGTAATATTCTGAAAATCACCTTCAAATCCGACAATAAAACTATGCGTCGCAGTTGTAATAGGAGAATGATCAGAATTGGAATCAGGTAATCTACTCCCCGAAAAGAAAAAGAAGACAAACCACGCGATCACGACAATACAAAGCAATACAATGCCAATCCAAAAAAATCGCTTCAACATAGTATTCATAGAGCAAAAAAAATATTAAAGATACATAGTATCAACATAGCACCACTTCCACTGCTGTGATCCCTCCCGGTATGCTTGCATAATAGGATGGCCAGTCTTGGAAAAATGAGCCGTTGCGTGTTTATTCTTCGATGAATCACAGCACCCCACATGACCACACGTTAAACACAATCGAAGCGCAACCCAGGTGTCGCCTATAGCCAAACAATCTCCACAACCATCAGGAGGTGTCGGGGTAACAGACTGAATCCGATCAAGATGAGTGCAAACCGTATCCATATAAAGACTATAGTAGTATAAATAGAGTGATCCTGCCACCATAAAAAATAGTCAGAAACACATATTGTGCTGAAAACAAAAAGATGCTACAGTATCACCTATTATGAAAACTCGAGAAGAAATAATCGCGGAATATCTGCAAAACGCCCAGGAAACATTGCAAAAAATAGCACTCAACGAAGAATTTTTGCAAGAGCGGTACGCTACCGATAGCAATAAACGGGTCCTTGATGAAATGACGCGTCTCGCATCGGACAAAAAAGACACCGAGGCATGGATCGCTTTTCTAACTCGAAAATCGACAGGAAATACATAAACGACACAGACAGATGCGATTATCAAAACCCCCTTGTTTCAAGGGGGTTTTTGCGTTCAAACAGGTATATTGCAAAAAAGATAAAAATATTGTATAATAAAAGACAGTAGCAAGTTATTGCTTGGTAGACGTTTATAAAGACTGAGCAAAGAAATTGACAAAAAACATACAGGAGAGAGAAAAAATGCCCATTTTCATAGTTGAGCTGATTATCACGGCAACACTGGCGCTCATGCCAGTGCCATACCAAACAATACTGCCGGATATGCACGGCAAACAAAATATCACAGCAAGTATGGCGATAAAAAGTCCGCCGAACAAAAAAACAAAGCCTGCAAAAAAAGCTCCAACAACAACAAACGCAATCCAAGACCCCAAACCCCGAAACGAAAGCAAAATAAAGCAACTGGTGCTGCTATTTTTGATTTCCGTATGCACGGTTATTTTTCTGGGAATGCTTGCGGTGGTATTGCCGCAAAAAATAATCAAAAAAATAAAAGAATCGACACTGGGGTTTTTAGAAAAAAAGTTCAGATAACATAAAAAATCAACAGCAGAGTGATCCACCAATCACTCTGCTTTTTTATTACACACATCCATCAACATCACGCAAGACGCGCTCAACCTCAGAAGCATTGCGCGCCGCCATCAATCGGACACGCAACTCAACAGCTCCGGGGAAACCGGACACATACGCCTTATAATGTTTTTTCATAACATCAAAATTTTTAAGACCAGAAAAAAGTTCTTCAAACAATCGGGTGTGCTCGAGCATAACCCGCAACCGAGCAGGAATCGAAACATCCTCTCGACGCTGCGAAGAAGAAAAAAACCACGGGTTCCCAAAAATACCCCGACCAATCATAACCCCATCAGCACCAGTCTCCTGCACCCGAGCACGAGCATCTGCCAGAGAAGAAACATCGCCATTGCCTAGGATAAGAGTATGCGAATCGGATGAATCAAATTCATTGCGAATGCGAACCGCCCGTGAAATGGCATCCCAATGGGCAGGAACATCAGAAAGTTCCTGACGGGTACGGGCATGCAGCGTAATAGCAGCAGGGGCGGCGGCAAGCAACGCAGGTAACCACGAAGAAAGCTCATCATGGAAATAACCAATCCTGGTTTTAACCGACACCGGAATATCCCCCGCTCCCTCCTGCGCCGCAAGAATAATATCTCTCGCCAATGCGGGGTTTTTAATCAATGCGGCACCAGCTCCCTGTTTCTCCACGCCACGATCCGGACAACCCATATTAATATCAATTCCATCAAACCCCAAAGAAACAGCCAACTGCGCCGCGGCACGCATATGCTCGGGACGGCTGGTAAAAAATTGAGCAACAATTGGTCGCTCTGACTGATCAAACCAAAGATGGTGCATTAGCCGTTCTCTGCCGACAGAACACAATCCATCAGCAGAAACAAATTCAGTCCACACAACATCGGGTTTGCCATGCGCAGCAATGATGCGCCGAAAAGCAGCATCAGTAACATCGACCATCGGTGCTAGGCAGAAAATTGGCTTTGTAATGGTGTTCCAAAATCCTCGGATCATAACAATAGATACTGCCCATTGTGTCAATTTTAAAAGAAAAAAACAAGAAAAAACCCTGTATGCAATGTCTGCATACAGGGAAAGAGTAACAACCAAGCACCCACACACGAACGGAAACTACAAAGAAACCAAAGGAGCAGAGAAAGCAGAACTATCACGCTTAATAACACAAGAAGCCCGAGAAAAAAATTGAGCAACAACAAGAGGATCAACTACGGGACTTGGCATCGATACAGTCAAATGATTCTGCTGCAGGAAGTTGATATTTTGCCATCGGGACATCAATTCCGCGACAACAGGATACAAATTCCAGTCTCTGGTAAAACTGTTTGCCAAGAAAAAACGAAATAGCGATCCCGAAACACTAGAATTCATAGCATCAATCGTATCTGCGATAACTTTATGATTGGCGTGTAGATCAAAAATAAATCCCGACACTCCTAAATTCAAGCACCAATTCTGATTAATCCAAGAAGCCAAATCTTTACCATCAGGATGCCGTGCTATCACATCTGGGGTAATATTCACCCACACGTTAGTGGTAGGATACGTTTTTTGCACCAATCCGACCCCCTTGCGCAGATCCTCAATCCGATCAGCCGGGTGAGAAGAAACCACAAAAACACCAAGCATGTCACCCACGTGATTAAAAATCTTATTTATCCCAGAGTCAATAGAATTCTTCGAAACAGGGCTGCACCGGTAATGAACTCCACACAGAACACCCTTGGGACATTGATCTTGAATAGATTTTTTGACGAAATCGAAAACAAGAATAGATTGTTCGTCGTCATAAAATCCATCCAATGTCGTAGGACTTACGTAAAATAGCGCAAGAGGAGTAAAGGAAGACAACGAAGAACGTTGCTCAGGAGGAGTGTAAGATCTACTAAGTCGAGATAACGCAAGAGATACAGAAAACGCCGCAGGACCAATACATCCGATAACCGCAGTACTGTCATCAAGAACAACAGGACGGTTAGCTGCGCATGGCGACTCAACAACACTAACACTGCTTCCCATAAGACAAAACTCCCTTCAAGAAAAAAATTGTAAAATTGCAAATGCTTTGAGCTTTTTCATGCCGGATAAGCAGGAAAAAATCAAAGAACCTAAAACATACCACACGCACAATAAAAAAACAAGTACGCCAAAAACATCCTAATTTTCAAACAAAACCGATCCGTGCGAGATAAGGGTAAATTTCGCGTTAACAATTGACGTGTCAGAAAATAGACCGCCGGCAGTATCGCGATCGGTGCCAAAAAAGGAAACCATCCCATGTCCTGGTCGATAGATTGGAAGCGCAACCGGCAACATCAAATGGAACCTCCACCCATACCGGTGACCGGCCCGCAGAACTGGAGCATTGGAAAACGTGAATGTAAGATCACCCGCGCAACTATCGCCACGGTACTGGTATGGCTCGCTCTCTCCGCCTCCAGGATAAGGCGCGTCGCTTTCAGCAATAATAACAGGAGCCGTAGGAGGTGTGGAAGAGGTATCGCCAGCAGGCGGGTCGAAATCGAAAATCTCAACCGAACAAACATTGGCCGCCGGATTTCGAGAATCAGTTTGAAAATCAGCGGTCCATAACTGAAGAGCAGTAACCTCCGCGTCATGAGACAACACAAACTGCTGCATACCACCATGAGCAACAAGGGATTTCTTGTATGGAACAAATCCTTCCGGCATATCCCACGAAACCGATGTCGGCTCGGAAGTATTTCCAAATTCATCAACAGCTCGCACAAATACGGTGTATCCGGACGAATCAAGAGGCACTGGAATAACATCCGCAGTTTGAGAACCGACATCCCGCCATGTCTCTTGCGATTGACCATGGGGAACCGCGCGAATTTGGTAGCGAATATCACCATCTAAAGAATCAGAATCAGTAGACGGACTCCACAATACGCGCAATAACACATGCACAGGATCAAAAAGAGCAGAAATCTCCGTAGGTACCGTGGGGGCAGCGTGAGAAGGCGGAGAATCAGAAACAATATACGCCGTACGGTCAGTTACGATACGAGGAAAAAGGTATCTATCGCGCCACTGTTCTTGATAAATGGCAAACGAAATAGCATCGCCGATATGAATAGGGTTGAGAGCGGAAATAGGCCAGAAAAAACGGTTGTCTTCGGCAGAAAAAGAAATAGATTCTTTGCCAATCCAATGAGTCGCATCTCCGCACCTGTTATATTCTGGATACGAAAAGATAACAATCGGACGAGTCACCGTTTCGTATGATCGTTGGCACGAGCGAATTGAAAAAGAAATCAGATGATCTGGTTTGGAGAATTGAAAATTAGCTCCGATCGCATCAATCTGCATATCAGGATCAACAGGAACATTGTGGTATCCAACCAGACCGTGGTGGGAATGATAATCAAAAATATCCGGCAATCCTCCCCCGTCGGCATAGGCAATTTCAAGAACAAAACGTTCTGGATCTTTCCCCATCCGCGTATCAGGATACACAAAAATCTGCTTAAACAATCCGGGAATATCGATCTGGCGGGAATCTGTATGGAAAGTAAAATCATCAGCATCACGCGCTGTAATGGCAAAATGATACGATCGCCCAATTTCAGAAATAGGATAATCAAATGTATGCGCGGTTGTTGTTGCCACAATAATAGACGAAGAAGCATCGGATACATCGGCAATTTCATACACGACGAAATGATCAGGATCAGTAACAGCTCCAGGAGGTGTCCCCCAAGAAAAACGGATGATAAGATCAGCGGGAATATAGGTCAGAGAAAAATCAAAAACATCAGATTGATTCTGCCCAAGATCAGAAGTTGACGCAGTAGACGATGAAGTTGATGAGGAAACCGATGATGCTACGCTCACGGTAGAAACAGTAGTGATACTGGAAGGATCGACAAACGGTGGGGCAAAAGAAAGAACGCCTCCCCCGCCACCTCCTGCGCTAGTAACAAATCCCAAATCGCTATTCTGAGGCATAAGGTTTGGCAAAACAGCAACAGGAGATGATACTGCTCGTGAATCTGGAACGGAAGCAGCAGCAACAATACGAGCAGAAGAAATAGAGATCGGGGGCGCAAGAGCATTAACAGGAACCGGTCGAGCAGCAACATTTGCAGTACCAATAGGCGCACCAGAAACTGGAGTAGCATCTGCGCGGACAGGAGCAGAAGAAACATCAAACAAATTAATAAGCTGGGCTGGCTGAGCCGCTACGGGCGACTGAATAAAAAAACTCTTGAATGAATCATACAAGCCAGAAACAGAAGAAAAAGAACGGGAAACCGATGTAGTGAAATCAGATACGACGCCAATAGCTGAATTGCGTATCTGCGCCAACTCGCCAAAGAGAGAAAAATTAGGGATAAGAACCAAGCGCGCAGGATCAAAATAAGCAATATGAGTCGGATACTCTTTATTAACAATCGCATCTGCTTTTTGTTTCTGAAACAAACGGACAACACCAGCGCCAACAATAACAGCGCGACGACTCAATCGAGAAAAATATGCTTCTAGGATAGGGTAATATTCTTCTCTATTTTTTATAGAATAAATCTTCTTTTTATTCCCATTTTCATTTATATGATCAGACATCGCCAAAGGAAATTCTTTACCATTTTCATCAAGACCATAGCCAAACTGCCCATCATCACGAATAATTCGCGGAGATTCATACCGACTATCAGAGATAGTGTCCTTCGAGAAAAAATAGGCGTTAGAATAGCGGGCAACAGAAGCCAAAGCGTCACCAATGGTCTGAAAACTGGTATCGGGGGGAACACCCTGCTCAATAAGCTGGCGGGCAATCGACAAACTGCCCCGACCATACCGACGAGCATATTGTTCATAGGGAGATCCTTCATCGCCGCCAACAGGAGCATGGGTATCATTACGCGTATGATCGGGAACCGACATATCTTCAACTAAATGCAGCACGTGACCGAGTGTCTGGTATGCCCGCTTTTCATCTTGTTCGGCAATAGCACGCATACCGCGAGACCAGGTGTAATTACCGCCATACCGTTGGTACTGCTCTTGAATAAGCGGTGATTCAATCCACTCGACAGCCGACAAAGGCTTCTCCGCGGACAACCCAAGAGCACTGACCATACGCACGATATCAGTTGAAAGAGAACCCGATTTCTCGCCAGTCCAGCCTGATCCAGTTATAGGATCATAAAAATGGTTGATCCAACGAGGCGCGAGATCCTCGTCAATCGCACCCTGAATGACCCATTCTCTCTGTTGGTTGGTAAGTGGATCGCCGGGATAGAAGTGGTTATACAAATCAATAATCTGCTCCGTAAGCGCCGGATGAGTGGTAGTGTCATCGTAGGCAAAAACAGGAACAAAAAAAGCTCCTGTTACAACAAGAGCAGTAAAAAAAGAAAAAATACGCATAGCTAGTTTTATATTTCGACTATTTTCCAAACACCATTTGGATATTTTTCAAAATCAACTAATAAAGGTTTTCTAATAGTAAAACCCATTCTATCATCAGAATAAGATCCAGAATTGATTAAAGTCTGCTTAAGTAAGCTAATAATATTTCGCAAAGCAATTAAATCTGCGTTCTTTAACCCATTCAATTCCTCGGATCTCTTTCTTTCTATAAAATACTTACTTGCCAATTCATAGTCACCAGACTCAACTGCACGTATATAAAGACTCAATGTTTCCTGTGGAGTAGACCCACCATATCGATCCTCCATTTTTGCATTGAGCAGATCCTGCTCATATGTTTGTAGACGCACCGCCAATTCTTCAACAGCACGCTGTCCCTGATATCGCGCAACAAACTGCCATGTAACCAAAACAACAAGTGGTGCAGCAATCAGCACCACAAACACAATAATCAATACACGCCGAGACAAACCACCCGATTTTTTTTCAAGCTGGATATTCAAATTATGATCCATGCTCATACGATGTATTTAAAAAAATTTCTTAATAAAAGAACCAGACGCAACAGACTCCAGAGAGAAGGGTTGCATACGGAAGAAAAATCGCTTTGGCAGTTCGACTAATAATCCGCCAAAAAACACAGTTGCAAAAATAGGAATAAGGTAGATAAGATCATACGGAACCAGGTGGAACCACGAATTTATAGGTGCAATAAATGGAAGGAACAATACAAACACCAACACTGCACAGAAAAAGAGCGCTGTCGTTACTGGAATACGAGCTCCTCGCCAAAACCAATCTTTTGATCGAAGCGAAACAATTAGAACAAACTCAAATAAGATAATTTCGGTAAGCCAAAGAGTACGGAACAAATCGGCAGGCAAATGAGCAAACAAGCGGTAAAAAAGAAATTGCAAAAAAATCGCCGAAAAACCAAGAATAGTCGCCTGAAACCCGAGTTGGCGAATATCTGTTCGAATTGGTTTTTCAAGCTCTGCTTGTCCGGCAGGGTCATTGACAAGGGCAATCATCGGCACGTCGGTTAAAATATTTTCAAGAAGCACCTGACTAGGCAAAAGAGGTAAAATGGGAGAAATAATAGACAAAAGACTCAGCGCGTACAGCCCGCTGAAATTACCGGTCAACGTAATTAAAATGTACCGGCTAATATTGCTCATAATTTGCCGACCCAAAATAACACTTTTCACAATCGTGAGCAAATCAGACTCCGTCAGAATAATATCGGCGCTCTCCTGAGCAATATCAGATGCTTCCTGCACCACCATACCGACATCGGCAACTTTCAGAGAAGGCGCGTCATTAATTCCCTCTCCCAAGAAAAGCACTGACTCCCGCACCGCCAATCGACGAATAATTTCAAATTTATCGGTCGGTGTAACACGGGCAAAAATAACAGAATCGCGTACTAATCTATTTTTCTCCTCATCAGATGCGTTCATAAATTGAGCGCCCGTGACAATCTCCTGCGGTGTTGTTGAAATACCAATCTTATGCGCAACGGCCGCGGCAACCTCAGGGGCATCTCCAGTTAATACTTTCACCACCAAACCAATACGGCGAGCTTCAGAAAGCGCTTGCGAAGCCGTATCTTTAATCGGATCTTCAAAGGTAATAAGCCCGCGGAAAGTGAGGCGTTTTAGGTCTTTTTCGTTATACGTTTTTTTAGAAGAAACAGCACCAGAGGCAACAGCCATACTGCGCAACCCCTCAGACCCGAGATCACTCACCCGTTTCATGATTGCCTGTTTTTCAGCAACACTCAATTGACACCGTTCAATAATACTTTCAGGCGCGCCCTTAACCGCCGCTACAAATCCACCTCGAGAATCAACAAACACGCCAAACTGCCAACGATACCGGGGGTCAAAACTTTCTTGCCAAACAAAATGAGTATCATGAAAATTCTGTATCTGCTGCGCGGGGGCATACGCAAACAAAGCAGCATCAAACGAACCGGCTAAAAGATTATCTTTATCCTGCAAATGAGCCGATGCCAACAGTCCATACCGCACGCACTGCGCCTGGTCATCGGCGATAACAGAAACAACAGAAAGGATATTTTTGGTAATAGTCCCCGTTTTATCAATACAAATAACGCTCACCCCGCCCAAATCCTCCAGCGCTGATAATCGTTTAATCAAAACACCATGAGCAACGAGCGAGAGCGACCCCTTTGTTAACGCAATGGTCGAGATAAGCGGCAACATTTCAGGAACAATGGCGATAGCCAAAGCAACCGCAAACAGAAAAATACTGTTGATATGCAAACCCGGCTTAAAGATAAGCAAGATGAGAAAAAGAAGCGCGGTAATAATAATAGTCGCGCGAAACAAAAAATCAGATAACAAATGAATTTGCTCCAAAAAGCTGCTGCGCTTTTTTGAGGTATGGGTAAGGGTGATAATTTTTCCAAATTCACTCTGTTTGCCGGTAGCAAATACAATTGCCTCTCCCCCACCCGCGATTGAAACCGTTCCCGAAAATAAAATATTTGAACACTCATGGATTGCGCTCGGGGTAACGGCAAGTGGCTCCGCGTGCTTCACGATGCCGGTCGACTCGCCGGTAAGCGATGATTCATCAACAATTAGCCCAAAATTCTTAATCAAACGCATATCAGCGGAAATAATCTGACCCGATTGAATCACGACAACATCACCAGGAACCAGCTGGGATCGCTGGATGATTTTCACAACGCCATCGCGACGAACGGACACTCGTTGAGGAATATGCTTGCGCAGCGCCAAACTGGTCTGTTGGGCTCGATATTCCTGAAACGTGCCGAGAACACCGTTGATAACGAGGATAGAAAGAATCACTAACCCATCAACCGTCTGTCCGAGAAATAGAGAAAGCCCGGCGCCAAACGCCAAGAGGAGCATTAAAAAATTAGCGTACTGCTTTGCGAAAATAGAAAATAAAGAAACAGTCGATGCCTGAGTGTCGTTGCCCCCCAGCTCACGCAACCGGCGTGCCGCTTCAGTTTCGGATAATCCGCTGTCAGTGGTATGCAAATCAGCAGAGATCTGCTGTACGGTTTTTGCCGTCCACTGGTACGCGATCATGAAAATATATAAAAACAGTATACAAAATAGCACCAATAAAAGAAAAGTGGCACGCGGTGCAAAAGATATATTGTGTCACAAATAAACACGCAACAGATGCTCGTTATTCACGAATTTCCGTAAGGTGTTAAACACTAACCGTGATGTACATTATTAACCAAGGTTCTCAATCAAAGCAGAGACATTGATTTCTCTCCAGTCGAAAAAGATACGACAGGCTCCCGCATCTACAAGCGCAGCAACCGTAAATCCACAAAGAACAACTGGCATGCCTACCGCCTTTGATCCAGCGGCAAGTGCGGCTGTTACGCCACGCGGCGAATCCTCAAATACAAGTTGTTGGAAAGGAGCTATATCCATTAAAGAAGCAGTCTTTAGAAATACATCAGGCGCGGGTTTCGGATTCACGACATCCTCACGAAGCACGATATTCTGCCTACCGAAGATCGCCGTAAGACCAGACCGCTCAAGAAGCACCCGCGCCTGTTTCTCTGGTGTCAGCGAACCAATCGTAAGCTTGAGATCCATTGCAAGCGCGTTATTGCAAAAATCAAGAAATCCTACCCGCGGTTCAATATAATAAAATATCTCCATTCTTATGTAAAGGAGTATGTCCTGATTTTTTTAAAAAAGATTAGATCGCTCAAATCAAAATAAGTTGTGATGCGAACTGTTGTATGTCTTAGTGGTGTTTGTTTGAAAAAGTCAGAACCCATTTTGAGCAGAACCCCGACTAATGTGGCACGCGCGGAGCGCGTG
>JBDKGD010000004.1:0-11837 GCA_039798365.1 Candidatus Parcubacteria bacterium
TCTTTATATTCTACTAATTGAAAACTTTTTGCAAACGCTGCTTCAAATACCCGCGGCGATATACCATGCTTAAATTGTGGGCTATGAATACTGACTGTTATCTTGCTTTCATTATATAGCATATTTAATGCTTCATGTGATTCATACTTGTTTGAATATTGAATAGCACGTAATGCTGGGTAGTATCGAAACACTTCTTCAATTCCTGGAGCAAACGCTTTTATTTTATACTTTTTTTCTGCCAATACATTTAAAATTTGCGCTCTCAAAAACCCTGATGGTGCATTTGGTAAACGTAATGACAATGTACCCCCAAAACAAAAATCGTATTTCTTAGAAATATTTGTTGGATAAAATGCTCTGTGATCTGCCACCTGTGGCAGATAATGCACACCACCTGGGACAAAATATTCCAAATACCCCATCCAGCTTTTATCAATAACAAATAGAGCCGAATATTGCGATACATCAAACAGCCAATCTTTTAATAATAGTGGATCGTCGATGATGTATGCCGCCACCGGAATACGGTATTTCCTTCTTATTCTTGCTATTGTTGCAGCAGGATAGATTGATCCGTTAATAACGAATATAAAATCGGGCCTACATATATTGACTGCATCTTCCAATTTTTGGGAGATTGCCTCACGATGCTTTTGTTCAAAGAGTGTTGCTATTTTTGTAATTCCTAATCGGTTTGATATTTTTTGTATTGTTTGTTCGTTTGTTTTTATCGCATCGTTAAATACTGTTACCTCGTGGTCAAGTTCACGAAATCCATACGCGCAAACATTTATAAGATCATCGTGCCACGCCGAACCGGCTATGAGTATTTTCATATTTTTATTTTGCAAGGACTTTCTCCCATTGGTCAATGATATTATCCCAGTAAAACTGTTGGGCAGTTTCTAATCCTCCTGCGGCGACACCTTCTCTTAGCACAGAATCGTCGAGCAATAACTGTATTGCATTTTCTATTGCTTTGCTATTTTTTGCGTCAATTACAAGACAGTTTTGCTTATCCTTCGCGAAATCTTCAGCTCCATACGGCGTCGTTACTACTGCACATCCCGAAGCCATTCCCTCTAATGCAGGCTGAGCAAATCCTTCATGCCACGAGGGATTAACTACTATATCGCACTGCGCATATAAATCAGCTAACTGTTTGCCGTATGGCGACTTTACCAACGTAAACGGCGCTTCGACTGTTGATTTGGGTGTGTCATGAGATGAGTACACAATCCATTCAATGTTTTTATTTTTTTTATACAGTGCCGCCATAGCCTGTTGGAGTTCACTAAACCCTTTCCACTCAACTTTCCTTCCTAAAGATAGTATTTTTATTTTTTTGTTTTGACGAATCTGTGGGTGATACACCGATCTGTCTATGCCGGCAGTAAGCACCCCATTCACTTTTATTTTTAACCGTTCTTCGGTGCGTTCCTTAAGCCATGTTGAGCAAACGTATTTTTGTATTGGCAAATACAACGCCTCATCATGTCGGGTATTACTAACTAAGTCTTTTGAAAATAATGAATCAAGGTGCTGAAAATAATATAACGGAACTCCTTTTCCGCTTCTAAACACTGAAAATGCTGTTGGCCATGTAGTTGCGATATTTATGTCACAGTTTGGAATACTCCGCATTAGATCTTTCATTTCAACATCGGGGAATGGAGTGAGTATTGTTCCTCTGAGTACACGACGATATATCCTATATGCCAGCGTTCCTACAAGTGGCGTAATATTGATATCGAAAGCAGGGGTGCGAGTTTTAGTAAACCAATCAAGATCATGCAATTCCCCCGTCGTTGTGACCACCACATCATATCCACGAACCCCGAGACGATGGGCAACCTCCATCAGGTTGAAACTTCCGCCTGTTAACTTAGCACCGAGTAGCGTGAGATTTATTTTCATTATTTTTGCTTTATTTGATATTGGGCAGTTGCGTACATGTCCCAATATTCATATCCCACCAATCGCAATGGAAACGCCAATAAAACTGCCAGCGGAATAACTGCCCTATTTTTATATTGCGCAAGTATTCGTATTATTTTTTTAGTTGTACTTTCCTTTTGAACTTGATTGCTTCCATGAACATCTTCTTTCTTATTGGCTATTTTACTTGCAACTCCCAAACTAAAATATCCTCTGACCAAAAAAAACTCGTGTGATATTTTTTGCATTCTTACATCAATATTTATAAAACCTTCTTGTTGCAAAAATAATTGCAGTGGTTTTTTTCTCCATCGAAACAAATGATTTGGTGGATTTTCTTCTTTCTCTTTTAATCCTCCGAATCGAGCGGCGTTGGGCACACTTACCACAATATATCCACCCGGATTTAATATTTTTTTTACATCGTTTAAAAAATCAATTGGATCAGCCAAATGTTCTACTATTTCAAAAAACGTTATTATATCAAATTTTGCTTGAGTATGTTGCGCTACAAAATCTTTTATTGTTCCCTGATACACCTGGCTGATGCCATACCGCCTCTTTATTTCTTGAATGTTTCGAGCAGCAATATCAATACCACATACTTCAAATCCTCTTTGCTTGCAGTGCATTAAGAACTCACCGGTTCCACATCCGATATCCAGCAACTTCCCCTTTGTAAGGGGTGGCTTTTTTAAAAATTGTCGATGACGCCACTGAAGATCCCTTCTTCCTTTTATATCATGCAAATCACTTGTTTCGTAAAACTCTTCGCCTGGATGTGTTAATGGATTCCAAAATTCAACTCCGCACTGATGGCAATGCTGCAGTGTATACGACCCATTCTTAGGTCCTTGTTGTATATTCGTTGAGTGACAAATGGCACAATTCATACATTATTTTTTAATACAAACAGCAATTCCGACTGGTGTAAATTGCTTTGTTTGGTTTCTTAAACACACCTTATTATTCTCATCGACTCCAACCTCTGTTGGATAGATGCTTATATTCCATTTATTTGAACTAGCAAGTTCAGCAATTACTCTACGAGGCCCATCAAATCCTTGCGCTACATCAATTAATACATCGTGAAACACTACTATTCCCCCTTTTTCTATATACGCACCAACTAATTCTATGTCTTTTTTTACACTCTGATACGAATGATCTCCATCTATAAATGCTAGATCAATAGTTTTTAATCCCAGCGTCGGAACGACTTCATGCGAATACCCAATGACATACTGTATTTTATCTTGTAATTTTGATTTCTTTATTGCGGTTCTTACTAATTCCTGCTCAAATGGATCAATCGTGTACAGAATTCCTTTGTTATTATCCTCCAATGCCTGACCAATAGCTATTGCAGCATTGCCCTTGTATGTTCCTATTTCTACTACTGTTTGGGGCTGTGTTAACTTCACTAAAGAGTATAGGAATTCTCCTGTTGGTGGATCAATGGCGGTTGGATATGTGCTTGGCCAATACCACCTACCAATAAAAAATCGGATCGCTATTTTTTTAATTTTTTGATAGACCTTATCAGAATTGACTGTATTAGATGAAATATTTTTTATTACATCAATAGTGGCTCTGCCCTGTTCCCGCTGCGCAGCAGCTTTATAGTAGCTTTTTGAATAATATGAGAATATTTTGTTTATAAACATACTATTTTTTCTACTTCATCCAGATTGCGGGAATATTTTTAGTTGTCTCTAGATTTTTAAATATTTTTGTGGTTCGTTTTTTTTCCTTTTTTACCCACTCAATCATATTCTTAAGACCATGGACAAGGTCGTACTGAGGATCATAATCGAAAAACTTTTTTAATTTTTTATGATCAGAATGAGCGTGCATCACTTCGTTTCTTGGTGGGAGGTACTGCACCTTGCTTGGGGACTCGATGATTTTCTTTATCTGTTCGGCTAATTCTTTTACTGTATATGGCTGATGTGCGCCGATATTAAAGATCTGATTATAAGCTTTTTTTGTTTCTGGAGAACGAGCGATAAGCGGGGCTACATCTTTTATGTATGTGAATGCTCGCGTCTGTTTTCCATCTCCAAATATAGTGAGTGGCTCTCCTTTTAATGCTTTTCTAATGAATATCCCGATAACATTCCTGTATTTATCCCAGATATTTTGTTTTTCTCCATATACATTATGGGGCCGAAAAATAATGTAATTGAGACCAAACATTTCATGAGCAGCTTTTAAATCCAATTCAACAGCGTATTTTGAAACCCCATACGGATCCTCTGGCGCAGGCACTAAATCTTCTCTCATAGGTAACTGATTTTTACCGTATACTGCTATTGACGATGTGAACACAAAACATTCAACGCCGTAATTTGTTGATGCGTTTATGAGATTTATGCTTCCAACTAAGTTGTTTTGATAATTAAACCTTCGAATGAAATGACTCAACCCCTCCGCTGCGTATGCCGCAAGGTGGTAGACATATTTAAATTTATACTTTTTAAATACTGCGTTTATCAGTTTGTAATCTTCTATACTTCCTTTTATAAAAATTGCTTTTTCGGGAATATTTTCTTTATATCCACCGGATAAGTCATCAAACACCACCACTTTCTTCCCCTGTCTTATAAGCTCTTCAGCGACATGCGCTCCGATAAAACCTGCTCCCCCCGTTACTAATACAGTTTCTTTTTTCATTGCCTTGCTGATGGGATAATTATATTCCTTTCACTTTACCATGCAAGTACTTGCAAGTTTACCTTGTCTGTTTTGTTATATCCTTATCCACTCTCGAGGAATAACATCATCCCCTTCTTTACGATTATCAGCATACCATTTTTGCGGTCCGATTACGATTTTATAAGGATTTTTATTGAGCCACGCTCCCCACCATGAAAACGTACTGTTGGCTATAATGTTGTGCTTGCACAGCGACATTAATTGCAAGTGATGGCTTCCCTTTGGTCCCGCAGAGGAAGCAGACACATATATTACCGGAAATGGAAGTAAAATTTTTTTACGACACCATTCTATGTCATCGGAAAATATAAAAAAAATTGGATTTGATACCTGTTGCGCGATATATCTCGCAGCTTCTTGGTAGTATGTGATATTTGTTTCTCCCATATCCTGCATCACTTTTTTGTCAGCAGCATAATCACCTCGACGCACATGCAGCGATACAGAGTTTGTTGCAAGTATTTTTTCCCCTATTCTATTTGCCTCTCCCTCTAAGGGAATGCGGAATTGAAATGCATTGCGCACATCGTCTGCGTTTTCTCTAAAATATTTTTCTGACTGCCAATACCCTACGGTTAATAGATTTCCCGACATGTTTAGCGCATCTGGATTAACATATTCATCTTTTTCATGAAGTAATTTTTGTATGCCAGCTATACTGTTTATTTTAATTATTATCATATCCAGACTTAGCCACAGGAGAGGGGCGGGGAATTTCTGTGCGAGTCGAGAAAGAAATGAAAACTGCGGAGTGATGGTAAAAATATCGAGATCATAATTTCGATAGGTAAAATTTTTACGAGGCGTACGATCCTGTAAATAGACTGTATCTATAACGAGCGTCGTATTATTTTTTCTGGCTAGATGCACTCCATGTGCATATTGAAACATCTGATTCCCCAATCCTCCTCGCAAGAAAACAGTAATCATGTGATTGTTGAATAGCCGTAATATGTTATTACGTGAATAATAGTTACTTCTTTTTAATTTCCTCACGATAAAACTCTATGGTCTTGCGAAGTCCGTCCGTAAAATTTGTTTTTGCTTCAAACCCAAATTTCTCTTTTGCCCGAGTTACATCAAGTATTCGACGGGGTTGCCCATCTGGTTTTGTAGTATCCCATATGACATCACCCTCGTATCCAGATAATTCTTTTATGAGAATAACCAAATCCTTTATCGATATTTCTGATCCTGAGCCAATATTTACTGGCTCTGATGTATCGTACCCTATTGTTGCTTTTACGATCGCTTCAGCCGCATCATCTACATACAAAAACTCACGAGTAGGTGTGCCTGTCCCCCAGACTTCTATTTCTTTTTTTCCTTCTTCTTGCGCATCTACTACTTTTTTAATAAGCGCAGGAATAACGTGAGAGCTTTGAGGATTAAAGTTATCTCCGGGGCCATACAAATTAACAAGCAACAGGTAGATAGCATTAAACTGATATTGTTGCCGATATGCCTGGGATTGTACTAACATCATTTTTTTTGCTAGTCCATACGGAGCATTTGTTTCTTCGGGATACCCGTTCCATATGTCATCTTCTTTGAACGGAATGGGTGCAAATTTTGGATATGCGCAAATTGTACCGATAGCTACAAATTTTTCTACGGCCGCCTGGCGCGCGACCTCCATAAGCTGTGTTCCCATTATCAGATTATCGTACAATAACTCACCAGGATGTTCGCGATTAAACCCAATCCCTCCTACCTTTGCCGCAAGATGAATTACTATATCTTGCCCCTCCACTGCCTTTCGACAATTCTCCCACATACGTAAATCTAATTCTGTAGAACGCGGAGTCGCGATGTTCTCTTTTTTTACTCCATTTTCTAAAAGTTTTTTTACTACTTGTATTCCTACAAATCCACTGCCACCTGTTACAAGTATTTTTTTATTTTCTATATTCATAGTTTCATACTAACTTTTCTCCTTATTTGTTACAAAATTTTTATTCCTTTCAAGGAATTTTAATTTCTTTTGCGTATTCATGAAGATCATATTGTCTTAAATCGTGACTTACCATGCGCGCGACCAATCCGTCGAGCATTACTTTCGGTTGCCATCCTAATATTTGTTTTGCCTTTGAAGCGTCCGCGATGAGATTTTCCACTTCCGCGGGGCGAAAATACCGCGGATCAATCTCTACATATTGCTGCCAATCGTCAATCCCTACAACTTGAAATGCTTTTTGCAGGAAATCTTTGATGGAATGTGTTTGACCTGTTCCAATAACAAAGTCGTCTGGTTTTTCGTGTTGGAGCATCATCCACATTGCCTGTACATATTCTGGAGCGTACCCCCAGTCACGACGAGCATCTAGGTTTCCTAAATACAACTTCTTATCGAGCCCTTTTAGGATTCGCGCGATGCCCCTGGTAATTTTCCTGGTCACAAATGTCTCTCCTCGACGCTCTGATTCGTGGTTGAATAGAATGCCATTCACCGCAAACAACCCGTATGATTCGCGATAGTTTTGGGTCGCGTAATATGAAAATACTTTCGCTACCCCATAGGGACTGCGTGGATGAAACTTTGTTTCTTCATTTTGCGGTGGCGGCGTCGCGCCAAACATCTCAGAACTTGATGCCTGATAAAATTTTACCTGTCCTCCTGCATGCTCCTGATAGTCTTTGATTGCCTCTAAAATCCGCAGTGTTCCCACTCCTGTTATCTCGGCAGTGTACTCGGGAATGTCAAAACTCACTCGCACGTGCGACTGAGCGGCAAGATTGTATATCTCCTGTGGATTAATTTTATAGATCAGCTTTCGGAATGTATTTCCATCGGATAAATCGCCGTAATGCAATATTAATTTTTTATCCTCATCCTGCGGATTCTGATAGAGATGTTCGATGCGGTGAGTATTAAACGTTGATGCCCGCCTGATAACACCATGAACCTGATACCCTTTTTCTAGTAAAAGCTCCGCTAGATAGGAACCATCCTGACCCGTGATGCCGGTGATAAGTGCTGTCTTCATATACTCCAATCAACCATATTTTAATTAGTTTGTAAATTTTCTTGTTACTCTACTGTTCTCCTTCTAGCTGTTTGACAAGCTGGGTTGTTCTGGTGTCGGTTGGCCAGAGTCGTACAATATGTTCTCCGGTTTCTATCGCTTTTTCTTTTTCGCCTAACGCTTTATATACACCAAATAGACCATACAATGTTTGGGGTCGATTTGGTCCCAGTTTTTTACTTAACTCAAAATACACTTTTGCCTGTTGGAGATAATTCTTGTCTCCTGTTTTGTCATAGGCGGTCGTATGTATTAATCCTAATACATAGGTATTTTGTAAAAAACTCATACCCTTTTCGCGTGCAATAATGGGGTCAGCGTACTGTCGCAAGAACCGAATGACCTCCTTGGTGATTTCTGTCTGCTGTCCATTCGACTGTACGATAGACAACACAATGCTTGAGGTATTACGCACTAACTCTTCCTGTCCGATTGGCGAGGGTGCATCTAGTACCGGTCCAACAGTATTTTCAAAATCCGCTAATGATCGAGCGCTTTTAATTTGCTGCAACGCACTGATGAACGCGGCAGATTTTGTGTATGGCAAATATGATCCGTAATACGCTACCCACAAGATGCCTACTGCTATTACTATCCCTACAATTTTTTTTATTTCTGGTGTCATGGTTCTTATTGCGTTTTTTCTGTTATTACCCGCCCTTTCTGCGAAAGATACGCTACAAATGCCGCCATCAAAAACACATTGATATAGATAGGCAGCACATCAAACAACGCTAGCGCTTGGACTATGTACGCAACCATGGCGCTCACCAGCAATGCTTGGGCTATCTTTACGGTTGAATCTTGCTTGAATGCTGTGTGCAATTTTTCTTTCACATCAACCAGTATCGACTTTACTATTACTACCACCATACTCATGTACGCTATTAATCCTACGATGCCGGTTTCGGCGAGGTAATCAAAGATCACGCTATGCGCCCGATCAAACCATGTTTCCGTGCTTCGATTTGGATCGAAATGATTTTTATTGAAATGCTTATCAAACACGGTGCTGAAATTTTCAGGACCCCAGCCAAATATTGGTCTTTCTTTAAATCCTTCCCATGCTGACTGCCATGTCCAGGTTCGAGTTTGTAGGGTATCTGCTCCAAAATTTATATCGAGCAATCGTGCGCCGGGTACATTGTTTTCAATCAAGGTCTTTCGCATTGTCAGTAATCCCGCGTAGATCAGAACGCTTACTATCAGTACTGCTATGGCAATTCGCTTTATCTTTTGATTTGTTACTGCCAGATACAGCAACCCCACCACAATACCCGCGCCAAACCCCACAAACGCTCCTTTGGTTTGCGCCAAAATAAAGAATGTAAAAAATAGTGCTACCAAGATGCCATACCCTACTCGCCCCCATTTATTTTTTTCTTCCATGAGCAACCATCCGGCATACGCCATCGCAAACATGAGATAGGGCGCAACATACGCCGGATTCCCAAGCGATCCCTGAAACCGATTTGGTGAAAAAATATCTTTCCATAGTGAATTTTGCGATCCGGCATAGGGACCAATAAATCCTGGCTGCCCTGCCGCGGCAAGCACGCCATACCCTATCATACCAACAGCTGCCCCGATAGATACCATAAAGGCAATTCTCCAATGTCGCATTGTGTCAAATAGCATGACCATCAGTACAAACCATATATAGTAGTGCATCATCTGAAACCCCCCTTCCCCTCGTTCAAAATTTGACCACCACGCCCCATGAGGATTATCCGCCAATAGGGCGCTTATGATAAATGCTCCTACAAACGCAGTCACCGTGATCCATACTGGATTTTTTATTACTGCGCTCATTCTCTTTTTTAACTCTCCGACAGGCGCTTCAAACGCCCACCATAATACTGTCGCGGCAAGAGCTATGTCAGTGGCAATGCGAAAAAAATAATACTTTCCCCCGATAAACGGGAAAAATGTCGACGTTGCTACTATCACTACCGACACTAAACTGACATAGAGCGCTGTTATGGCTATATTTTTAAACATTGTGAAGATAATTTTATCATATTTTATTTTTTCATCCGACTTCTATCGAGCGTACTCTACCGCGCGCAATTCTCGAATAACGTTTACCTTGATTTCACCTGGGTACTTGAGCTCCGATTGAATTTTATTCGCAACCTCCCGAGCTAATTCTAGCGCGCGAAAATCATCTATTTTTTCAGGAACTACAAAGATACGCAACTCACGACCAGCGTTTACTGCATACGATTGTCGCACACCAGGAAACCCTGATGCGATTCGCTCTAGATCGGCAAGACGGCGAATATAGTTTTCAACTGTCCCCCGCCGCGCTCCAGGACGACCCGCCGACAAAATGTCAGCCGCAGTCACCACATACGATTCTGGGGATGCGTACGGATAATCATCGTGATGCGATTGCATCGCCCAAATCACCGCCTCCTCCACCCCATACTTTTTTAACAACTTTTTCCCAAGATCGACATGCGTACCCTCAACATCATGATCAATGGCTTTGCCGATATCGTGCAGTAGCGCACCTTTTTTTGCTACCGCGACATTCAACTTTAGTTCGGCGGCAATCATTGCGACAATATGCGCCATCTCAATAGAATGGGTTAAGACGTTCTGACCGAAGCTCGTTCGAAAATGTAATCGGCCTAAAAGCGTTATAAGCTCTTTAGGAAGATCAAACACCCCTACTTCATTGGCAGCAGCTTCTCCGATCTGGTGCATGCGCACTTCTAACTCTTGTCGCGCTTCTTCCACTTTTTCTTCTATTTTCGCCGGTTGGATTCTTCCATCTTTTAGCAATTTCTCGAGTGCCATGTAGGCAATTTCACGGCGAAATGGGTCAAACGATGAAATCATAATACTGTCTGGAGTCTCATCAATAACCAACTCCACCCCCGTTGCCCGTTCAATTGCCTTTATATTTCTTCCCTCGCGACCAATGATTTTGCCTTTGAGATCCTCGTCTTTCAACGGAAAAAATGATGTCGTAGCTTCTGCTACATGACCACGTGCGTATCGCTGGAGTGCCGTTACCATAATTTCCAACCCTTTCTTTTCTATTTCATCTTTACGCTCTTTAAACATTTTCTGCAGTGTCATGGCTAAGTCTTCTTGATGCTTTTCTCGCGCCTGTCGTATGAGTTCTTCTTTGGCGGCAGCTGGTGATAAATTGGCAATCTGCTCCAATTTTTGCGATTGAGTTTCTACTAACTCACGAATACTGCGACGCTGCTCTTCGATCTGCGAGGTAGCGCGACGAATCTCCTCTTCCCGTTCGCGAATCAGCGCTGCTTGGACTTCTATGGCATCCTGTTGCTTCATGAGTCGCTCCTGCGTGATGTTGAGATGATTCTCTTTCGCGCGAATACTCTCATACAGTTCTTTTTCCCGCGCACGGATGGCGCGATCGGCATCCTCTTTTTTTTCTTGCGCCTCCCGTTGCGCCTTTTTCTCTATCTCTTCCGCTTTTTTTTCAGCTCTCCCGAGTCCGGCTCGCGATCTTCTATCTCGAATCACATACCCACTGAGCACCCCAAAGCACACTGCCGCCAAACCGGCGACGATTGATAATGGTTCCATGGAAATAGTGTAAGAAAATGTTCATGTTTTGATGCGTGATAGCTACATCTACCACACCCTATGTTTTAGCGGGTTTGATTGATTCATCAATCCCTTGTTTTTGATCATACCACACCTCGCAATCGTTGTCTTTTTTTGCAACATTTTATTTTATGTCTTTTCTGGGTACTGATTTTTCTTTCTCCCTGCCGTACAATACCTAGTATGCATAGAACTGTTGCACTTTTTATACTTGATGGGTTTGGTTTTGGAAAAAATGAATCATCAAACCCCATCGTGGCAGCACACCCAGAAACACTGCTTTCTCTTATGAGAGACTACCCGACCACCAGCTTGCAGGCATCTGGCATTGAAGTTGGTTTGCCATGGGGGGAAACGGGAAACAGCGAAGTTGGCCACCTTACTATCGGAGCCGGTCGGGTTATGTACCAGCATCTCCCCCGTATTACGATGAGTATTCAAGATGAATCATTTTTCCATAATGAAGCGCTGACTTTCGCTCTAACACACGCAAAATCAAATAATACTCGCATCCATTTTGTCGGATTGTTGACCGATACTCCAGTTCATGCTTCCCTTGAC
>JBDKGD010000005.1:0-5331 GCA_039798365.1 Candidatus Parcubacteria bacterium
CATACACAATGCGCCATTAAGAAAATAGTATTTAAAAATACTTAATATGTCAAGTATCTAACAATAAAAAAAGGGGTTGTGAAGCCACACAACTTCACAACCCATAACTAATTAAGGAGAAAATTCAATTCAACTCAAGAGTAATCATACCATACAACAAAAATAAAAGCAAATCAACGGCAACAGACAACATGAGGAAAGCGTTGCCCTAACAATGCCTTCACTCGAAGAAAATCAGCCAGCAAAAGATTTCTTGAAAACGCAAATCGGACATTGTCATCTCTAAAAACAAATCGCGGCTCACAGGTATCAAAATCGTCTCTATTGACCCAACGGAGAAATCCGCCAAATAAAACTTCCGCGCAAGCTTCCGCAGGAGATGTTTCAGAGAATTCCTGAGAAGGGTCAATATTTACAAGAGAAAACAAAACCGATGGAGTAAATTCACCAACGATAGCTGATAACAATACCGCGATACGAAAAGCACGCTTGGATGCAATAAAATAAAAATCGTTAACAATCTCCTGCGCTTCCCTACTCTCTGACGCTAAACAAGGCATTGGCTCGGTAACAGGCGAAAGATTCAACATAACCCCGCATGCCTCACCGCGACAGGAAAATAGACAATCAACCCAACAAGAAAAAATCTCTTCGTCGTTAATGTCAAAGATAGGAATCGGAACAAACAGTACAGATTGCTTGCTGTGACCATCAAAAGCATATTTTGAGACAAGGTGCCATTCATGGGGACGCTCCGTTGACACCGGAACATAATCCTCTTCCCACCACGAACAGTGGTTAAAAGTTAGCTCTCCTGATTCTTCATTTCTCACAAAATGAATACTGGACTCTCCGATAGAAGTAGATTTCCAATATGAAGGAGAAAACATCTGGCCAATAACAACAAAGCACGATGCCACGCACGGCATAAAAAATCGTGCGATGCGACCATCCTGCCAACCATAATCCACTCCTGTTGTTAGGATGCAAACAAATACATCTCGATCGCTTCGACTACATAAAGATGCAATAGGCACAATCTGGCCGGTTGAGTCAAGAAGGAACGGCTCGCCAGAGACGGAAAGTCCAAGCACCTGAACACTGCAAAAAATACCAGTCTTTCGTAATCCCAGAATAAAATCAAAAATCTTTTTTTCCCAAAACAACAGATCGCAAGACCGCTCAATAAAAACGAATATCTCACGTAATCGTTGCGACTGAGGAACCGAAGAAAACGCATTTACAACCATATCAACGGTATTCATGCAGCAATCTCCTTTTGTTGCAATAAAAATTATTACCGGTAAAAAATACTAGACAATACAGTATATATTTTTATGATATATGTCAAGTATTCAAAAGCAAAAAAAGGTTGCGAAGCCAAATAACTTCACAACCAAAGAACCCTGAAATCCTATTGTCCCCCATTATACCATTTCGTACAAATAAAATGAAAATTGAAAAAACAAAAAACCATGATACACTAAAAAAAGCGCGCAAATACAAAAAATGCCAAATACTAAGGAGTTTATTTGTATGCAACCAAAAGATGACGATACCACAAGAGGACCGATAACCACATGGAACCACTGGCACGAGGTACAACTATTCTTTAATAGCTGCCTGGGAATTGCCCCTTCCTGCAAGGTGAAAGTAAAAAAAGAGCAAGCCGGACAACTTAAAATATTCGGCTTCACCGAAGAAGCAACTGAGCACCTTGGAGAAACAATAATACTTACTCACCAAAACATTACAAGGACAGGGTTAGAAAATCTCTGGAAAGCGGGAATACCGCTTGAAGAGCTAACCGTTACCATGTAATCAGCGCCGGCTCAAGAAAAAAGATATGAAGAACACCATAAAACCGCCATTGCCAGATGTAACAATCGCGGTTTTTTTATCTCACTAAGCAACAATGATATCAAATGAATTAATCCTCATTACAATAGACATGCTGTTGCTTATTGCAACCATACCCTTCCTCATCCTTCTGATAATCTCATTGATAGAAACAGCTACCATTAAGATTTCATACATTCCCATACCAGCTCATGCCATACAGAATATCACCGAAGAAATAGTCATGAATTCAAACAGCGTATGCTACGATTTAGGATGCGGTGATGGGCGCATCCTAACGGCATTGTATAAAAGATATAACGGAACCGGAACATACATCGGGATAGAACTAGCAACATGGCCGTACATACTGGCGCGAAAAAATACGAAAAAAACACATATCCAGATCAAGAAGCAAGACATCGCAACAACAAATCTTGCCAACGCCACTGATATAATCTGCTATCTATGCCCCGAACTCATGGCGGATATAGAGGAAAAAGCAAAAAAAGAATGCGCGCGCAAAACAAAAATTATTTCCTGCGACTTCAAAATGCCCACACTGGAGCCCATCAAGACCATATCAATCAAGACAGACCAATCAAAACGAGGACAATATCTATACGTATATGAAATATAAAGATAATCACATGAAAAGAAATCTAATATTGCATGCTTCGTATATTTAATTAATAACAATACAATTTTTTAATCAAAATACTGCTATTAACAAATCATGCATCAAAGAACATACATAGCACTCAAAGCACTGATTCATAATGAAGATAAATTTCTTATAGTCAAAAAATCTCTCAGTGACAATAAAAATAATTTAGTAGGGTGGGAAACGCCAGGAGGTAGACTCGAAGAAAATGAAGATATCTTATCCGGACTCTCAAGAGAAATAAAAGAAGAAACTGGGTTGACGGTAGAAATTCTAAATCCATTTCACGCCTTTATCGCACATATCGGCAAAGAAAATTGTATTATTGGGATATCGTTCATCGCCAGATACAAAGGTGGGAAAGTAGTGATCGATGAAAAAGAGCACAATACTTATGCATGGAGCACTATCGAGGAAATAAGAAATCTTACTGAAAGTACAGGACTACAGAAAGAGCTAGACGCTTTTGAAAAATTCACAAGAAACTGGAAATATCAGCCATAACCCCTCCCTCTAGGCAGTTTTAGGTTGAGTTGATAGGAATCCATAATATATTTAAGCAAGAAATTCATAATGAAATATAAAAAAGTTTTCATTAAAAAAACCACCTCTCCGAAAAAGAAGAAGTGGTATATATAGAAAAAATATTTACAGTGTGGCGAAAAAATTTGCCAAGTTCTCGCCCAACACCGCGCGGATAACCCTATCCTGAAAACCATTACTCGCCATAATATCAGCAAGCACATGAAGTTTTTCTGGACCATTAAGTTCTTGTGGGTTATTTAGTGGTCGGGCATTAAAATCTCCATTGGGATCAATTCCTGCAAGCATTGCCTCGTGCAGCATCAGCGCCTCGCTACGGCTCAGACATTGATAGATACTATCGCTACCAATACACACAGCACCCTCTCCTAGACAATCGACTGCTTTGCGCGCATGGCTTAAAAACGGCATACACGAATCATCGTCCGGATGAAGCAAAAAAGTGACAAGCGGAATACCAACCAAGCCACCCATGTCAATAATTCTTTTAAGAATTTCCAAAGGAAAGTTTCTCTTATGTTCATATTGACAAGACAAACCAACATGAGTCGCAACGATTTTTAAAGGAAGGTGCTGACAGGCGATGTAATCAATAGCATCGCGCGCTGTAGTGTTATTACTGTGTGATAAATCAAGCACCATTCCACAATCAGCCAGAGATCGCAACAACCCATATCCATTTTCAGAGAGTCCCACGCGGGAGTTAGCGGCAAATCCCCCGCCATACATATTTTCATCCTGGTACGCGATGGTGCAAAACTTCACCCCAGCATCCGCCAGCCGTCGCATATTCAAAAAACTAGCATCAACCGGTGGGTGTTGAAGTCCATAGAAGAACTTTGTTCTATGTGGTTGCATTTCAATGATGCTGTGTAACCAATCCCTTTCACGCAAAATGTCATCGGTTAACTGCATAAAAGGTGGCGCGATTGTAATGTGCGCGAAATCCAAATCAAGCCACGGATGAATCACACAATCCTGGTGATGCATTAAATTAAGCTGGGAAAACAGGAATGCCATAAAATCAGCCCATACTTGTTGACTCATAAAAAACCTCCGATTCTGTTGTAAAAAAACTGCTTGTATTACTATAACATATATTTATATAAAAGTCAAAATAAAAACCGCCCCATGGACAATCATGAAGCGGCAACAGACACGTTACGATAAGATGATTTTTCGTTTATTAGGCATTGGCATTTGCATAATAGGTTTGGTTATCACTAATTCCCATCCCAAAAATGCCTCGCTAACGAGAATATACAAAGAACCTGGTGGCAATCCACTGAGAGTCGGCTCATAAATCCTTGACGCATATCCTACGCTAGTAAATGCTTCTCGAAAAAGCTTCGCCATTTTCAACGGATCATCAAAACGAATAGATAAAGCCGTTCCAGTAAACAATTCTGCGCGCTCATTAGAATCTAAATAATGAATAACAGTACTACCGTCATTCATAATAGTTTGATGAGATGGACCAGCGTCCATAGTAAATACTTCCTTCAAGCCAAAAGTATGCAAAAGTCTGACGAGAATTTCCTGAGCTTTTGCATCGCGAACTCCATAACACCGATGACCGCGATCGGGGAATGGCAGCGGATTAGAAACAAAATGCAAATAAGAAACAAGCACCAACAAAATCGTCGCGACAAGCGCCCACGCTAACAGAAAAATAGTCATACACCACCTCCAATACTCAATAAAACTAGATACTAAAAAAGATATACATTATGTTAATAATTATGTCAAATATAATGGCCACCAGAACCTCTCCTACGCTCTCGGCAACCAAACATAAAACTGACTTCCCTTTCCCTCTCCCTCTGATTCCGCCCAAACACGTCCACCGTGGGCTTCGATAATCTTGCGGGCAATATATAATCCCAATCCGGTGCCACGAATGTGTTGCTTCACCCGATCATCACGCACAAATTCTTCAAAAAGCTGAGGCAAAAGAACAGCAGACATACCCAACCCAGAATCAGCCACGCAAAACTGAAATCCGCCTCGCGATATCTCAAGCGTAACTTTCACAAAACCGCTCGGCGTGTATTTGATGGCATTATCAATCAAGTTTTGGAAAACTTGTTTTAATTTTTGAGTATCAGCATTGACCATAGCAGACTCAAACGCAGGCGCTTCAAAAGAAAAAGTAATATTTTTCTCAAGAGCAAGAGATCCTAGTCGATCAACAAGTTCACGAATGACCGGGATAATATCAACGCGAATAAACTGATATTCCATTTTTCCTTCTTCAACTTTCCGTAAATCAAGCAGTGAATTAA
>JBDKGD010000006.1:0-7707 GCA_039798365.1 Candidatus Parcubacteria bacterium
ATCGAGATATCGTCTGCTGGACCAAAAAAGCAAAATCAGCCCCGATCTCTTGTTCAGCTCGATTATGAATCAGCGCGTTCTCAATTAATCGCTCAAGAACCCCCGCCTGAATAATCAGGCGACGATGTTCATCAATGTCTACTTCCTTGCCTGCTTCCAATGAAAGGCGTCTGTGTTCAAACAAAAAAGCAGCATCGCGATTTTGCCAAAAAGTTGCCGCGGTAATCCAATGACCATTAACAAGCGCTACAGGATAGTATCCGCCAACCGCAATAATCGCACAAGAAATGCCAACAACAGCAGAAGCAACAAGCAAAGAAACAACACGGATAGTTAAAAAAGAAAAAAATTTCATGGCACAGATGAAGAAGTAGTTGATGTAACCGAATCGGGGACGATAATGACTAATGTTTCATCGTGTTTACGATAATTAAATCGAGATCGTAATTCTTTTTCGAGGTTATCAGGTTGTTGGAGATATTCGAGATCTCGCTGTAAATTATTGTGATCATCGACAATTGCATTAAATACTGTCCGTACTTCAGAAAGTTGCATCGATTCTGAAATAGATCGCAAACGCAACCGCCAAATCTCGCGTCCTAAAAACAAAGAGAGGGTGACTAAAAATAACGAAATACAACCATACACATACCTCATAGCTCTACTATTGTAGCACGAAGAAGAAAGAAGAGAGAATCGCCTCAAAAAGCACTGCTACTTGGTTTTTTTAAGAATTTCACGAAAAACACTAATAGGGACATGAACGCGACCGGTCTCCTTTAATCGTTTCTTCCCCTCCTGTTGTTTCTTCCATAATTTCATTTTTCGAGTTCTATCGCCACCATTTTTTCCAAAATTGCCAAGCTCTTTTTTGACTGCGGCAATAGTTTCGCGAGCAATAATCTTTCCATCAACCTGCGCCTGTATAGCTTGGGAAAATTGAACAGCAGGAAGAAGTGTTTTGAGGCGTTCAACGGTAGATCGAGCCTCTCGCTCTACGTCTCGACGAGAAACAATGCGGGTAAGTGCTGGCTGAGACTCACCTGCGACCAAAATCTCCATTTTTACTACGTCTGCGCGCTCTTCACCAGATAGTTCATACGAAAATGAAGCATAACCGGCAGTAACAGATTTTAATTGATCATCAAAATCTCGAATTAATTCAGAAAGGGGCATACGAGCAGAAACAACAACAGCATCACCCAATGTCTTAGTTTCTAAAATCAAAATATCAAAAACACTATTTAACCCAATAATATTGGGCAAGTATCGCCCGGGAGCAAGAATGATCAGATCAATCATGGGCTGATAAACAGCATCAGGCTTGGCAGGCCAATCAGTAGTTTGTTTGATGATTCGATCAATGCCCGATTCAGTGACTCGATATGCGATAGAAGGAAAGCTCGTCATAAATGCCAATCCAAATTCTCGCTGTAAACGTTCACTGATAATTTCAAAATGTAATTGGCCTAAAAAACCGACTTTCATGCCACGCCCAAGAGCTTCATTATGATCTGGTTCAAACACTAAAGCAGGATCATTTAACTGTAATCGCATCAATCCTTTATACAAATCATCAAATTTTGTATCTTGATCCGGATAAAATGAAATGAAAACAACAGGGGTAGGTTCTCGATACCCGGGCAACGGAGATGCCACCAAAGCACCTCCCGCCACAGTATCGCCAATATGAACAAGTCCTGGATCTTTCAGTGCAGTCGCAATATAACCAATTGTTCCGTCGCTTAGATGGTCAGTCTTGATAAGCTCAGGAGTAAACGTGCCCACTTCTTTTGCTTTAAAAAAAGTGCTCGTGGATACGAGAGTTAAATCTGTCCCAGCGGCAACAGCTCCGTGGAAAACTCGCACAAAGGCCAGAATCCCCTTGTGATCATCATAGCGAGAATCAAATATCAAACACGACGGGTCAAGAGATTCAGATGATACGCGTTCAGAAAAAAACCGTTTTGGCGAGGGAATCTTTATCGCTATTTCCTCAAGAAGAGGTTGAACACCCTCGCCAGTTTTTCCTGAAATACGAAAAATGGCATCGGAAGGCACCGAAAGTAACTCGGCAACCGAATCAACAACAGCGTCGACATCGTGCCCTGAAACGTCAATTTTATTAACAGCGCCGATAATAGTTAGTCCGGCCTGCTGTGCCATGCGAAGATTAGAAAGAGTTTGCGCTTGAATACCCTTAGTTGCGTCAACTAATAAAATAGCGCCCTCAACGGCGGTAAGTGCCCGTGACACCTCGTAAGAAAAATCACTATGCCCTGGAGTATCAATAAGGTTATAGACATACAAAGAACCAGAAGAAGACCGGAATGTCATTCTGACAGGAGCCATTTTAATAGTAATACCCCGCTCACGCTCCAAATCAAGCTGATCCAAATATTGTGGTCGCATACGACGAGTTTCGATAGTTCCGGTAACTTGCAAAAAACGATCCGCAAGAGTCGACTTGCCATGATCAATGTGAGCAATGATAACGAAATTACGAATAGATGAGGAAGGAGTAGTGGTATCCATGAAGATAAACGATATACACCAAAAAATACTGATTAATCTGCGATTCTTTCCAAAGTAAGAGGAATATTCAAACGAACAGGTAAATCAAGCGTATGGTGCTCATAAGTAGAACGTTGATTATGCTTCCAAATGTATCCAATTGGCGCGGATATTTCAATCGTATACTCACCAGTATCACCAGACTGTCGCTCAAAAACAAAATTATAAGATACACCGTCAGAAGGAGTGTGCAACAAAGGACGCATATAATCAAGCGTTGTGCGAGCAGTAGTATCAACATCAGTCTTAAGCCAAAAACCAAAAACATTCTTCTCTTGAGCAACAAAAGAAACAAGCTCCGGGAACTCTGGGTATAAACGAAGAGAATCCTCGATATTACGAACCAAGGGATCAGTAGAATAACCAGCTGCTACATAATTTATCTTCGGAACAATCGCTCGATTCCACATACCAGAAGTACTAACTGGTTTTGCGCCGGGAGCAGTAAATACTTGAACATATCGCTGGTTTTGAGATCGATACCACCACGGCTGATTCTGTGAAGCAGTGTGTGTCCGCTCCATACTTATACTATTAGTCATCGTACCATCAAGATTAATACGAATACGAGAAGTTACGTGTTGTTTAATAAACAAATCGGATTTCTGACCACCTACATTGCTAGAAACAACAGAAATATACTCTCCATTAAAATTAGAAGGAATTTTGAACTGACGTCCAGTGGCGAAAAAAGTATCGAAAAATTTCTGCAACTGATGGTTGATAAAATAAACCTGGATATCGCGGTGTGCAACTGATGCAGATAATAACCGAACTAAATCGGCACGATCAAGCTGTTTTATTTTTTCAAAGAAAATAGGAGTAATCGCCGTTAAGATGCCTTTAGGAGACTCTGTGTTCTGTGCTTGACCATGTTGAACAGATTCCTGAATACGAAAAAGGAAATTCTCTGAATCAATAACACCAGAATTATCTGGTAAAGAAATTGGCCCAACCAGAGACAACAAATCAGAAACCACAGATGCATTGAGCGCAACAACGCCATCAAACGTAATATCGTTTTTTCGATACAAATCAGATGCTTCCATAAATTGCAGGATACGTGAAGCGGAATCAGGAAAATCAACAAACCAATTAGCATCAGCCGTTCGCCAATTTCCAACTAATGCTTGCAGTGGTTTTGGGGGGGTAACAAGCGTAGATAGCGTTCGATCGACATCATTAATGTCATGAATAACAACGTCAGAAATAGCTCCGTTATGGATAACAACCTCAGCATAACTACCAACAAATCCGCCCGTGGGACGAATTTCAGCTGGATTTTGAAAAAGAACAATAATACGACGAGGTCGAGAGGAAGAAAGCCAAGATAACAAACTATCAATAAATGAACGGTATTGATCAAATGCAAATCGAGAAGATAACTCACCATCAATAGGAACACCAACGGCAGCCAAAGATTGTGAGATAAATTGAGGGACTTCAACGCTATCAATATCGAGAGATGAAAGCATGTCTCGCAAAGAAACCAGGTATGCACGGAGACCATCGCCATCGCCGTCAATCAAATAACCAACAATGGCATGGATTGAGCGAGGTCCCTCCTCCAAGAGAGACACTGATGCTGCGCCAAATATGTGAACTCGTTTAAAAACAGACGAACTATCTTTCACCAACGAAGAAAATGTGCTGAGTACGCCACCATAATAATGAGAAAATGAAGTGGTTGATTGGGAAAAAGAAAAAAAACGAAAACCAGTAAAAATAACAATGGAAGAAAAAATAAGAAACATAAAACAAAAAAAGAACACTAAAGAAAAGGGCGCCGCGGAAGAGTATCGCCTCAAACTAACATAATCAAAAAAATTGCCAATATGTTCTTGGAAACTAATACGTCGGGGAGAATTGAAAGAAATATGGGAAGATAAAATCCTGTCGGAAGAATTGATTTTCGTGAAATTGACTCCAGGGGAAGAAACAAGGTTATGTTTCTGTTGTGAGATAGCCTGCCCCACAATAAGCGCAGACGACGAAGCAGAAGAAGCAGGCGAAGGAAGAGGGACATCTACCAATACTTTTGAACCAGCAACCTCGGATATCGACGCATCGGGCCGCTTGTCTGATTGGACAGAAACAGCACTCTTGGTTCTTTTAGGAAAAACAGGTCGGATATCAAAAACAGATCGATGTTTGCGAGGTTGAGTCATACAAAATGATATCACTATTGTACTACAAAACATACAAAGTGCGCACGAATTACCACGTAATACATATAACTCGTATTGCTGGTTTATTTATTCTAAAATAGATATATATGAAGCATTTTTTTATCTTGCCGGCGCACTGGTATCTGGTATTAATCCTAGCACTGTCAGGAGGATTTTTAACCTATACCGCCATAACGGATTCGGCTATTATGGATGAACTAGCACATATTCCAGCGGGATACTCATACGTTAAATATCTGGATTATCGGCTAAATCCAGAACACCCTCCCCTAGTGAAAGTACTCTCGGGATTGCCACTACTGACAAAGAACATACAGTTTCCTGATAACAAAACATCCTGGACAAACGATACGAACGGACAATGGAACGCCGGCACACAATTTTTATATGAAGAAGGAAATAACGCGGACGAAATACTGCTCTGGTCGCGCATAGGACCAATCCTCATAACCATACTCACGATCCTACTGCTGTATTGGATATCAAAAGAGATACTAGGTTCCTACTGGGGATTAATACCTACGGCCATGTTTGCGATCTCGCCAACTGTTCTTGCGCACGGACACTATGTAACAACGGATATAGCCGCAACAGGAGCAATACTGCTCTCACTATGGTTATATGCTGTGTTTCTAAAAAAACAAGACACGAAACACATTGTTATCGCGGGAATAGGATTAGGAATAGCACAAGTTGCAAAGTTTTCAGCAGTGCTACTAGCACCGACATTGATAATTATGGCAGTCATTTACTGGTTGGCAAATGTACTGACTAATAACCATGGATACACCATCGGAGAAAAAATAAAAGGGTTGGTACGATTAATGGCAAAAACAGCATTCATTGGACTAACGGCGTTTATTTTAGTAATCATTCCCATATACAGCATACTTGTCATCGGGTATCCACCAGAAAAACAGACGCAAGATACCACGACAATACTGTCATCGTTCGGCGGAGAGCCAACCCCGCAGAATCAATCGTGCACCTTCATGCGCTGCCTTGCGGATGGAACCATCGCGCTAACAAAATATTCCGCAACAAGACCACTTGCTCAATACATGTTGGGAGTTCTTATGGTAACGCAACGCGCCTCAGGGGGTAATACAAATTATTTTTTACATGAAGTTTCAGCGGAAGGTTCCCGCTGGTACTTTCCAATTGTATACATAGCAAAAGAAAGCATTCCTGTATTGATGTTGCTGATCATAAGCATAGTGCTTGTAGGGAACAATATAAAACAAGCTCTACAAACGACACCAATTGCGAATCTGCTAAAAAAAATATTCCAGTATCCAGCCAAACACCCAACTGAAACAGTAATTACTATATTTGCGACAATCTATTGGATGTACAGCATAAAAAGCCCTCTCAATATCGGGGTACGCCATATCTTACCAACAGTTCCAATACTGTATCTGCTCATAATAAAAATATGGAAAAAATGGATTGTAAACATTCAATTTCAAAAAGGAACAACCATAGTAGATACGCTAAAAGCAGCAGGAATAAGCGTAGCCAAAACATACATAAAAATTTTAATCCTAACAGGGATGCTCCTATGGATGCTCATGGAAACGATACTTGCAGCTCCGTATTTTTTATCATATTTTAATCAATTTGCCGGTGGAATATGGAATGGATATAGAGTAACAACAGATTCAAACTATGACTGGGGTCAAGACATGGGACGATTAAAAAAATTCATGGACGAACATCCGGAAATAACCACATTCGCGATAGATTATTTCGGCGCAGGAAATCCATCATACTATTTTGGCAGCAAAGCAGTCCCCTGGTCATCAGACAAAGGTAATCCGCGAACAAAAAATATATCGTATCTTGTTGTATCAATAAACACCCTCCAAAACGCAGTACAACCGACAAAGGACGGATTCAACAGAGCCGAAAAAGATGAATATGCATGGCTGATAGAAGAAAAAAACAAAAGCACGCTCAAACCAGGAATGGTCCCCGAACCCGATTATAGAGTTGGAACAAGTCTATTTATATATAAATTGTAATAAATATCACCACAATGAAAGCTGTAATTTTAGCAGGAGGGCGAGGAACGCGTTTACACCCCGTAACCATAGAAACGCCAAAACCTCTCCTCACCGTTAAGAAAAAACCAATTATCAATTATCTGATTGAAATGTTTCGACAACACAACATTAGATCGATAAAGATAATAATCAGAGACACAGACAGAGAAGACTTTGCGTGGTGGATGGAACGGTATAAAGGAGCCTTATTGGGAATGGAAATATCGTTTGGAGTCGAACAAGAGAGTATGGGAACTATGGGGTACCTATATCATGAATTGTCGGAATGGATCGGCACCGAAGATATCTGCGTTACCAATGGAGATGAATTAAAACAGATTGACTTACGCGCAATGGAAGCACTTCATAAAAAAATAAAATCATCGGCAACAATAGCGCTGGTAAAAGTCAATAATCCAAAAGATTACGGTGTTGCGATATGCAAAGGAAATTCCATCGTAAACTTTTTAGAAAAACCAGATCATCCGCCGAGTAATTACATTTCAAGCGGATTATACATGATGTCACCGATAAAGGCATTTGCTCACATAGAGAAAAAAGATCGCTTTCTTATGCTTGAGAAAGATCTATTCCCATTGCTAGCAAAACATAAATCGCTTGCCGGATATAAATCAAACAGTCCGTGGTACGACTGCGGAACTCTAGAACGATGGGAGCAGGCAATTAAGCAATGGGCGTAGAAGTTCGTTGGTTATCAAGACACTGATTAACCATAGAATCAGCCACTGCGTTTTGCTCTCGTGGAATATGTACAAAAACAACAGAATGAAAATCAATAGCGAGATTCAACACCTGAACAAATAATGGAATAATATCAGGATGCTCAACCTTGTAGACGCGATTCAGCTGTCGCACCGCCAACTGACTATCGGTACGAA
>JBDKGD010000007.1:0-8042 GCA_039798365.1 Candidatus Parcubacteria bacterium
TTTAATAAAACCTCTACCCCCAAACGATTTCATCTGTCATCGCCTTTTTCGAAAAAGAAAGAGTAATTCTTAATGAAGAAGTATCATCAAAATTTCAGATCCTCAAATGGGCTATCTCCTAATGCCAATAGGTTTATTGGGAGCTTAACCTATTTTATTTTTCATTCTTTCATATTCTGGATTTCGTATAAGATATGGGGAGTGCAAATGTTCGACGAGATCTGGTTTTATTTAATGCACATAGCAGCCTTCTTCTTCGTTAAAATATTTCTTATAGCCATAAGGGTTTGGGATCATTAGATAAAGCGAGCAAGCCGGCGATTTATTTAGTATCTCAGTGGGTGATGGGGAAAATTGCATGAAATATGAACATTCTTACCTTAGCCGTTAACGAATTTGGCTTGGACCTGCTTGGCGCCCACGGGTTGCCTCATTGGCAAAGGGTGGAAAAAATAGGGCTATATCTTGCCGAGCATACGGATGCAGATAGGGACATTATTCGATTGTTCGCCTATCTGCACGATGCGAAGCGAGAAACTGACGATATTGACCCAGATCACGGGAAGAGAGCTGCGGAATTGGCAAGGTCGCTTCATAGTCGGGGGGTCCTTGATTTTGGTTATGCCAAGCTTGGTCAATTGATTTATATTTGTGCCAACCACAACCTACGTTTAGTTAAAACTGTCGACATTACGGCTCAGACTTGTTGGGATGCTGACCGATTGGACTTGTGGCGTGTTGGCGAAGTTCCAAATCCGGAGTTTTTGTATACAAAAGTGGCCAAGCGTCCAGACACCATCGAATTCTCCCGGAAGCTTTTTTATGACAGCCCTGATTTGCCCTCTAATTTGACCCAGGACGAGATTTAACCAGTGACGGCCCTTTGTATTGTTTGACTATGAAATTTCTAATACGGGCCATTTATAACAAACTGAGGGCTACGCCAAAACTAAAAGTCCCTTAATCTGTCGAATTACAAACTCTGGATCGGGACAAGCTCTTGCCCAATCGTAGGTTCGAAACGCGTCCTTCCATTCGAGCCCGTATTTCTTTGACGCCAAATGTTATCGCGAGTGTAGTTTCCTCAAGGTAGAGTTGACGCACGTCTATCGTCAAGCGGAGCAAGAATTCGTAGATATACTTGATGCTATCCGTACTTCAAAAGTTAACAATAATCAAATCGGAGAGATAAATAAGAGAGTTATTCCATCGGATTCGGACGTGGACTTTCAGATTTCTCTTGTTCCGACGAATGCAATGGCATATGAAATAAATATGGCCAAGTTGGCGCAACTCCCTGGCGAACCAAAACATTTTCAAGGTGTGGTCGAGGGAGATTTTCCAGAGAAAACTTTGCCAACGCCAAGCGACTTGGTTCTTAAAGAAAATGCTCAAATTATGCTTCTGAATAATGATCCAAAGAGTAGATGGATTAATGGAGATTTAGCAAAAATATTAACAATTGGAAATGAGAGTATTCGAATAATTTTCGAAGATGGAACTTTTGATGACATCGTGAGGCATACATGGGATAAGATTAGTTTTGCATATGATAATGAAGAGAAAAAAATAGTTTCTGAAATTACTGGTTCATACATTCAATTTCCAATGAAACTAGCATGGGCACTTACCATTCATAAGGCGCAAGGGAAAACATACGATAAAGTTGTGATTGATTTCGGATCGGGCACCTTCGCTTCTGGACAAGCGTATGTTGCCCTGAGTCGTTCACGCTCATTGAACGGGCTTATCTTAAAGACGCCTTTAGAACTGAGTCATATCTTTGTTGATTCTCGAATAGAAGATTTCTTAGAGAAATGACTCTTGGGTAATGTCTTTGTAGTAGTCTTAGATTGAAGCAGGAATAAGATGGGGGAGAGTTAGACGCCATACATCTTCTTGCTTTTTAAAAAATCCTTTCCGCCTCCCTCGGGTATATTATAAGCACTTTTAAGCGGCAGGATTGTTTATTGAGTTCCCGTTGATAAACATTCTCTGGGTAGTCATGAAGTCGATGAACTTTATAAGAGTTTCTAACGCCCAACAGTCATCCAAGAATTGGTGGTTAAAATAAAGAGATTTTACTGGCTCGCCCTGCTCAATCAGTTTCGAACTTTGGACTGGGCGGAGGAGTATAAATATCCGACGGTGGTTTTAGACCAAATGAAAGAGTTGCTGGTCGAACTATCCATTCAGTCACAAACCATCCTCGTTACGTCCCAAGTTGAACACGGTTCTCAACTTATATGATCCCAAAAGGTCTTGAAAAGCCGTAACCGTTCAATGCAACCAATATTGGATCAATATAACAGAATCTTCTTTATTGAAAAATGAATTTTTGTTAAAGTAAGGTCATGGAAAAACATCCATTACACTTGAAAAACCCAGAATTGCAGACATCTTCCGAAGTACAGGAGGTAGTTGAACGCAAGGAGCGAAAAAGCCGCATTCGTAATGCTTTGGTGGGTCAACCGGGCGAAAAAGTGCCCAATGACCCGGCCGAGCGCATCGAGGCGTATATGGATCGATTGGAGAATATTTTTCTCAATCCGGACGAGCGTGTTCGCCAGCGCAATCTCGAGATGCTCCGCGACAAGATATACGACAAGTTCATTATTAAGAAAGAAAATTTTCCCGAATCATATTTCGAACTGCAAAAGCGCATCGCGCGTGAGCTAGGGCATGGGAATATCGAAATCACTCCTCAAATGCGCGAGCAGATGATGGACACTGCTATTGCCGATCAAAAACACTCTCTGGATGCTTGGATCAACTATCTATCTTCTGAAGACGCTACCTATCCGGCATGGTTTAAATACTACGCATGGAGTCAGATTGTCAAACTCTCCCAATTCGACAAAGAACGTGGCGAGTTCAAGAAACGTACCAATTCCACAGTCGCGCCTTTTCCCGAGATCTATCAAGGCCCACTGGCCGCTATAGCCGACTTGTACAAACGGGTAAAGGATGATAATAAGGACAGTGAAGCCAGAAAAGAGTTCGACAAGAAATTCCCAGCTCTCTACGCCGAGCTAAGGGCGAAACAACTTTCGGAAACGGTTGAGAATCAAGAAGAAGCGAGAGGCGAATGGGTAAAATATGCACAAGGAGATACGGAAGCAACAGATAGGTTATTCGAATCTTTGCATGGAAAAGGTACTGGCTGGTGTACTGCTGATGGACTTGCCACTGCCGATACCCAAATTAAATCAGGTGACTTTTATGTGTATTACACCAATGATCGAGACGGCAATCCGGTTCAGCCAAGAATTGCTATTCGTATGAATGGTAATACTCGGATTGGAGAAGTGCGAGGTATTCTGCCGAAACAAGGCGTGGAACCGATTATGCAGGAGATTTTATCGGAGAAACTAAAAGAGTTCGGTGCGGAAGCCGATATCTATAAAAAGAAGAGCGAAGATATGAGAATCTTAACCTCAATCGACAACAAGTGTTTCAAGCGTGACCCTAAGACGGGAGAGATAATAGAAAAACTCAATCCGAACCTCACTAAAGAAGACCTGACTTTTCTTTATGAAGTTGATTCGAGAATAGAAAGTTTCTCCGAAGATTATGGGGCTGTTGACCCTCGTATTGCCGAACTTAGAGAAGGAAGAAATTCCGAGGAGGATATGCTCGTAATTTTTGAATGCGAGAGAGATCAAATTGCTCACACCCTAAGCCAAATAAACAAAAATACCAAAGTCTACGTCGGTCAGCTCGAACCCGGCATATTCCAAAGACTGCCGGAGAATCTCGAACACGTTTACACATCGTTTCCAGAAAAGAAAATCCGCAGGGAAAATGTCGAGATAGGAGGCAAGTCCGCAGAGCAACTCATATCCGAAATGGAGACCGCCGGCATCAACATTTCCGACCCCGCAAAATCAATGCTCAAAAATAGGGAATTCGTGCCGGGTAAAAATCCGGAAGAAGCCACGCTTATTCGACTTACCGTCGCCGATCTTGGATTCAAAAGTAGTGCCACGACTGATCAAATCTATGAACGCGCTCAAAATCTTGGACTGGAACTGTGTCCTGCCGATGCCGGTCCCAATTATCGTTTAAAGTATCGTAACCAACCTTTGAATGAATGGATTTGTATGGGCATGAAGCAAATAGCCAACTCTGGCGGCTACCCGAACGTCTTCAGGATGGCGCGCGGCGGCGACGGTTTGTGGCTGTACGGCGGTTGGGCGCGACCAGGCAGCGAGTGGCCTCCGAGCCACGAGTTCGTGTTCCGTCTCCACAAGTCTGAATCTTAGAGATTTGGTTGCTTTGTAATTCTTTGATACTTAGGAGATTGGAATCTTTGATCCTTCTCTTGCGGCGAAGCCACTCGATGCAATTTTTAAGAACCTGTAACCGGAAAAACACAAGAGCCTCTTAGCCAAGTACGAGAACGTTTAGAGATCGCCGAAAAAGCACGTCAATAAAGGAAAAACACCAGCTTTCGCTGATGTTCATCCTACTTGGCTCCGCGACCAGGGCTCGAACCTGGGACATCCTCGTTAACAGCGAGGCGCTCTACCAACTGAGCTATCGCGGAATACAATACGCTACCTATATATAGATATAGTAGGTACGGCATATAACATGCCAGTACGATATGTATAATATAAAAAAACAAAAAAAGCCGCAACCGGTAGTTATCTATTGATAATGCTATAAAAAACAGGAAATAAAAGATCAAAAGAGATATACTAAAGAAATAATATCATGGTCAAAGCCATTGTCATTGCGGTGCTCTTGTTGGGGGTGGGGTGGTATGTCGTGAGAACCCCCACGTCGGTTAATATATCCCCGGTAACGGATGCATGGGATCGCGTAGTGACGCCTGTTCTGCCGAAAGACGCCTCGACAATCAAAAGTAGCGCAACTGATCTGGCCGATGGAACGACAAAAAACATTTCACAGTACGCAGAAGCAACCAAAAAAGAAGCACAGGCATGGTTTGATGAAAGCGTGCATACTGTGCGAACGCAGGTATATGATAAAGCTGCCAGCGGCGCACAAGAAGCACTCGAATCATTGCGCGGTACTCTTGGTTTGGATACTGACAGCAAAGATATTCCCAAGACAGCTAATCCCGTGGCATCGGGCAATACAAACGATCCTGTGATTATTTTTGAGAATCCAAATCAGCAAACTCAATCAGTCGCGCCGATGACTACCATTCAGGATCAACAGCAGGTGCCGGTTTCGGTGTGCGCAGTTTCCAAAAAAGAAGAATTGGTAAAATTTGGAATCAAGGTATCGGCAGTGTCGTCGCAGGATAAATTTATGGGACGCGTTGAGTGGGGGGATGGATCACAGAGTCAGACCTTGCTGGTACGCAGTGATTCCGCCACGCTGTTTGAGCATCGCTACGCTCTTGGTGGCACGTTTACCATTGGCATCATTATTGAAGATGGCAAAACTCAGTATCGTTCCTACAAATTAGCGTGTATTGAGTAAGGTAATTAAAGAAGGGGGGCGATGAGTTTTATTTCTGATAACAAAAATTAGTCACAACTTTGTGACTAATTTTTTAGGTAATATCGCAACGTATAACAAGAGCACGTCTACATGCATCGGCTAAACCCGCAGCTAGAACAGCTCATGCAACCCTCGCTCATGTGGAGCGCTTCGCCGCAGTCAGGACACCCCGGCATATATCCCATGCTGGCGACCGATTTTTTACTTTCACCAGAAATTCCACCCAGTACCTCGCTGACGGTAACGGGGGCGGGATGGGTGCTGGCAATAACGGGCTGTGCCACTGGCGCAGAATCAGTAATGGAGGCAATATGATCTTCAATTATTTTTCCGATAGCATCAGGCAATGATAAAACAGTGCCTCGGGAAGTCATAGTTGGCATAGGTCCGCGAATTCCTTTTAGCTGGTCAACAATATCATGGATTTTAACTCCCGCGCGCAGAGCAACGGAAATCAGTCGGGATATTGCTTCGCTCTGCTCTTGCATATAACCACCGCTCTTGCCGATAGAAGTGAATACTTCAAACGGTTTGCCTTCTTCGTCGTTGTTGATAGTGACGTAGAGTGTGCCATAGCCGGTTTTAACCTTGTAGGTGCGACCAGCCATGACCTCAGGGCGCGTGCGGGCGCCAATACGACCCTGATCAACCCGAGATTCAGCGGAAGAAACAACGCGACCAGTCGTTTCGGCAGGTGCCATTGATGCGGCAACTGACTCACTGGGCATTGCCAGTTCGGCTATCTTTTTAATACCTTCACCGGTACCGATATTTAAGACTTGCACGGTGCGGCTGCCATCGCGATATACGGTGCAACTCTTGCATTTTGTTTTCCACGCAGTCACGAAACCGTCAAATACATCTTCGTGAGTGGCGCTATTGGGAAAGTTGATGGTCTTTGAGATTGAATTATCGACATGACGCTGGAATGCGGACTGCATGTTCATGTGATCCGCTGCAGATATATCCATGGCGACAACAAATGTTTTTCTCAATGACTCTGGTAGATCGGTAAGGTTTTGAATACTGCCTGTGGCAAGCAGCTCTTCTTTTACGCGCGCCTTTTCCGCGTCAGTGAAATGATGGGCATCAAGAGCACGTTCAAAGTATCGGTTAAGATAATGATACTGGACGCCGTCTTTGTCTTGCTTAACAAATGCAAGCGCGAAGTTTGGCTCAATGCCGGATGAACAATCAAACATCATCGAAATTGAGCCAGTAGGGGCAACCGTTGTAAGAGCCGCGTTGCGCATAGGGGTTTCTTTGGTCGCGTAAATGGAAAGATGCATATTAGGGAACGCTCCTCGTTCTCGCGCCATTTCTTGCGATGCCTCGTGCGCCGCGCTATTGATTGCCTTCATAACGCGTTCGCCCATTTTTTGACCTTCGACGGAATTGTAGGGGATCTCAAGTTGGAAAAGTAAATCGGCAAAACCCATAATACCCAAACCGACGCGACGGTTCTTTTTTGCCATCTCTGTTACCTGTGGCACCGGAAAATCGAAGGTTTCAATGACATTATCAAGCATGCGGGTAGCCACTTTGGTGGTGTGCTTGAGATCATTCCAGTCAACCTGTCCGTTGTTTACAAATTCCGCCAGGTTTATGGAGCCAAGGTTGCAGTTATCATAGTGATGGAGGAACTGTTCGCCGCACGGGTTAGAACAGTCGATAGCGCCCAGTCCCGGCAGTGGGTTCGTGCGATTGACTTCGTCAATAAACACAATACCCGGTTCACCATTAAGCCACGCGTAATGGACGAGCATATCAAACAGTTGTTTGACGGTAATCTCCACATCTTCAATGCCAGTAACACTGCCGTTGGGTGCGCGCAACACCTTGCGTGGTTTCATCTTTTGATCTTTCCAAGTGCAGTACCACTGGGTATCGGGTGCGTCAATAAGCTGCTGCATGAACGCGTCAGTCACCTGAATGGATATGTTAAAGTTGCGGATTGATCCTTCAACCTGTTTGCACGCGATAAAATCTAAAATATCAGGGTGCGTAACCTCCATCATTGCCATATTCGCTCCGTGGCGTCCCTGTTGTTTGATGACGGAAAATGCCTGGTCGTACACCTTTAAAAACGATACCGGTCCCGACGAGACTCCGTTTGAGGTGACGGTTTTATGCATGGCGGGGCGTAATCGGGAAAACGAAAACCCTAAACCCGATCCCGCTTGTTGCAAGAGCGCCGCGTCTTTTAACGTCTGAAAAATGTTATCCATCGAATCCTCGATCGGCAACACAATGCAGTTGGCTACCACGCGGGTTGCCGCGCCAGCATTGGTGACGGTACGTCCTGCTGGCGTGAATTTTTTATGTCCCATGATGTTGAAGAATTCAAGCGCCCGTTTGTCAACAACACTTGCGTCAGTGGAAAACTTTTTCTCGATATCTGCCAGGGCGCATGCAATACGGGCAAACATTTCGGCGGGAGTTTCAAGAGTGCCATCTTCCTTTTTTTGCAAGTACCGTTTTTTCATCATCTTCAGGGCATTTGGTGAAAAAGCGGAATTGACCTTTTCGAATTGGCTGGCGATCTCGGGACTATATGTTTTTTT
>JBDKGD010000008.1:0-4246 GCA_039798365.1 Candidatus Parcubacteria bacterium
GATAGAAGCAGAGACAAAGCCACGCGCAAAACGACTGACTCCATATGCAATACCCCCCGCCACCCCAATTCCGGGAGAAAGCGCCGCAAAAACACCCGTCGCTATAATCGTATTAATAAGAATACGTTCCCCAATAGGCAATCCGCGCCACCAATCAACAAGCGCGCCGACAATAGTACGCTCCCGTACCGGCAACTGTTCTTTGCTCTGCTCTAAAACCCTCTGGTGTTCATTAACAATGATCTCCTCAAAAATCTTTGCTTTGCGCAAAACAAGCTCGGCGGAAGATAAATTATCAGTCTCAGCTTTCCCCCACAACGATCGGGCAAGATCCTGCTGAGTCTCAGCGTATGTCTTATAAGAATCAAAATAGTCATTAAGCAAAGAGATCGCCTTCTCTTTTTTGGAACCTCGAACAGTAATACTACGCGTTAATGGCATGAAAACATTGAAAGCAGAAAAAGTAACATAGCTCTCAATAGCAATATGCGGCACAATTCCCGATCTGATCCTTTTTTGAATAGCAGCAATATCAGATTCAGTAATGCCAAATTTTTGCAAAGCACTTCGTTTCTCTACCAAATCCGCCCGAGGTGAATTAATTAAAGACAAGTCGAGTTGTTCAGGTGCTGTCGATGATTGAGGTAAATCACGCTCGGAGAGAATTGGCCGCGGAGCTGACAGAATAGGACTAGGAGCAGATGGCCCACCAGGTGGTGTATTCTCAGAATGTCCATGATCACTCTGGTTTAATCGAAAAGCAACCACCGTTATATCATCTTTTTTTCTTCGACCCGAGGCACCATCATAAGATCGATTTTTAGTAGCCTCGGTAATTGCCTGTACAATCTCAGTAACAGGTCGGTCATAGTATTGCGCAACGATTTCACGAATCTCCGAATCCTTTAAATTATCATGGACGCCATCAGAAAAAAGAAGTACAAGATCATCTTTTTCCACATCAAGAACGGTGTAGTCAAAAGAAATAGCATTGGGTAAATCACCCATATAATCACATACTTCATTCCTATGTTCAAAAGCATAGGTAAGAAAACCAGCTTTACGAGCATCAGAAACCTGAGCACGAATTTCACCTTCATTATTCACCGATGCAAGAATATTCTGATCCGCCAAGTGCCTCTCCCTCGCAGTATCGCCCAAGTGATAATTAAAATTATCAGCGGAAACAAAACAGGAAAAGGTACGCGCATCGGGTGACCGAGAGAAATAATACAACCGGGAATCTCCAACCCATCCGGCAACAAGTTTTTTTCCAAGATTAGTGTCGACAGTTTGTGCAATAACTCCTACCGCTCCAGCCCCAGGATACTGCTCGCATACTGCGCGACTAGCGGAAGTAAAAATAGCATGCAATTTATCTGTAATAACGTCAGGATCGGATATATCATCAGCAACAAAACGTGGTCGATCGGGAGACAAACTCAAGTAATCATGCACGGTTTGGGCGGCTTCTGCGCCACCGAAATGGCCACCCATACCATCTATGACAGCAAAAAAACCATTATCAGGATCATTAATCAAACGATCCTCATTGACAGAATTACCTTCTTTTGTGGAAAGAGTGGCATCAGCACTCTCAATAACAGATGGCTCACGCTCAGCACGATGTTCACGAGATGACGACTCCTCGGACGTAGTACTGCGCGACCCTATTGGATTTTCAGGAGAACCTGCCCTTCCCGAACGACGTGTCATAAAAATGAGTAGGTAAAAACGATATACATTCAGTATAGCAATTCTAAAAAATCACTCGGAAAAATATGTTAATAAAAAAACCGCGTGTAAAACATAAAAATAAAACAACAAAATTCTTGCTTTTTAAAGAAAAAATGGCACAATATCAATGAGCCTGTATCCAAGAAGATTGTCGCGAGGGTGGAGAAATCAAGGACACGTAGTCTCTCCCTATCCAATTAATACAGGCTTTTACTGTATGGAGGCATTGGTGTAGTAGTAACACTGCAGTTTGTGGCACTGCCATCACGGGTGCAAATCCCGTATGCCTCCCCTTTTAACACAAAGCACCGCCAAAACAAACCATATCCGGGCTGGTTTTGTGCCATTATAAAAAACTTGACAATGTATAAATAAAAATACATAATAAATAACCGTTCTTTAACAATCCCACAGGAAACTGTGGTAAAAATATTCCACACGAAACGACGAAAGGATCAGTTTGTTATGAAAAGCAACCTAGTTGAAGTGCTGGTAGCAACTATAATGATGCTGTTTGCTACCGCAAATAGTGGCGCCATACAAGTAGAATTACAAGGACCCACAAATCATCAAAAACTCCAAAAAGCGTGGGCGAAACCACCGAGTGAAAAAGGACCAGTGGATCGAGTTGTTGCTGAAAAGAGAGCAGCCATGGCTGTTCAAAAAATTCAAAAAAAAGGAGCAGAAGCAGTTAGTCGTGATTTTGCAGACGGCGTGTACTACGTCGTAGAAGGCGACTGTCTCTATAACCTATCGGATGAATTTTTAAAAAGCAGAGAGTGGGAAATTCTTCAAGAAGAAAACCCATTTCTTAAAAATAAAAATAGGATAGTGCGGAAAGGAGAACAAACAGTAGTACTACTCTATCCGGGAGAAGAACTACGAGGGTTAACAGAAAGTATTGAAGTAAAAAACAACCCGCAAGAAATTACGCCACCAATCGCCACAACGGTAGTTACAGAAGAAACAAATCCGTGGCTTTCAAAAATAGTGTCAATTGCCGGCATAGCAGCGGTGATCACGGTAGCGCTGTCAATGATGATCTGGTTACTCTACAATTATCGAAAGATACGCAAGAGTAGCGTTGCCTCAGCCGGATCACCAATGCGAAATCGGTTTGCCATGTACACAGGCATACCGGTTACCAACAGAGAGTTGATTACAACATCAAATCGACTGCATGATATACAGAGAAACGGTGGGCAACTAAACGTAATCTATAAGGCAACGCTTAGTTGCAAGAAAATACCGGTAGAATACGGCTCCGGCGAAACAAAAAAACTTGTTTTTCGGGAAGAGCCTGTCTATATGGGAGTATTTGTGAAAAATAAAAAAATAACCGACGTGGTTATCTTTCACGGGTACTGTCTAAACGGCATCTTCTTCAACGAAATGGATGCTACGCAACTAAAAGAAGCTGTGAAAACATTTGAGTTTGGAGATCACGCCACGGTGGTCTTCACCAACCAGTCAGAATATAAACCGTCGTACCAAGCTGCCACAGACTGGTTGCAAGATACGTACGGAAAAGAACAAGAAACAGGAAAAGAAGAGGTAATAATAACTGTGGCCGATCAAAAACCGCCAACAAAGCCACCAGTATACAGGTTCGACAAAGAAAAAGGCGTGCTGTCTTTAGAAGTTGGCGATGCGAAATTATCTTTAACGAGATGCACTGGTGCAACCGTCGAAGAAATGGGAGAGAATGTGCTGAACGTAACAGCGCATATAGGAAATACCGCCATAGGAATAGTAGCAAACGAATGTGGTATTTCATTAACACCAAAAACACAAGAAAGAAAAACTGCGCGACAAGAAAAAAGTAACGTTATCAAAATGGAAAAAGAAAAAAATGCTGGATAAATGACATATCCTCAAGCAGGAACCAAACGGTTTCTGCTTTTTTTATTTTTTAGATACTAGAATGTCTTTCAATACGCGCAGTAAAAAAGAAATTTCACGCGCGGTGGTGATATGTCCAAATGAGAACCGAAGCGATGATTCAATACGCTCACGAGAATGCCCCATGGCAGACAGCACAGGCGACAGTGTCGGTGTGCGCGCGGAACATGCCGATCCCGCGGAAACCGCGATATGTGCCAGGTCAAAAAGCAGTAACATATCAGAAGCATTCTGTCCTGGGAAATAAATATTAATAATATGCGGAAGCGATTCGTGGGTCGCGTATCCTCCGTTAACACAAGCAGTAGGCGCGCAGCCACGCACACCATTCCAGAATAACTGCTTCATCCCAAAAACATGACGATTACGAGATAATCGCGCCGCACGTGCAAGGGCAACGGCCTTCGAGAAACCGACAATAGAAGAAATAGATTCGGTGCCGGAACGTAATCCGAACTCCTGATTACCACCAAAAAATAGAGGTGCCACCATTGGCGTTTTTGACGCTTCAGACAATCCCGGCATAAAAGAAGAATCACCGAAACAGAGCGCTCCTACGCCCTTTGGTCCGTACAATTTCTGCGAAGAAACAGTTATAAGATCAACA
>JBDKGD010000009.1:0-9601 GCA_039798365.1 Candidatus Parcubacteria bacterium
CGGGAATCATTGTCTCGCAACTCCCATGCCTCAAAAGATCCGGTGGAAGCGCCGGATGGAACGGCGGCGCGACCAGTCGTGCCGTCAGAGAGGATGACATCTGCTTCAATAGTCGGGTTGCCGCGGGAGTCAAGGATTTCTCGCGCGACGATATTAGTGATATTCATATCAGACAATTGTAGAGGCAATAGTGGTCATTCGTCCAGATGGAGTCTCTATGATAAAAATAAATATGGCGTCTACGCGGCGGTCGCGCTTTTTTTAAGGGGAGTAGGCGGAATATCAAACAGGGCTTCGCGGCTTCCGAGTGTGTCGATGGCGGAAAGAATAAACTGCATGATCGGATCGTGATCAAATTTTTTTTCAATAATGGATCGCACGACTGTCATGGCGGTTTCATGAGAAGTTTCAGAACGCCGCCGACTTGCTTGATATTTATCAATAATAATAAGCGCGCGTTCCTCAATAACGTCCAAGTACTGTTCAAGCGCGCCGATTTCGATGGCTCCCAGTGGAATAGTGGAGTCGGTGACGTGATATGGATTAATCCCTTCGGCGATATGATGAGAGCCGGCAATAATTCGAGTTTCTCGGTCAATCCCAGCGCATTGATACTGTTCTAAAATATCATGCGTCCATACACCATGCAGATTCCAAAATTCTCGCATGGTCGTGTGTTCGGTGATGCCAAGCTCAGAGAGCAACGATAAAAATCGATCCGCGTCTTCCGGGCGATGCTCTCGAAGAACCGATGAAATAGATGCAGTGCCATCGCGAACACCCTCAATGCCGTAGATATCAACAACCATTGCTTGATGTTCAGGACCAACGGTGGCAGGACCAGATTTACCGATGTCATGAATAAATCCCGCAAGCACCGTTTTATTGATTTCTGTCTCAGAAATAGAGAGCTGTTGCGGTGAAGTGTGGGTGATATAGTCAAATAAATTGCGCAACCCACGACAGATCATGCGAGAGTCATCATTAAATCTGCGGTAGCGCGTTTCAATAAGGGCAAGACGCTCAATAATAGTTTCATGCAGTTCATGGTCTTCGATGCCGAGTTCGCGAAAAAAGGCAACAACAGACTCTCGCGGGTGTTCGTACAATGATGATTCAGACGACTGGTGTTCCGATGCGCCAGCAAAGGTATGTATCATGACATCTCAAGAAAAACGAAACAATACTAGTAGTATACAGAAACAACGCGTGGCATGTACACGGTGCATAACCTATCTAAAGAAACAGGCAGGATTTTAAAAATAAAAATCTTATAGTATAAAAATACTTGCAATAAAGAAATAGACAAGCAAGCTAATTAAATCCTGCAAAATAGTAGCAACAGGACCAGAGCCAAGCGCCGGATCGGCATGTTCTTTATAAAGAATACTGGGGATGCAGATCGCTAAAACAGGGGCAAGCGTCAGGTTGATAAGCATGGTAAGTCCGAGGGTGATTCCAATAAGTGCTGATCCAAGCCATACGCTGGCAAATAATCCAAGCGCCCCACCGGAGATAACCCCCAGCACGAGCCCGATAATGCTTTCTTTCGCGATATATGTGGCAAAATGAATCTTCTTTTCAGAGAGTTCTCGAACGTAAATAGTCTCCGTTTGAGTTCCCACAGCATCGCTTAGGTACACGATAATAGGGATAAAAAATGCCAAGCGAACATCTGAAGATAAGATTTCTTCATACTGCGAAACAATAAGAGTGGTAAAAAGCCCGCCAATAAGTCCAAATAACAACCAGGGGGCGCGATGCTCAATGAGGTGGTCGACCCGTTCCGTTTCGACATCTTCCTCGGCACGCCTAAAATGAAAGTTCATACTATATATAGTAAACCATTTGCAAGAATCGTGTGTAACAAGGTGAGTACATTGCCCAAAAGAGAAGTAGTAATCGATGCCTAGTGTTATTGACAAAATATAAAATATAGGTATTGTATAACTCAGGTAATGCGCCGGCGCGCAGAGTTGAAAATATAGAAAACCAGAAAAGGAGTATGATTATGCATGAAACCAGCCAGTTTGAACAGATAGGATCAATTGCGCAGATGGTCCAGAATGAGGGTGGTGGGTATCAAGGTGATATGCGACACTATGTTGCAGTGATCTGTTTGCGGGGAAAAAACATATACCACCCGTACCACAATCTAAGACATTTGTTGCATGTGGCATGGCTCTGTTATGGCGCATGTCGATATTACTGCAAAGAACTCTCGCCAAGAGAGTGTCGCAACTTGATAATTGCGGCGTTGTTTCATGATTTCAATCATTCAGGAGGAACAGCAGCCACCGATGATGAAAATATCAAAATGGCAGTAGAGGCGTTAAAGCGATATATTCTTGAGGAAGATAGACCGTACATTCATGAAATAGTAGAAATCATTGCCTCGACAAGGTTTCCCTACACCGTGCCATCGCGCCAGCTGCCGCTCGTCTGTCAGATCGTGCGAGATGCTGACGCGGGGCAAGCGTTCTCCACCGCGTGGATACAGGAAACCATCGGCTTAGGCAAAGAAAAGGGGCGTGATGTCATTGAATCTTTAGTAATGCAACACGATTTTTTATCAAAAGTATCTTTTGAAACACAATGGGCAAAAGAACTGTTTGGCGAAAATATCGCAAAGAAAATGGATGAAACAAGTTTCTTATTAACAGTTCTTGTAGGTCAAACGGTGAGTTGGTGAAAAAATAGGAGGTGCACAGATGAAACGTCAAAGTATTATTGAAAATAACTTTACAGATAAAAAAATTACCTGTTGTGATTGCGGGGAACCATTTACCTTTTCGGCGCGTGAGCAGGAATTTTTTGCCGACAAGGGTTTGCAACACGAAAGAAAAAGATGCAAGCCATGTAATATGAAAAAAAACGAGAGAATGAGAAATTATAATATTCATGTGCACGAAACAGTAGAAGGAACAAAAAAAATTATCGCGGTGCCAGTGGTGTGCGATGCGTGCGGAAGATCAACCACCGTCCCATTCGTGCCGACAAACGGCAGACCAGTATACTGTCGATTGTGCTTTGAGGGAAAAAATAAAACATCATAAACATCAGCAGGATATCGACTAGTCGATATCCTGTTTTTCATTACCAGGAACCTTCAGATGACATTGGGCAGGAGGTCATTTAACAAAAAAATGATGTTATAAAGTACAGTCCTGCCGCCGGAGTTGTTTATCCTCCCGATTGCCACGCGTGAATGAAGTCGAACGGATAGATAAAGTTTAAAACATTCAACGTTAAATTATCCCGAATCATATATCCCACAAAAACCTCAAAAAGAACTGCCAGTGAGACAGTCAGGAAAACAGGAAGTCGCCGTGCCAAAAAGAATCCGCTCATCATCGAAACAGTATCGAAAACAGAATTGATGATGCTATCGCCGGTATATCCTTGAGCAAGTGCTTGTTCGCGATAGGCATTAATAACCCACGGAGTATTTTCCGCGACCTCCCAGCCAATCTCAAGTCCCATGGCAATAAGAAGTCGGTGCCACAGAGACAGGCGAGGGAACAGAAGGTGAAGAACCGCGTAAAAGACAAATCCATGAATGATGTGGGAAAAAGTATACCAGTCAAAGAGGTGTTGCGACATACCGCTGGACAGGACAACCGATTCCCAGAGTTTGACGTACCCACACCCACAGATAAGCGGTTGACCAAGAAGAAAAAGAATCACGACTTGCAAGACAAATAACGCAGTGATCATTACAAGAACAAGAGGGATCTGTTTCATATTTTTATAAAAGAGGTAGCAATAATGAAATAAGTATAACACCAATACAGGAACAATATGAAGGCGCGATAAACGACACCAGCGCGCAGTTCTGTCGCATAGAAGATAAAAAATAAAAAACCGGATACGAGAGAACGTATCCGGTGCAATTGGAAGAAAGACAAGTAAACAGTTAGAACGCGTGCGAGAAACGCAGACCAAAGGACAGTCGTCCATTCGGACCAATCAATCGGTACTGACCAACCAAGCTCACAGGCACCTTTTGATGAAACAGCACTGCCTCAGTAAACGAAACGTTATTTGTTTCGCCAGGTCGAATACGGAATATGAAGTTGCCGTGCAGTGAAAAACGATCCATGGGAAGTTTGCGCGTCTCCACGCCAATTAAAAGTTCATACGGCACTCGGTTTCCCGCCAACAGAACAAAGCCGCCAACTGTTGCGCTGGAAGTTGCGCGGCGAATGTAATTGCCGATGCGGGGGATTGAGGAAAGTGATATTTTCCCGCCAATCTGCGCGAAGGGGCCATCTGTTTTAGATATCCCAACCTCTGCTCCTGGGATAATCCATGAAATCCTTGATGTCGTCGGTGGTTTATAACCAACAAAATTAAGTGAAAATGGAGTGATACTATCACCATATTCAATCAGTCCGCCCCCTACCACAGAGCCAAGGATGCCAATGCGACCACTCCAGCTATATCCAATCTGAGTGTACGGAAGCGGAGAGTCAGGAATCTGATTGAACGGGAATACGGTAGCATCGCCAGCAAAGGAAAAAGATGGTGGCGCACCATTTTTCTTTTGCGGTGCTGTACTGTTGGTTGGAGTATCAGCAGTAGTTGAGGGACGTGTTGGCGATGTCTTTTGTTTGATGCCTCGATAGATATTCTGACCATACGCAGCACTCCCACCGATGCCTAAAAAAGAAGCGGCGACAGTTAAAATCCAGCAGGCAAGCTCCAAGGATTGTTTCAGCTGAACCCGCGGATCAATTACGTTCGGATAGGTAAACAGAGCAACTGGCCAGCAAACAGACGCAGCCAGTATCCGGGGAATCTCAAACAGAAAAACAAACTCTCGGTTGCGGACGCGCAGGCAAAAATACAACAAGAAAAAAATAAGAGACAACAGATACGATCTCCCCATGCTTTGCCACCAAACAGTTAGATCAGTTTTCGGCGCCACGCTAAGCAAAGCACCAGACGCGCGCTGAGAGGCATCAACCATGGCAGCATCGCCAAATGTATCAATATACCGCATCTGAGCAGACGCCAGAGATTCGGTAAGTCTCTGCGCGCGCATATACATGACCAATGCTGTTTCATGGGTAATATTTTGTGAAGCATACGAGCCGTTCATTTTTTCAGATATAGAACGAACCAGGTATACGCGATTAAGAATTAGAAAATAATGGTGCGGATAAGACAACGCCCGCGACAGTAAATCGTGCTCAATGGCAGATATTTCTTGTTCAATGGCGTCCGGCGACCATGAGGGAATTGCCTCAAGTCGCTGGGTCTCTTGGCGAGCGCTGATCTGGTGGTATATCTGAAAAGGGGTTGACCAGACAAACAGTAATCCGACAACAATCAGAACGTACGGATTAAAGCCGTATCGCAACCAGGCAATAGGTGTATAGTTTCGCATACAAAACTTCCTTTCATGTCATGTGGGCGAATTGTAAAAATGTGTCGCGCTAATCTTAGTAATCAGCGCGCTACGCTGTTGGGGAGAGTACATTAAAATAATGAAAAGTCAATGTTTTGCGGTGCTCCGCGAGTATAGGGTCGTTTTCATGTGCGGTTTTTGGATCATGAAAGTATGTGTGTAAAAAAACAGTCAAATAAAAAACCACCGGCACAGGTGCCGGTGGTGGGTGATATAAAACAGAAAGACACTTTCATTAAAATATAAGAATAGTATCTGAATTATTTTCAACGGTGTCTTGAAAACGTTGGCTTATTGCTGGATCGGATAAGTCTATGTGTCCTACAATGATCCAGTATCCAGCTTTAATCTCAGCTACAAGCTGGTCAATATCCCATGTAAACTGGACACAGCAAACGTATGTTCCGTCCCAGCCAATGGCAATTTGTTGACCTACGGGAATACCCAGTTGTTCTGCTACCTCAACATGAGCAGATGTCAGTATGCTCCCGCGTCGAAGTCCCAAGGGATTGTCCGGAAACCCCCTCAACGGTTCCGTGCTCATAACTACACATCCTTTCTGTTATTCTATGGGAAAAGGAAGTTGTTCGTTGTCACACCCAACCACCTGAGTGACTTTGCATGGAGTGCACAACGCTAACGTGTTTAAGATTTCTATCTCAGTGTAATGACCACAGAGAATTAAATAGTTCGGATAGGAACCATGGCGAAAAACGGTCCCTGCCAAGTTAGTTAACGAATAAGTTTCTGTATTTTTCCAGGCATCCTCGCGGTAGAGAATGGTCAGTTTTGCGTCATCTTGGTTTCTTTTCATTGTCAAAATCTCCCTTCCTAACTTTCTAAAAGTTAACTCATACTAGGACATATTATATAATATATAGAAATATAAGTCAAAATAGAATTCTTGCAATAAAACATTCCAGCTACTTCATCAAACCTTCCAGAATTCCCTCGGGGGTAACTTTCAACAAAAGCGTAGCTCCAACCGACGGGTTGGTCGTGGCCGGTTCTCCGGGTCGTCTTTCCGCGTAATTAATATGCAGCTCCCGTGAGTGCTTGGGTATGTATGTAGATTGTGGGGCAATCCGATCGCCAATGAAAAACGCGTTGGTGTTTTTATAGCCGGTAGCCGTCTGAACAGCCACAACCACATAGTAGAAAATTCCACTTCCACCAGTGTCTCGCGTGACAAGAAATGCCGTGTCCGCTAAACCGTCGCCGGTAAGATCATCGGCTGCCTCGTTGCCAAAGTATCGAGTAGTAATAAGAGATGAAGAACCCAATCCATCTGATGTCACCGATATGCCATTGACCAAAGTGACAGCCATTCCATCAATGGTAAATGTAGTATTTTTTCCATCAAACACAGTCTGAGATGGTTGGTTATTGGCTAGAGGTGCTTCCCGATTGAGCATCCAGATAGCACCGTTTAAATAGCCCGCAAAACTCACCCACACAATGTATGGAACTAACAGCCACGCGGCGGGACGGGAGATTTTTGCGAACGCAACAATAGTGGCAAGAATAGCAAGCCAGAGAAAAATGATTTCAACCAACGCCAAACCAGGGTTATGTAATCCGAAAAAAATAATTGACCAGAGGGTGTTGAGGATAAGCTGTACAGTAAATATACCAAGAGCAATTGTGACATCACGCCGCTCAAGTCCTTTTTGCCACACAATAAATAGCGCGATACCCATGAGGGTAAAGAGTGTTATCCAGACAGGACCAAATATCCACGCCGGAGGATTGAAAGCAGGTTTAATAATTCCGGCGTACCAGCTAAGTCCTTGACCGGTTGAAGAAGGAGCTATCGAAGGAGTTGTAAAGAGTGAGCCAACAATACCAGCAAGCTGACAAACAGCAATGGCGACAGCGAGTTTGACTATACGTGCAAAACGAATCAATAAGCCATGGTAAGTGCGCATACATATATAGTACTACGAAACCGCAGATAAGGTACTGTCGGGTGAAAATATATTTTGGAGCTTGTAGATTGGAAGAAAGTCACAGAATAATGCAAACAGTGTGATGCGATATAAAAAAAGACCGCACACCTCAAGAGAGGCGATTGGTCTGTGTTGCGGAAAGAGCGGGTGTATTATTATTCTTTAAAGTTGCAACAGTACAGCGAACCATCTGTTACTCGAATGTAATCAATGGCACCATCGATAAGTAAGGGGTATTCACCGTCAGGAATATCCAGCAACGGTTCATCCTCGCTACTCCCGTCTTGTGGCTTAAAACCATACTTGTCGCGAAGGCCACGTTTAACAGCTCTAACATAATCAGTCATCCACATAATCTATTTCACCTCACAAGTATGATTGGGTAGAGTTTTGGTAGTTAGCTCCCAGCAATATTCTATGCGTCCGGTATCCTTTTGATCCCAACCGGGATAATCGTCCTTCGGGATATATGCATTCCATGTTATGATAGTGTAACCATTGACGGATAAGGATTTAAAAATCTTTCCTCCGCAAATATCGCGATTATCTGCCTGAGGGAACGTCTTGCGGAGTTCCTCCGCCATGTTTTGAAAATCGGCAATGGATCCTTGATTGTACCCAATGATCAGGTGGACGTTGGCATATGCCTCGCCATTTTCATTGGATAGCATATCGGGACGCCAGTAGATGTACTTGTGTGTGGTCATTTGACCTCCTTTACTTTCTCATTTAAGTCAGTTATTGAAATGTGAAATGTACTACTGAATGCGATATTGACGTAGACAATAATATATGTCAAGTATTTGCTTCGTGTCTTGGACGATGTCAGAACCTATTTTATGAATGCTGGGACTTATTTCTATATTCCCGATTTCAGCAGCCTTTGAAGTTACGAAGTATTAATCAGACAACTGATCCGTAACCCAAAGAACTTCTTTAACAACTACTTTTATCCCTGCCTCATTGCGGTACCAGCGTCTCTCTGGATAGCCATGAAACCACTGAACTTTATAAGTGGTGATCATAAGAGTTTCTAGTACCCAACAGCCATGCAAGAATTGGTGGCTAAAATAAAGAGGTTTTACCGGCTCCACGCTGTAGAAGCTGTTTGGTGCAGAAAATTTGGCGGTTTTATCTGGAAAATGCGGCTTCCATTCAAATTTTTACCCCTTCAGAATAGTGAAACTCTATATCAAAACCAAAACTTTTCTTGAAATAATCCGCCACCGCTTCGTCAGATTTTAATCCAAGATTGTTCACTCCCAGAAATAAATCAAAGTAATTTCGATTAAACTCATCCAGGGTTTTGCTAGGGTCTCCCGCCTCGGAAATAGGTTTTATTAATATGTATCCATTCTTAGAAAATATTCTGGTCCCATCTTTAACCGTTTCTGCGTGTTTCAAGAATCCTTTTATATCACCAGCACTTGGCATTAACCCTAAGACAAAACAGTTGGGGAGTATCTCTTTATTTTCGAACTCAAATTGGGTTGGGTGATAGTGTCCGAAATATTCACCATCTAAAATAGTACTCCTATTTCTTGCTTTATCACCTATGCCAACAGAAAAAATGGCATCATTATGCCTTACAACCGAAATCTCAAAGTCAGGATTGCTCTGAGAAAATTTTTCTAAAATTGCTCGCAACTCATCAGGCGATAGATCTTCTTTCTTAAAAAAGAGATTAATCTTTTCATCCCGATAATTTCCTTGTTGAGGTAAAAATTTGGCAACATCCTCAATAGTATTGATAGCGATTGGATTCTCTATTGAACTTTCCGGAGCTTGCTCTAGCCAGGCATCAAATATCCTTTTATCCTCATCGGTATAATGGATAACATGCAGTTGTTCAATCAGAGCAATTTTTTCTTTTGTAGCATCCCCACCTGCCTTTTCTCTTACTGTTATCTTGTCTCTCAGCTTGCGCACTACCTCGTTGTCTCTTTGAGATTTTGAGTCCTCTTCCTTAGTAGTAGCTTCTTCGGGGTAAGTTTCTACCGGAAGACGTGCAATATGACACCAGATCGAACCTTCTACTTGAGCAATTTGATTAATTTTGTCTTTATAATTGGGGAGTATGTACGGCCCGTTGTAGAGTCCATCAATATTTGCTTCTACAGATTCAGCTCCAACTATTTTAAGAGGCAAATGCTCGTAAGTTTCTTGAGCAAGAGCAAGATTTGCTCTATCAACTATTAAATAATCAATCTCCTCTGGCTTTATATCTCTGCCTATAATA
>JBDKGD010000010.1:0-3473 GCA_039798365.1 Candidatus Parcubacteria bacterium
AGGCAATGGGACGAATGTCGTCGGAGTTTTTTTGCGCGATGATGGCATTATTTTTTATATCTGCCACTAGATAGGCGGCTGCAGTTACCTGTGGCTCTTTTTGCTTGTACACGAATGAATCTTTCTGAAAATCATCCGCAAAGACGATAATCGGCATACCTATTGATGCTTGATCATATATTTCCTTGGCATCGGCCGTACTCAACCGAATACACCCCCCTGAATACCCTACGGGAACTTCAGTTCCGTCTTCATACGTTGGCCATCCATGAATGAAAAAATTTCCCTGAAATAACATACTCCACGGCTGATACACATGTCCAAAAGTGGAAAAATGGCTTTTTTCTTTGGTTTCTATCTTATAGATACCCGCGGGAGTTTCCCACCATGACCCTGGTTTTCCTTTTGATATAATTGGTACGGTTTTTGTCGGTTCTCCATTACGATACACCGTTACTCTCATCGTTGATAAATTTGCTTCGATAAAGTTTGTTTTCTGATCCTGTAATTCTTTTTTTACTGATTCAAAAAATTCTGGGTGAGACACGAGATTCCATGGTCCGTATTCCAAAGTTTCTTGCGTTATTGTTTGAGTTTGAGATGGTAATGCCAATTTGTAATCGTAAATCCGATCTATTTTGTAATAAACAAAACCTGCCACAACCGCGATGCCGAGCACCATGAGTATGCATGCCTTGTAGAGCGGTATTGGTCTTGTAAGTAATTGCTTCATTTATCTCTTGAGTGGCGTATAGGTATTTTTCGGATCCCACAACAACCACCCCGCGTACTCTTCCGGTCCCATACTCTCTTTTGTTGCTTGTATCTGTTTATCGATCATATCTTTTGTGTATATTGCGCCTAAATCAAATACCTGAATCCAGGGACGCAACTTGGCATAGGGGGCACTGTCCTGACGCGTCGTGTTGGCGCCTGCTTGATCTATTGCCGCTTGCTGCACGGTTGAGGTAGTGCTTGATGCTGATATTCCCGCATTAAGCGCTAGACTGGACTTGCGATTTAATGCCTGTTTCATGCTGTATGCTATCACTTCGTATGGATGTTCGGCAGGGTTTTTATAGCCCAAAAAACCAGCGGCGTAATGGGACGGATAAACCATTGGGTAAAGATAGTCGAAATAGGGATAGGCATCTTCAATAACCTGTCCAATACCAAGATCATCCCGCTGTACGGTTGCCAGTCCAAATAGATCAGCGGAAATCACCAATCCTGACAATGCTGATCGAATATTTTGGAAAAAATTTTTCAATACTACATGACGGGGAATGCTTTTATCCCACCGCACGTATTCTGCTCGATCAAGATTTCCATCCGATGGAAACCGTACGTAATCGAAGTTTATTTCATCAAATCCTCGCTTTGACGCGTCACGGGCAATATCCACAACATATTGCGCGACCTCAGGCGCCGCAACCTCTAACCACGCCAATCCCTTTGCATCTCGCCAAACTTCTTTTGTTTTGCTGTCTTTTATTGCCCAATCTGGATGGGCTTTCGCTTGAATTGGATCCTGAAATACTGAGATGCGTCCAATAACGTATAATCCGTTGTCGTGAAGTTTTTTTATCAAACCAACAGGATCACTGATGCGAATCTGATCACAAGCGCCAGATGTTTTTGCGTTAGGAATATCGGGACAATAGGATAGGTACCCTGAATAATCTTTTATATCAACAATAACAGCGTTTATATCATTTTTTTTCGCTATATCGATTAATGCGTCGACACGCGAACTAATTCCCGCAACCCAGGCTGTTATATAGAGACCACGCACAATAGCTGGCGGATGTTCAAGTTTCGGCTGGAATATACCCTGCGCATCCTGTTGTCTATCTGCCTCTTGTTGGGTACTAGATGTATTGGTTGTGCTTGAGGTGTTAACTGGGACCACTTGATCAGTAATCTCGGCCCCTAATCCTGAAAATGTTACTGTTCTGGGGAACAAAAAATACGCGGCAATCAGCGTGACGATCAATACACCGCCTCCTATACTCACGATTTTTTTCATGCTGTTTTCATATCGCCTACTCTTCCACTATATATAGTAGATTTACCCTTCTTGATAATTCTAATTGTCCGGGCGATAATTGCAACGATGCCTCACGCACTCTATCGACTTTATCGACCGAAAACACTCGCAGATATGTGCGGACAGGATATTACCACCTCACTGTTACGATCAGCCGCTTCCACCAACCGATTTTCGCACGCCTATCTGTTTTATGGTGGTCGTGGAACTGGAAAAACAACTGCCGCCCGAATACTCGCGAAGATACTCAACTGCCAAACCCGATCTGTGGATCCCCGCTTCTCTCAGACCGGTGAACCGTGTAATACATGCGCCGCATGTCGGGCTATTGATTCCAACACCTGTCTTGATGTTATTGAAATTGATGCGGCATCAAATCGAGGTATTGATGAAATTCGCAATATTCAAGAAAGTATCCGTACCGCGCCATCTCATTATCGTTATAAAGTTTTTATTATTGATGAAGCGCATATGCTTACGACCGCCGCATTTAACGCATTGCTTAAGACGCTCGAAGAACCACCCGCGCATGGTGTTCTTGTATTGGCAACGACTGATTACGAAAAATTGCCGGCAACTATTGTGTCGCGCACACAGCGTTTTCTTTTTCGAAAAATTCCCAAAGATACTATTTATCATCGCCTTCTATCCGTTGCAACAACCGAAGGTATCAATATTAAAACTGATGCCCTTGAAATTATCGCGGCAGCAGCCGATGGCTCACTACGCGATGGATTGTCACTTTTGGATCAAGCTCGGCACTTATCCCCTGATAGTATTAGCGCTGATGCCGTAACTTCGATCATCGGGAGAACTCACCCGCGATTGATTCATGACTTTACCAGCGCACTTCTTGCAAAAGAAGTTGCGCGCGCGCATGCCATAGTACAGCAACTGTGTGATTCTGGAGTTTATTTGCCTCATTTTATTAAAGATACTCTTTCCTATCTACGCAGCATCCTTGCGCTAGCGCTTAACCCTGATATTCGAGATTCTTTATCTGATACCTTTACCGAATTGCAACTTGAGGCAATGGATGGCTTAATTGCCATGCATTCGATTTCTGATATCAATACTGTAACTCGCGCGCTGCTTGACACCTACATTCAGATGCGCACTGTCCCTTTGCCGCTACTGGCACTTGAACTCTTTTTTAGCGAACTACACAACAAACGATCTTCTTAATTTGTCGCGTCTGTTTCCTTTTTCTCCAGCCAATATTCTTATCTTATGATCATGATTAATTTATTTTGCTCCGCATACGGGGCAACGATACTGATTTGGCTTGAACTGTTCTTTACGATTGTATAGCCCGTATCATAGTCTGAGAGATTGCTATAGTGCGCTTGGGGAGCCGTTGGATCGAATGGGAGTGTTGGCAGATATAGCGGCACCAGACATGGTGCGATATTATATGTAGTAC
>JBDKGD010000011.1:0-21448 GCA_039798365.1 Candidatus Parcubacteria bacterium
CGCCGGCATGCCTCGTTTTGGGACATCCGGTCATGGTGATCTTTTGGTTGATATTGATTTGCGCCTGGGTCAAAAGCTCTCCGCAAAACAAAAAAAGCAACTTGAAGATCTTGGGTTTTAAGGTGTTTTGTCTGTTGTCAAACAACTTGATATTATGTATACAATAGTAGTATCAAGATTTGTTTGCCCCTATAGCTCAGCTGGTAGAGCAGCTCCCTCTTAAGGAGACGGTCCGAGGTTCGATCCCTCGTGGGGGCACATCTATGGGTATTGTTAAAAAGTTAAAGGCAGACCACATAATGGTCTGCCTTTGAGGGAATCAGTGTTGGCACTTTTACTGCGCAACATAGATTCCATTTTTATTCCCATGAACAAAATTCTTTCCAGTTTTCTGATTGAGAAAATCAAGAATTTCTGTTTCACTTTTGCCATCAATCAGTTTCTTCATTTCATCATGGTCAATAACGATTATTCCGGCTTTTGGTCCAGTACCACTGGAACGGACTACGAACCGTAAATCTTTTGTTTCTTGCGCAAACTGAACCAGTGTAATTTGCGCAAGATTGGCATCCGTTGCCGCGATTTTAATAGTATTGTTGAATTGTAATACAAAACTCATATGCTTCCCCTCCTTCTAGGATTAATGTACAGTGGATGCTGTTTTATATAATATAATAGATATATTTATTTGTCAATATATTCGAGTGTGATGTGCTTATTACCGTAGATACTTGATAAAAATATTGGTATCTGTGTTAATTTGAGTAAAGTACATTGATTTGATCTAAGAAAGTATAAGGAGATATTTATGCCAACGAAAGAACCGCTGGTTCTGATTATTAATGGTTCACCAAAAGAAGATGGTCGAACGGATTTTCTCACTGACCGCGCTTACGAAGGGGTAAATCGCGTTACGGGAGTTCGTTGCGAGGTAATCTTTTTGCGAGATGAAAAACTTCCGCCATTTAACGGCGAGCTTGACATTAAACCCCAAGATGGGTGCTTGAGAGTTGTTGAGCTGATCCGTGAGGCAGATGGGGTGATCTTTGTTTCGCCGACATACTGGTTTACGTACTCATCTTTAATCAAGAATTTGGTTGAGATCATTACGTGCTTGGATGAGGATAATTATGCTATGGCAGGTAAGGTTGCTGGAGTTTTTGCTTGTTGTGATGAAGACGGTGCCAGTCGTGCCTGCATTGATTTAATTGGAACGTTAGTGATGATGGGCTTTACGATCCCTGGTCATGCTGGATTTTTTTATAACAAGGGGTCTGCGCCATACAGTGAGAATAATTGGCAGAATAAAGATCACAGAATGGTCGGTGAGCTTGTTGCTCGTTTTGTTCTTCTTTGTCTTAAGTACCTTAAGTCAGCACCGTAACATTATGGTCTTTTATTTTAAACCCCCAATCCGAATATTGCGATTGGGGGAATGTTTTACTGTCGTGTTATGATTGCTATCCTCATCGATGAGTTTACTAAGTTCCCATGAAACGGTGCTATCGTTTTTTTATTCACGTTAATTGCTATCAATTCGTTTTGGCTGTCGACAAACAGAAATAGCAACCGTTCTCTCTGGTTTTCCGGTAGACAATTCTGCGCGTAGGTGAGGATGAGTATGTGCAACAACGAGTCGTCAATTTCTTCTTTCTCGTTGCAGTATTGATTCAGGACTGTTGCGACAGGCGTTTCATTTGCTATTTCTCTCCATGAAATCTTCCACTGAGATTGGGTGCTTTGAGTAGATTGAGATCTTGTTTCTTGGTTTTGAAACAATCGAGCAACTGATCCATCAATTCGTATGCCGTTTCCCTTTGCTTCTTCCAGTAATCGGCGAATTGATGTTCCTGGCGATATGGTTATTGTTGTTGTCGCTATTTTTTCTTGAGCGGCGCCTGATTTCATATTATTGCCTCCTTTTTAGTTCTTAATACGGTTCTTTTTGTGTTATACTCTTTTTTATATTTTTGTCAATTTTCATGGTTGTGACCGTTTGCTGAGTTATTTTTGATGTGTTAGAATAGGTGCTACTGACTTATGAAGAAAAACGCTGGTTTGTATCTACTTATCATTATTCTCGTGACGGTGGTTGCTGGTTTTTTTGTTTATCCCAAGGGCTTTGGAGAGCGATTTCGTCCTTGGAAGCTTGGGCTTGATCTTGTGGGAGGAACTCATCTTGTCTATGAGGTTGATACTTCTAAAATCTCCAGTGGAGATGAACAATCGGTTTTAGCCGGCTTACGTGACGTTATTGAGCGACGGGTCAATATTTTTGGCGTTGCTGAACCGCAGGTGTATGTGGCGAAATCTGGCGATAAGACTAATTTGGTAGTTGATTTGGCGGGTGTTAAAAATGTAAAAGAGGCAATCGCCCTTATTGGAGAAACTCCTCAGCTTGATTTTCGAGAAGTTGAGCAGAATGGATCTAGCACTGATTTCGTGCGGACTAATTTAAACGGGGAGTATGTCAAAGGTGCTTCTTTGGCGTTTGATCCGACAACCGGCGCTCCTCAGGTTGCTATTACTTTTTCAGATACCGGCGGTGAAATTTTTGAACGGATTACCGAAAAAAACGTAGGGAAGCCGTTGGCTATTTTTCTTGATGAACAGTTGATCGAAACTCCTGTTGTTCAGCAAAAAATTGTTGGTGGACAGGCTGTTATTAGCGGGAAATTCAGTTTGGCTGATGCTAAAAAGCTCGTTGAGCGCTTTAATGCCGGTGCGTTGCCAGCAGGTATTACTCTTATCAACCAGCAGACTATCAGTCCGGCGCTTGGATCAAACTCTTTGCAAAAAACTCTTCTTGCCGGAGCAATTGGAACGCTGCTTATCATTGCTTTTATGATTATTTATTATGGCGCTGCGGGCGTTGTGTCTTCGTTGGCGTTGATTATTTACATCATTATGACAGCCGCCGTGTTCAAGGCGATTCCGGTTACCATGACTTTGGCTGGTATTGCGGGATTCATTCTGACCATTGGCATGGCTGTTGATGCTAATATCTTGGTTTTTGAACGCATGAAAGAAGAGTCGGCGCGTGGTTTGTTGCGTGGCGCTACTATTACAGAAGGTTTTCGTCGCGCATGGCCGTCGATTCGTGATTCCAATACCAGTACTTTGATTACTGCGTTTATTCTTTACTTCTTTACCTCGAGTTTTGTCCAGGGTTTTGCACTCACTCTTTTCACCGGTGTTTTGGTAAGCTTGTTTTCCGCGATTACGACAACTCGCTTATTCTTGATGTTTTTTACTCCTTCTTCACAAAAATAACCCTATGATTAATATTGTTGCGTATAAAAAATATTTTTTGGCAGTTTCGGCGCTTCTTGTTTTGACTGCTCTGGGTGCGTCTGTTGTACTTGGATTTAAGGAGGGAATTGATTTTACCGGCGGCACGCTGTGGCAGATTACTGTTGCTGGCACCAACGGTGCTCCCGTTACCACGGAAGAATTGCAAACTGTTTTTGAAGAAAAACTTTCTATTGCTGATGCGAATATTGTCAGCACTGCTACTGCCGGTGAGTTTCTTGTACGATTTTCTCCTATCGATGAAAAAAAACATCAACAAGATTTAACGATTCTTGCCAATACATTTCCCCGATTTTCTGAGTTGAGTTTTCAGTCAATTGGTCCGTCAGTTAGCGCGCAGCTTAAGACGAACGCACTGTGGGCTATTGTGTTGGTGTTGGCTGGCATCTCCGCGTACATCGCATTTGCATTCCGTAAAGTTTCTTACCCTGTTTCATCTTGGACTTACGGATGGATTACTTTGGCTACTTTATTACATGATGTCGCTATTCCCGCCGGCATGCTTGCTATTTTAGGCGCGTATTATGGCGTCGAGATTGACACAAACTTTGTGGTTGCGTTGCTTGTCATCATGGGATTTTCAGTTCACGACACCATTGTTGTATTTGATCGTGTTCGGGAGAATTTACTTGTAACCCGTGATAAAACTGATTTTTCAACCGTTGTGAATACAAGCGTGAACCAAACTGTTGCCCGTTCAGTCAATACATCTTTTACTCTTATTTTGGTTTTGATTGCCCTTTTGCTTCTTGGGCCAGATCATCTTTACTATTTTGTTTTGACCTTGCTGGTAGGTGTTGTAACCGGTATTTATTCTTCGGTTTTTGTCGCGAGTCCGTTATTGCTGGTTTTCCGAAAAATTTCAACCAAAAAGTAGTAATTGTCAAAAAATATTGACATTATTGGCTTTTTTGGGGGTGCTGTTTCTTGACTTATAATTAATTTGCCTTTATAATATATTCTAATACTTATATTTCACCCTCATACACACCCATGCCTACCCATACTCAATTTGTCGATTCTTTCAACGCATTGTTTGCTGGTTTAAGTACCCGCCAACAGGAGGTTATAAAAAGTCGGTTTGGTTTGAACCCCAAACAGAATCCCGAAACATTAGCCGCTATTGGCGATCGATATTCTATTACCCGAGAACGTGTCCGTCAGATTGAAGCGGCTGCTTTAAAGGTTTTGCAAGAACAGATTCGTGCCAATGCTTACTTCCAGAAGGTGTTGGATTCTGGCAAGAAGTTTCTAAAGACAAATGCTGGTATTGCTCGGCAGCAGGATTTGCTTTCGTATGAAGAGGGTGTGGGACATACGTTGTCTGCTAATCATTTGGCGTTGCTGTTGGCATCTACAAGGGCTTTCTATGCCTATGATGAGGATGATGAATTTACTTCACTTTATTACTTAGAGCCAGCCCATTTTAATGCGGCCCGTGATTTTATCAATACTTGGAAGCAAGAACTACACGCGCAGAAAGAATCAGTGCTTCAGGGAGGTTACCGAGCGACGTTTGTTTCGTTTGTTAAAAAATTATCACTCAACAAAGCTCAGGCGGAGCGATATTTATCTTTGGCTAAGTGTATTGGTGTCAATCCTTATGGTGATCAGGGATTACGAGAGTGGCCGGAAATTAATCCGTCGACTATCCGTGATCGTATTTACCTCATTTTAAAGAAAGAAGGCAAGCCTCTTCATTTTCAATCTATTGCCGATAATATAAACAAGGCGGGTTTTTCCAATCGCACCGCGCTTGCTCCGACGGTTCATAATGAACTGATAAAAGACTCTCGATTTGTTTTAGTTGGTCGTGGTATTTACGCGCTTACCGAGAATGGTTTTGCTCCTGGTACTGCTCGTGAAGTTATTAATCGTATTCTTAAAAACAACGGACCGTTATCTCCGAAAGAAGTTATTTTGGCTGTGCAAAAAGAACGTTTCATTAAGCCAAATACCATTTTGGTCAACTTGCAGAACAAATTATTCTTCCAGAAGCTGGAAGATGGACGATACCATATTCGCGAATCGTAATTTCTCATTGTCGGTGCTTCGCGTCGGGTTTTTTGAAAAATAGAGTATACTTATTATACGATCTGCATGAGTATCCTTTACGCGACAATTTTCGGAGAATTTCTACTGCTTGGTTTTTTTATTGTTCTTTTTATTCTCTTGCGTTCCGCCGCCTTGTCTTTTTGGCTTTTTTGGCGCACGCAACATTTTGCCGTAGCAACGCCTATGGTTCTTTTGGAACTTATGATTCCTCGGGAGATCATGAAAAGTCCAAAGGCGATGGAACAGGTTTTAACGGCTATCAGTACCGCGCGAAATGCTCCGGCAAATATAAAAGCAAAATATTGGGATGGTGAAATTACTCGATCATTTAGCCTTGAGGTTGTCAGTTTCGATGGCAATGTACATTTTTATGTACGCGTTCCTCAAGTAGCAAAAAATCTTGTTGAGGCGACTTTTTTTTCTTATTATCCCGATATTGAGGTGGAAGAGGTCCCTGATTACATCAACCGACTGCCTGATAATGCGTCTGATGCGGAAATGAAATCACAGGTGGTTTGGGGAGCTGAGATTGTTTTAGCTCGCGAAGCGGCATATCCTATTCGCAGTTACCTTGATTTTGAAAGTCCTGATGAGGAAAAACAGTATGATCCTATTGGAACTTTTCTTGAGGTGTTTGGAAAATTGAAAGTGGGCGAGACTGCTTGTTTTCAAATCATCATTACTCCCAAGGACGCGAAATGGAAAGATGCCTGGAAGGATTTATTAAAAGAATTGAAAGAGCGCAAGGACGCCAAACCTTCTGCTGGTGGCTTGCAGATTGAATTTCCTGGCGGTGGGCCGTTGCCGGCTTTTATTGTTCCTGAAGAAAAAAAAGAGGAGACTCCTCGCATGACCATACGAACTCCGGGTGAAGTGAAGGTGATTGAGGCGGTTGAAAACAATCTTTCTAAGCCGGCATTCGATAGCTTGATTCGTTTTTTGTATGTTGGTCCGAAGGGGAGTTCAAATGAGGGAGGGGTTTTTTCGGGATTAATGGGTGCGCTGAATCAATACCAAGCGTTAAACTTAAACAGTTTTCGTCCCAATCCCGCGATGGTAACACGTACCTCTCAGTGGGTGAAGCCATACGTATTTCCTGAGCAAAGATTGTGGTATCGAAGAGAGCGTATCCTATTTAACTACCGCATTCGCGAAACTCCCATGGGTACTTTTGCCGGCAAGCTAATTACTTCATTTTTATTTAACTTCAACACCCATTCTCAGATGTTTGAATTGAATACTGAAAGTTTGGCAACGCTTTTTCATCCGCCCACTCGGATGGTATTAACGGCGCCCCATATTGAGCGAGTCGAAAGCCGTAAAAGCGGAGCTCCGGCAGGACTGGCTGTTTACGGAGAAGAGAGTGATATTGAAAAATTCAAATGAACGAAACACAGATTATTCTTGGATTGTGGCGGCCATTCTACTATATTGGTTTATTTATTTTTGTGATACTTGATATCGGGTTGTTTGTTGTGCTTATTTATGCATTTCAAAAGGGATTGCAGTACCGTCCTCATTTTGGAAAAAATGCTGCTTCCGTGAAGGCTCGTCGTATTAGTATTGATGAGGCGGAATTGAGGCGTCGTTGGGAGAAGATTCATGAAAAAGCACTTCGTGAACATGTTGAAAGTATCCGCATCGCGATTATTGAAGCGGATGCTTTTGTTGATTTTATCTTGAAAGAGCTTGGTGTGCCTGGAGAACATTTCTCTGATCGCCTTTCTAACGTCAATCCTGATAATATTCGTAGTATCGATAATTTGTGGCGCGCGCATCGAGTTCGTAATAGCTTAGTTCATACCCCTGGATATCAGATTGATTTGCGCGATGGGAAAACTCTATTTCGTTACTACGAAGAATTTTTAAAAGAGATTAATATATTATAGTTATTCGCATCTATGGAACCTATTCATAACCAAGCAGATGTTGTTTATTTTGGAAGGACTGATTTTCGCAACCAGAAGCGATTATTTGGCATAAAACGAAAAGATCGCCGACAGCATACCTATATTATCGGTAAAAGCGGCACCGGAAAATCAACTCTTATTAATAATTTCGTTGCGCAAGATATCGCCAATGGAGAGGGTTTATGTGTCGTTGATCCGCACGGCGAATTGGTTGAGGCTGCGTTGCGTAATATTCCGAAATCACGAATAAAAGATGTCGTGTATTTCAATCCTTCTGATATTGATTTCAATATTGGTTTTAATATTCTCGAATTAGCCGAACCTCAGTACAAGCATTTGGTTGCATCTGGTTTGATGGGTATTTTTACCAAGATTTGGGCGAACGTGTGGTCTGCTCGCATGGAATATATTTTGAACAATACGGTGTTGGCGCTCCTTGATACAAAAGGAAGTACGTTGCTTGGTATTCCTAAAATGCTCGTTGATAAAGAATATCGGGCGCATATTATCTCAAATATTCAAGATCCGGTTGTTCGGGCTTTTTGGGTCAATGAATATGAGGCGTGGGAACCGAAGTTTCGCAATGAAGCTATCGCGCCTATTCAAAATAAAGTCGGTCAGTTTTTGGCATCGGCGGTTGTGCGTAATATTGTCGGGCAACCAAAAAATACGATTGACGTGTTCGAAATTATGAATAGCGGCAAGATTTTACTGGTGAATCTCTCCAAGGGGAGGATCGGTGAGGATAATTCCGCACTGCTTGGTGCTATGATTATTACTAAAATTCAGCTTGCTGCCATGGATCGTGTTCGAATTCCCGAGGATGATCGGCGCGATTTTTATTTATACGTTGACGAATTTCAAAACTTTGCTACTGATTCGTTCGCAAGCATTTTATCAGAAGCCCGTAAATACCGATTAAATCTTATTGTGGCGCATCAGTATATCGGACAGCTTGTTACTGATACGTCAACAAAAGTTCGCGATGCTATTTTCGGCAACGTTGGTACGATGATTATTTTTCGAGTTGGCGCGGCTGATGCTGAGTTTTTAGAGAAAGAAATGAGTCCCGAATTTGTTATTCAGGATATTGTTGGTCTTCCTAACTACCATATTTATTTGAAAATGATGGTTCAAGGCGTTACGTCACGCCCATTTTCCGCGGCAACATTGGAGCCGTTTAAATTGAAAGATGTTGTTGCGAGCGAGGATGAGATCATTGCCGTCTCTCGGTCTCAATACACTCGACCGCGAGCGTTGGTGGAGGAAGAGATAGAGACATTTACCAAGATGGCGCCTCCCGCGCAAAAATCAAAAGAAGGCTCTAAAAATTTTCAACAAAATAATTCCTCTCGTCTTTCGGTTGATCGGTTTCGTCAAGCCGGTGAGAGGGTTTTGCAGAAGGTTTCTCTGGCGCCATCGCACCAACATGTTTCTCAGCCGACACCAAGCGCACCTATTGAAACACCTGCTGACCGCTCTGCGCGACAGACGCCTTTTGTGCCACCAGCTGGTGTTGCGGATGTTCAAAAATCAACTCCTCCTTATCGCGTTGTTCGGTCACCGGAGAAAAAACGATCGGCAAACGCGTTTTCTAATCCTGAAAAAGTTTTAAAGCCGTTATCGCTGAAAGATTTATCAACTCGAGTAACGTCCTCTCCTTTTGATTCTGATCGATCTTACTCCGCGACACCTCCTGCCAGCTCCCACGCAGTTAACCTTGACATTTTGAAGGATTCAATTAATGATGCGCTGAAAGGTCTTTCTTCTGATAATCGCCATGGCTCCAAGCAAAAAAATCCCTCGGATCAAAAAACCAGTTAAGCCAAAGAAAAAGCTTATCGTAGATATCATTACGTTATTTCCCCATATATTCGATTCTCTTTTTTCGGAATCGCTTTTTCGCAAAGCATTGCAGAATTCCATTGTTTCCGTTACCGTCTTTAATTTACGGGATTATGCTGATCGTGTTTCTGACGATTCTCGTTGGCATTACGCTCGGGTTGATGATAAGCCTTTTGGCGGGGGACCAGGCATGGTGCTTATGGTTGCTCCTATCATTCGCGCTATTGCTGATATTCGCGCCAAGCGCAATATTCGTGGCGGCAAAGTCATTTTATTTTCTCCCCGAGGAACTCTTTTAACTGGTGCTCGCGCCCGTACGTTGTCTCGTTCCCGCCATCTTATTTTTATCTGCGGCCGATATGAGGGTGTCGATGAGCGTATTGCTGAACATGTGGCTGATGAAGTTATCTCAATTGGTGATTATGTATTGTCAGGAGGCGAGTTGCCGGCTGCTGTTACTCTTGAGGCGATATGCCGTTTTTTGCCCGGGTTTCTTGGCAACCAGGAATCATTAGAAGAGGTTCATGGTTCTCTTCCTGTTTATACTCGTCCTGCTGTATTCCGCCCTTCACCAAGGTCTCGTCCGTGGATGGTTCCGGATGTCTTATTGTCTGGCAACCATGCTGATATTGACGCATGGAGAAAGCAATCTCAAAAACCCATCCCGTAGGCATTTTTTTGTCTATCGGGTTTTTGATTGGAGTATTTTTGAATTCTTTTGTTTCATTCTTGTCATTATTTTTTCTGTTTGTTCTGTGTTGCGTCATCTTTATTCGTTTTGATCGTTCTTTCGTGCCGTTTCTTGTGTTTTCATTTGGTTTATTTTTTGGATTTTTCTGGTTATTTTTTCAACAGTTTTTATCGTTTAGTTCGGTTCTTCGGATACCGGATTTTTTTATTTCATTTTTAACTGCTGGAAAAGTTTTTTTTATTACTCTGTTGCGTCGCTTTTTATCTATGGATGAATCTGCGTTGGCGGCGGGCATTTTCTTTGGTGATACTTCTTATTTTTCCTCCTCGCTACTTGAGGCATTTCGTGTTACCGGTACGAGTCACATTGTGGCGTTATCAGGATATAATATTACTATTATTGTCTCGAGTGTCCGTCTTTTTTCTAGCCAATTCTTTAGCCGTTTTTTGACCGCAGCTATCTCTATTGTAAGTATTTTTTGTTTTGTCGTTGCAACGGGAGCATCTGTTTCTGCTATTCGTGCCGCATGTATGGCAGCTATTGTTATTGTTTTGAGTTTGATTGGCAGAAAGGCGTTTTTTGCATACATTATTGTATATGCCGCAGCGTGCATGGTTTTGTTTCGTCCAATGTTTTTGAGTGGCGATATTGGATTCCAACTATCTTTCGCGAGTCTTTTGGGTATTGTTATTTTGCAGCCGTACGGCACGTTGCTGTTGTGTCGGTATCCTATCTTTGTTCGGCATCCTTGGATCACTGAGATTTTTTCTTCGACTATCGCTGCTACCGTTGCTGTTTCTCCTTTTCTTTTATTTTATTTTGAACGGACACCTCTTTTTTCCGTTGTTACTAATATCCTCGTGCTTCCTGCTATTCCGCTTTTGATGCTCCTTATCCCTCTGTTGTTTTTTGTTTATTTCATCCATCCGATATTAGCGTGGCTTGTGGCAATTGTGCTCAATGGTATATTGCACTATGAGCTTTTTGTTATTCATCTTGCTCAGTTGTTTTCGGTATCTTTCGTTATTTCTGATCCGCTTTCTCGGATAATTTTTTTCTTTGGCTATTTGGTGCTTGCTGGTGGTTTTGTGTTTTTTCATTTTCAAAAACTCCTTCACCGCGATGTCTATCCATAATATTTCTTCGGGCGCTTTGTGGCGGTGCATTATTCTTTTTCTCTGCGTGTTTATTTTTTTGTCATACGGCACACTATACGCTGAGCATCATTCTATTGCTCGATGGTATTTTTTTGATGTTGGCCAAGGGGATGCAACACTGTTTGAGACCGGAGAGAAATCTTTTTTCTTGTTTGATGCCGGTCCTGATCGAACTATCGCAAAACGCTTGAATCATTTTTTACCGCCGCTGCATAAATCGATTGATCTTATTTTTATTTCTCATCCGCAGAAAGATCACTTTAATGGCATGTTATCTTTGCTAGCAAGCTATCGAATTGGCGCTATTGTTTATAATGGCGCCGTCGTTGATTCTGAGGGATGGAATGCGGTGCTGCGAGAAGCTGATCGTTTGCATATCCCACTTATTCCTGTTTCTTCAGGTGATGTTATTCGACAAAATAATGTTGTTATTTCTATTCTTAATCCAACGCCTTCAACTATTGAGTCGGGCGAACCTAATGACACTGGTTTGGTTGCCCGTGTTGAGCAAAATGGTTTTTCCGTATTATTAACCGCTGATATTGGTTTTCATATCGAGCGCTTGCTGGTGGCAGATGATCTTGCTCCTGTAGATGTTCTTAAGGTGGCTCATCATGGATCTCGATATGCTACGAGCCAATTTTTTGTTGATGCTATTCATCCTCGGATTGCTGTTATCGAGTATGGTCTTGGTAATACGTATGGGCATCCTTCGCAAGAAGTAGTTGATCGATTGACTGCATCCGGGGCCACTGTTTTTAAGACTGGCGAACAGGGGACTATTGAAATCCGACCAATTGGTTCCACAGTTCAAATTTTTCGCCATGCGCCAACTAGTCTATAATGAGTGATATGCAGCGATCCGAAACTGTGCTGATTCGTAATACTCGTATTGTTGACGGACTTTCTTCGTACCCAGAACACGCAGACGTTCTTATTCATGACGGAACGATTGTTTTGATTGATGGTTCGATTCCGTTGCGTGATTACCGCATCATTGATGCCCAAGGCGGGTATCTGTTGCCTGGCATTATTGATGTGGCATCTCCTGTGGTTCAATTTGATCCTGCGTTAACTATTGATACGCAAGCATCTTTTGCCTCAATGGGGGTAACTACGCTTATTGCTGGTTCTTATGGTTTTTCTCCGTTTCCGTATCACCACGAAATGATTTCCGATTTTTCCTCTGTTGTTGCGACCCCTGCTAATTATAATTGGCGTACGCATCAACAATGGAGTCAGCAATTGCAGACGATCGGCGCTCTCATCAACATAAGCAGTTGTGTTGGCGTGCGGAATAGTTCTCTATTTGCTTCTCAATCAGTCGATACTCGTGGCGCTATTGCCGTTAGTGCTTCTTTAGATTCTGTTCGCGGCCTTTCTTCTGTTGTTTCTCTGGCAGGGGAGCATGCAAAACCTTTTGTTTGCGCCCTCTCTCCGTTGTGCGATGATGTTTCTGGTCGCCGTTTGGTTTCTGAATTATCAAAATTTGTTTCTCGAGGCATTGTTCCTTCTTGTGTTCTTATACATGCCCGTCAGGAATGGTTCCACAACCATCCTTATTCCGGAATTTATCCTGTTTTTACTCCTGAAAACACGCGATTTATTACTGTTGCCGATTTTGTTCCACAGTGGCTTCGGGTTCTTTTAGCTTCTTCTGGTGGAGCTGAAGCGTTGCGTGATCCATGGAATCAAACCAGAATCAAAAAAAATTTTCCGGTGTTTGATGGTCGTTTTTGGACTGTTGCTGATGCCGCGGGAAGACCATTTTGGACTGGTTTGACCATCCGTGAGCTTGCAGCTCGCTTGGATTCTCCATCGGATAGCGATGCTTTGTTGCATCTTATTGTTGCTACTTCGGCGCGTGCAATGATTTCTGCTGTTGAAACGACTCCATTTCGTTTTTCCGACACAGACTCACAGCAGTATATTGTTTCTCTAGCGTCAGTTTCTCGAGGGATGCCATATTCTTTTCTTTCCAATCCTTTTTCGCTGTATAGTGCGCGCCAAACGCTTTCTCGTATTCTTGCTGGCGCTAGCACTAGCTATCGTAATCGTATTGTGAGGGCTTTTTCTTCTGATTGTGCCCGAATTTTTGGTATTGCTGGCCGAGGGGTTATCGCTCCTGGATATCGAGCCGATCTCCAGTTGTGTGATTCTAACTTTGTCCCTGTGTCGACCTTTGTCAACGGCGTCGCGGTTAGTGGATCCTATCGTGATGCATCAACGCGTCCTGGCGCTATTATTGTCTCATGAATTTATTTTTTGCTCGAAAGGCTCCTGATTATTTTTTGCTTGTCCTGGTTCTCTTGCTGACTATTGTCGGTTTAGTTGTTTTGGCGAGCGCTTCTTCGGATTTAGGAAAAGTTAAATTCGATGATTCTGCGTATTATCTAAAGCACCAGATGTCATTCGGATTATCTCTTGGAATTCTTGGTTTCATTGTGGGATTTTTTATCAACTACCAGCACTATCGAAAGATAGCTTTTCTATTGCTTATCTTAAGCATTGTTGTTCTGGCTTTGGTATTTACTGATTTTGGCGTATTGGCTCGTAATACTAATCGATGGGTTCAGTTAGGACCTCTTCGATTTCAACCCGCAGAAATTGTGAAGCTCACATTTGTTATCTACTGCGCAGCGTGGCTGGCGGGTAAACGGAAAAATCGCGTTTCTGATGTTAAAACTGGGTTAGTACCCTTTGCGATTGTTTCTGGCATTATCAGCGGTCTGCTTATTTTTCAACCAGCAACTAGTACCGTCGTTATTTTGATGCTTTCTGTTATGGCAATGTATTTTGCCAGTGGCGCGCCCATCCGCTATATCTTTTATTTGCTTGGTGTTGGCCTCGTGTTGTTAAGTATCATTATTTATACTACACCGTATCGATTACAGCGCATCATGACCTATATCAATGATGGTGCCGATACGCAGGGAGCGGGATACCATGTTAATCAGGCGCTTATTGCCATTGGTACGGGCAATATTGTTGGCGTTGGCTACGGACAGTCCATTAGTAAGCTTAGTTACCTCCCGACCCCAATTGATGATTCAATTTTTGCGGTCGCAAGCGAGGAGTTCGGTTTTATTGGTTCATCGACTATCGTTATTTTGTTTGCATTACTTGTGCTTCGTTTATTGTATCTTTCTCATAAAACATCTGATCGGTTCGGTTCTCTTTTATTGGTTGGTTTTTCTTGTATCATTGGTTTTCAGGCATTTGTCAATATGGCTGCTATCTCAGGAATTATTCCTCTGACTGGTGTTCCATTGCCATTTATTAGCTACGGCGGCACTGCCTTGGCTGTATTTTTAACTATGATGGGTATTTCTCTTAATGTATCCCGACAGTAATATGTTTGTATTTTTGTTATAGCTGTCGCACCTATATTTTTCTTGGTATACTTTTTCTATTATTCTATGAAGAGTACGCGCATTCTTTTTACGGGTGGAGGTACGGGCGGGCATGTGTACCCACTGCTTGCTGTTGCTGAAGAAATTGAAAAGATAGCTATTGATCAGCAATTATTTCTCAAATTGTATTACGCGGGAGGGCGCGATCAATTTTCTAAAATCGCTGCGGACAATGGATTGCGTATCGTCTCGATTGCTTCGAGCAAAATTCGGCGTTATGGTTCCTTTAGGAATTTTATTGATATCCCCAAGTTCTTTTTCAGTATTTTGCAGGCGTTGGTGAAATTGTATGTTATTATGCCTGATGTTGTATTTTCTAAAGGTGGGCCGGGTGCTTTGCCTGTTGTTTTTGCCGCGTGGTGGTACCGTATCCCTGTCATCATTCATGAATCCGACAGTGTTCCGGGGATTTCTAATCTTTTCTCCGCTCGTTTTGCGACTCGCGTAGCTCTTTCGTTTGAACAGGCGGCTTCATATTTTTCTCCTGAAAAAACATTGATAACGGGAAATCCTATTCGATTTCAATTGCTTGCCAATATCCCTGCTGCTGATGTCGCGCGCGCGGCACTTCATTTGGATGCTGCAACGCCGACTATCTTAATTCTCGGAGGATCTATCGGATCTGTTCGCATCAATCAGTTTATTATTGATAATCTTCCTGCTCTTTTGCCCCATGCTCAAATTATCCATCAAACGGGAGTTGCTAATATTGATGATTGCAAAAACCAATCTGCGCAGGTATTGAAAACTGTTTCAGATGTTTTACAAAAAGAACATCCCTACGTGCTTGTCGATTATTTTCGCACAGAAGAAGAACTTCAGAATGCGTATGCTGCTGCTGATGTCATTGTTAGTCGTTCTGGCGCTAGCAGTATCTTTGAAATAGCGGCATTTGGAAAACCTGCTATTTTAATTCCCTTATTCGAATCGGCAAATGATCACCAGCGCATGAATGCCTATAGCTTTTCAGAAAAAACTGGGGCCATTGTCATTGAAGAAGAGAATTTACTTCCTGGTATTTTCATAAAAGAATTAACTCAATTACTTGCTGATGGCCCGCGTCGCACAGCAATTTCACAAGCGTCTTGGAAGTTTTTCATTCCTTCTGCCAGCGTTACTATTGCTCAAGAGTTGCTTCGGCTAGCTCGTTGACAGTTTTTTATTTTTTATTTCTTCCCATTTCCTTATCGGGCTTTTTTTGATATACTGAAACGGTTATTATGCAGCAATTTCATCCTGAAATACGAGTGCGTTTTGCTCCTAGTCCAACTGGCCCTATGACTCTTGGAAATGCTCGCACTGCCTTGTTTAATTGGCTTTTTGCTAAACACATGAATGGTTCATTTGTACTTCGTATTGAAGATACTGATGTTGCCCGATCTCACAAAGATCATGAGCGAGATCTTATATCTGCGTTATCGTGGATTGGCATTACCTGGGATGAGGGTCCTTCTGTCGATGGATCTGAGGGTGAACACGGATCTTTTGGTCCGTACCGGCAAAGCGCGCGAACCCCTATTTACGAGGAATATCTCCGCGATCTTTTGAAGCGGGGATTGGCATACCGTTGTTTTTGCACGAAAGAGCAACTTGAAGCTGACGCTGCTTCTGCAGTTAGCCGTGGCATTCCCCACATTTATAGCGGCCGCTGTAGACATGCTGATCAGTCAGATCATGTCCAGCGACCATCGGTCATCCGTTTTGCAATGCCTTTGCGGCGCATTGTTTTCACTGATTATATTCGCGGAGAAGTTGTTTTTGATACGGCGACTATCGGCGATATTGTCATCGCGAAGGATGAACGAACTCCTTTGTATAATTTTGCGGTAGTTGTTGATGATGAACGTATGCGTATTTCTCACGTCATTCGAGGCGAAGATCATATCGCCAATACTCCCAAACAAATAGCACTCCAAGAAGCTCTTGGATTTGCTACTCCTATTTACGCTCATCTACCTCTTATCTTAGCGTCTGATCGGACAAAGTTATCAAAACGAACTGCCGATATCTCGATACTCAATTACCAACAGCGTGGATATCTGCCAGAGGCGATTATGAATTTTTTAGCATTCCTTGGGTGGCATCCTCATGGTGTTGAGAGCGAGAAAGAGTTATTTACTCCATTGGAACTAATGCGTTCTTTCGATCTTTCGCGTGTTCAAAAAGCGGGAGCCGTGTTTAACCCCGAGAAACTTGATTGGTTGAACGGACAACATATTAAAGCGTTGCCGATAGCCGAATTGTATCAATATTGCCTGCCCTTTCTTTTGTCTGATAACCGCCAACACTCGCATTCATTTTCCTCGCAACAGCTCATGGGTATAGTGCGACTTGTTCGTGATCGACTTACTGTTTTGTCCGATGTGCGTTCTGAGACCGAATTCTTTTTTCAACTTCCATCATATGAAAAAGAACTTCTTGTTTGGAAAACTGACTCTATTGAACATACCCATGCAATTCTCCGTCGCGTTCGCGAGCTTTTTTCTTCGATTTCCGAAGATGAGTGCACCGCTCATTTTTTATCGCCTGCTTTTGAGCCATTGATTTCCGAGCATGGAAAGGGGAGCGTACTGTGGCCTGTGCGCGTTGCCTTGTCGGGTTTGCGTGGCTCGCCGGGTCCTTTTGAGATTGCCGAAGTATTGGGCGTCGCGGAGGTCATTCGTCGCCTTGATCATGCGCTTACCCTTTCTTCTTAGTATATATTTCTTATTATGACACTCCGTTCTTCAGTTTGTTATTTTTCAAATTCTGCTCGATTAGCTGTTTGTATTTTACTCGGCGCGGGATTCTTCTTGTTTGTAACGCACCATGCCGCTTACTCCGCGCCTTCGACTGTTGATAGCGTTTCTTCTGAGGCAAAAAACCTTTCTAAGGAACAACTTGAGCAGGAAATTTTGAATCGAAGTCAGCGTTTAGATGAGATTAATAAGCAACTTTCTGAAACAAAGGATAACTTAAAGGTTACTCAGACACAGCGAGCATCTCTTCAAAAAGAAATAAAAAATCTTGAGAGCAGTATTTCAACGCTCCAGTTGAGTATTAAGGGTGATACTTTAAGTGTTGAGAAATTATCGCTCGAAATCGAGCGTCTTCAGTTTGATATCACTGATATTCAGGAGACACTGGTTCGAAAGCGAGATGGAATTGAATCAACATTGCGTGCTATGCAAAAAAACCAGGATGATGGATTGCTAACGTTACTGTTGCGTTCTGACAGTTTGGCTGACTCAGTTTTTCGAGTCCAATCTATTTCTCATGTTCAAAATCAGCTTAGCGTTGACATGGAAACATTACGCGATCTTCAAGCGCAGTATACGGAAAAGCTAAACGCTATCAGCGGCAAAAAAGGACAAATCGTTCAACATAAAAAAGATCTTGAAAACAAAAAATATATTGTTGAAGATCAGAAACAGACACAGCAACGCGTCTTAAAACAAACGAAGAACCAGGAGACCTTGTACACGCAACAGCTCACGAAACTCCAAAAAGAACAACAGGATATTGCTTCTGAAATTGAACTTCTCGATGCTACTTTGCGCGCGAAGATTGATCCCAATGGGCTTCCAACTGCTGGTCATGGCGTATTAGCATTCCCTTTGGCGGGAGGTAAAAGTTTGATGACTCAAGATTACGGATCCACCTCTTTTGCGCAGTATGGGTACCGAGGTAAATGGCATAATGGCGTTGATTTACGCAGCCCGGTAGGAACTTCAATTGCGGCAGCTGATTCGGGCATTGTTGTTGCGACCGGAGATCAGGATAAATATTGCTATCGGGGAGCATATGGCCGGTTTATTGTTATTCAACACTCCAATGGACTAACGACACTCTACGCGCATCTTTCTAAAATCGCAGTTTCAAAAGGGGAGACTGTTTCTCGCGGACAGACTATCGGCTATGTGGGTTCAACGGGATATGCCACTGGCCCTCATCTCCACTTTACTGTCTTCTCTTCGCCCACATTCTCGATGGGCGGAAGTAAAACATGCGGACCTATGCCTCATGGAGGTGATTTGAATCCGTTGAACTATCTTTAGGAGATCTTGCCAAAAGCCAAGAATTGTGATTATGTTTAGTCTAGTTGTCTTTAAAAAAGTGTTGCCAAAATAATTTCAAATTCCCGTCTTTCATTTAGGAGGATTTACAATGGAAAATGAAGTGACTATTTCCTTGCTCACCAGAGAGGTGGTTTGCAACGGAGTCTCAAAACAACTCACTCCGAACGAAACAGATATATTGGCATTGTTGCTTAGCACGCCGCATGAACCTGTTACGTATCAATGCATAGCAAAAAATCTTTGGAATGTTGCGAACTATACGGAATCTGACCATACGGAATCTGACCATAACATTACGTCATCAATTCGTAAGGTGATTGCCGGCATAAGAAAGAAAATCTCCGGAGGGGCAGCTAAAAGAACCGACTATATTCGCACCATACGCAGAGGTGGAAACGGAATTATTCTTCAGGGATATATCATGCAGGCGCATGTGACAAAACGTCCCGATGGATCATATCGATTGCGACCGCCCAGTTTTCAGGGACTTGAAACTGTGTCTATTGCTTTTCGTCATAGATTAAAAAAAGAACATTTCATTCAAAAAGCCCTTGCTGCGGCGTGCGGTGATATCTTGATTGTGAATGTTATGAATACTCAACTGACGCGTGGCATTGAAAAATTGTTGCGAAGCAGAAATCAGCGGGGCAGTCGCATTCGAGTTCTTGTTTGGAAACCTCACCGGAATTTGTATGATGATGCTGAATTTTGTGACATTATAAGTCAGGTTGATGCCGTGACTGATGGATGGATGCAATTACAAGAGCGTTTTTCTGACACCATCGAGGTTTGTTTTTGTCATGGTTTTCCCATGCCTATGATTTGCGGATTTGTTGTTAATGGGAATTTAGATTCTGGCTGACTGCTTGTTGATATGCCAACTTATGCTACGTTGCCAGATGATTTTCCGGCATTAGTCGTAACAAAAGAAGATCATGATGATGTTTTCTATGCGTTTCAAAAATCATTTGAACAACTTTGGCATGATTCTAAGTCACAGCAAAAGAGACCCATTAAATGAATGGTAGGATAGATCACAAACAGGATGATCAATTTGTTTCATCCTGTTATTTTTTATCTATACTGTCGTAAAAGATATATTGTACGACAGTATAGATTTAGAAAAAGCTTTGTTTCTTATTGTGTCTGCCTGTCTGTATTTGATTTTTTCTTGTAACTATTTTTCTACTTTTTTATAGCGCTGTCCTCTCTTCCTGGATAAGCTATGTTTTTTTATCTGTTGATTTTGTGCTGTTTTTTTATGTGCTTCATACAAGCTGATTTAAAAATATGTATCTATTTACTAAAATATATAAATATGTTATAATATGTATTAGTTATTTTTGTTTAATCCATATACTAAATTAAAGTTGTTATGTAGAAAGGAGCACTGTGTTATGAATCTTGTTGTTGCTGTTGCGGTTCCTGCTGACGCTTTTGGTATACGGCAAGTCCTCTATCGTGCGTGGCTTGCGACATATCCAAATACTGAGTATGGCATAACGAAAAATGATATCGAAGAGATGTTTACGGGTTATTTTTTGCCTGAATCACTTGCTCTCTATCAGAAGCGTATTGAGTATCCTGACGTAGGATCTACTGGTTTGGTTGGCAGAATTGACGATAGGATTGTTGGTTTTTGTAGGGTATCGACATCGCTACTTCAGAATCAACTTCATACTCTTTATGTTGCGCCTGAATATCATGGTAATGGTATTGGCACCGCACTGTGGAACACAGCGCAAGAATATCTTAATCCGCTACATCCTACCATCGTAGAAGTTGCTATTTATAATAGCAGAGCAATTGCTTTCTATGCGCGACATGGTTTTGTTGATACAGGCAGACGAATGTTTAACCCAGCACTTACCATGAAGCATAGCGGCTCTATAATTCCTGAAATGGAAATGCGACGATTGCCTGTATAAGTTATGCGTATGTTTTTTTAAGCCGTTCAACAAAAATAGATTGAACGGCTTTTTGCTCTGTCACGCGCAAACAGTATATACTTGATCCATGTTTTCTCAGAAACAGCTTCCCGAAGCTTTTAAACTCGAGCATGGATACACTATCGGTGATGTCTGGTATCCTCGAGTAACTAAGATCATATCGATTAAATCAAAACCTGTTTTATATAAGTACTACGCTCAAGTTGGCGGGTATGAAAATGGTCAGCGAATCGCTGAAGCATCGGCAAAAGAAGGTACGGCGGTTCACGAAGCTGTACAAGCTATTATGATTGGTGGCACCCCTGATGTTCCCGAAGCCATTCGTCCGTCTGTTGACGCGTTTCGCCAGTACAGTAAACATGTTGCCATCGCAACACGGCCTGAGTACATTGAACGACGTTTTCTCCATGCTACTCACCGATATGCTGGCACCATTGACGCGTTAGCTGAAATTAATGGTAAGTTCGGAGTTCTCGATATAAAAACGTCTCAGGGTATATACCGTGATTATAATTTACAAACCGCGGCGTACATGGATCCCCTTTTGTCAGAATTTCCCAATCTTGAAACTCGTTGGATTTTGCGAATTGATCAACACCAGGTTTGTTCGGTATGTCAGGGAATTCGTCGGGTAAAGGGGGGCCGTGAATCAATTAAAAGCGCTTCCGGTAAATATGGTTTGTTTGCGCGATGCGGCTCTCATCGATGGTTGTCCCCCGTTGGTGTTGTTGAGCTACAAGAATTTTCTGATTGGCGAGATGATTTTGCAACGTTTTTAGCTGCTAAAAAGCTCTGGGAGTGGGAGCATAAAGATATGTTGGTTGCGATTGGATATCTGTCGTAACGCGAGAGACCTATGAGTTCTTTTGAGAGCATTTTTCAATAATAATAGGCGCGTAGGTTGTTTGCTGGTGCGCGTAATAACCAAATTGAAAGCTGACACAGGAGGTTAGAAAAATAACAATACCAAGCAGTATCATGGTTTTGTGGACTTGATAAAACTGTTTGGTTTGGAGTAGCCAGTTTGACATTGGTACGTATATTTCTTATTATATATC
>JBDKGD010000012.1:0-10797 GCA_039798365.1 Candidatus Parcubacteria bacterium
TCCTAATACTGGTATATGCAAAAATGAAAATATGACAGAAAAAGACATCGAATGCTCAACACAGCATCAAAGGAACAAGTATAATACCTCTTTCTTCATAAAATAAGAGGTATTATTGTATTAAGGAAAAAATATCAACCATCAATTTATGAGACTTTCGATACACGCTCAACATACTCACCAGTATGAGTGTTAACTCGAATAACATCACCGGTATTAACAAACAAAGGCACGGTTAACTTTGCTCCGCCTTCAAGAGTAACAAGTTTATCGCCTCCTTGAGCAGTGTTGCCTTTAATGGCGGGAGGAGCTTCTTCAACAACAAAATCCATTTTAACCGGCAACTCAACTTTAATGACTTTATCATTGAATCGAACAGTAAGAACCTTGGTGTTTGCCTTAAAAAATTGGGCTTGATCCCCTAGTAAATCACGCGACAAAGAAAAACGTTGCTTCGGATCGCCAATTTCATGGAACCAAAACTCATCACGATGGGAATAGATAAACATCGCGTCTTTTTTTTGCACATCCGCTTCTTCGAAATAGTCGCTGCCCTGAAAATTGCGGTCAAGGACCTTGCCGGTAATAAGGTTGCGTAATTTAGTCTGAGCAACTGCTTTGCGTTGTTGCATGCGCAAAAAACTCATCTCAAGAATCTCGTAGGGATCATGTTCGTATACAATAATTTCCCCTTTTTTTAAATCAGTATAAGAAAGCATAAGCGTGTGTATAAATAAAAACACCTGCAGTCGATACACCAAAAAGCGTGCATCTAAAGAAAGTGTGCGAATAATGCGATATAGAAAAATAATAACAGAATAACAAGAAAAGTCAAAAAATAGTTAACCCCGATACGCGTCGGGGTTAACTAAAAAATAAATATAAAAGCTCCTTATCCTTCGTAACCGTGATGAGCACTCATGCGATTGCCTCGGGTGCTCCCTTCGGGTTCTTCAATCTTCAAGTTAACGCGAGCATTATTTTTTATACCAACAATGCGCAACAATGAACGGATAGCTTTAGCGGTTGACCCCTGTCGTCCGACAACCTGACCCATATCCATGGGATTAACTTTTAAAGAAAGCAGCACACCCATCTCATCAACCTTCCGGTTAACCACGACTTCCTCGGGGTGATCAACCAAGGATTTGATAAGAAATTCCAGAAATTCCTGATCGGCTGGATTCTGCATAGGTTTCTTTTATAAATTCATCATACTCGACCTTTCATCCTCTCGTATTTATATTATAAAATAAGTATTTTTTATGTAAAAAATTAAGAAGTACTCGCCTTCTTTCCTTTGATTCGTACCGGCATCTTTGGAGCATCAACAATCTTATGGGAGACAAAAAGATTAAACACGGTCGGAGTCGGACGAGCACCCTTACGCATCCAATCAGAAACACGTTTGGCGTCAACAGTAAAGGACTTGGTTGTCGTATTGTAAGAACCAAGGTCATCAACAGGAGGAGCAACCATTTTTGATCGCTTATTAGCCACCACAATACGGTAGCTGGGCTGATGTTTTTTACCAATCCGTTGAAGCTTTATAGCCAACATATAGGGTATATAATAAGGCGGAATGAGAAAATCGTCAAGACAGTGGAAAGCTAGGGGCAAAGCGGCTACTACCAAAGATTAAAAAATTGTAAAAAAAATTATTGTAGTTTCAATGAAACTACCTTTGAAGTACCGTCTGAATCAAGGGTAATACCGTACAAAACATCGGCCGCTTCCATAGTAACACGGTTATGAGTAACAACAATAAACTGGGTTTTCTTGGAAAAACTACGCAATAATTCAGAAAAACGACGAGCATTTCGTTCGTCTAAAGGAGCATCTACCTCATCCAATACAAGGAATGGTGGCGGAGACACGGAAATAAGAGCAAACAAAGCAGCAATGCCGACTAAACTTCGTTCGCCGCCAGATAAGACATCCAGACTAGCAATTCGTTTTCTGGGTAATGAAATAGAAATTTCAATACCAATATCATCAACGACGGGTTCATCGGAGACATCCTGTAACTGTTCATCGGGGAGATTACTTTTTCTGCGGGCGAGCGGCACGGCACTCAGCGTCGCATCACCACCGCCAAACATTAGTTGAAAAAAATGACTAAATTCTTTATTAATAGATGCAAGTTGCGCAGTAAACTCAGTATCAATTTTGTCCCGCAACTCAGCGATAACAGCATGAAGATCCGTAATGGCTTTTTGTAAATCAGTGATCTCGCGAGAAAGAAAATCATAACGCGTTTGCGTTTCATGTGCCTCCGCAATAATAGCTGGATCAACTTCTCCCATCTGCGCCAGCTCTCCCCGAATTCTAAAAATACGCGCTTCTAGTGTCGTTAACTCTTGAAGATCGGGAAGAACACCCGCCGCATCGAAATTAATAAAATCATCTTCCCGCTTACCCGACTGCTCAATATGTCGTCGCAACTCCTCAAGTCTCATGGTGTAGCGCTCTTTTTCAAATTGTACCGTCTTAATACGTGCCAAAACTCTTGCCTCTTCATCTTTCGCCTGCTCTACCATTCGCGCGACATCTTTAAATTCTTGATAATATGCCCCGCTTTGCTGTTCAATTTCTTGTTGGCGGACGCGAATAGTATCGAGCTCGCCAGCAATATGATTAATCTGTTCTACGAGAGTTTGCGATTGCGCGCGAAGCGCATCAAGTTCAGCACGCTTATCGGAAGCACGAGGTAACTCAGTTTTCTTAAAAAAATCATCAATAGTTGAAATAATATCCATCAAAACTGGACGCAAAGCCATAGGATCATTACCCTGTAACGCGTCACGCACCCTGGTTTGCACATCTCGCAACACAGCCACCAACTCGACACTTGAGTAATCTGAAGCATGGATATCAGCAGTTGCAGATTCAGCCAGCGACTCAATGCGAGCATCAAGCCGGCCACTTTCCCGTTCAAGAATACTTTTCTGCTCAAGAAGCTGTTGAGTCTGCGTACGTAACTGTTGTACCTGATTAGCGTCTGCTGGTTTTCTGCTTTCAATTTCATTAAACAGTGCCTGGGCGCGTTCACGCGCTGTTGTTGCTGAAACAACTGCCGCCTGTTCGTTTTCGTAAGTCGCAGAAAGAGCATGCAACATATCATGAATTTCTTTCAATTGGCTGCCATAATACCGCTGTTCTGCTTGAGAAAGAGCCAAGAGTATTTCATCGCGACGAGACCATCGTTCGGTTTGTCGTTTCAAACTACGCAGATGAGGGACAATTTCTTGAGTAAGCGCCTGGACATTCTCAAGATTTTCAACGCTCTGTCGCAATCGGCGCTGCGCGTCAGTCCGTTTAATTTGGTACTCTTTTAACCCCAAAATCTCCTCCAACATTTCACGGCGAGCAACAGGAGTCGATTGAATAAAAAGATCACTATTACCCTGCGTCACCACCACCAATCCTTTTGATCCAAGTCGAACACGCGCAAAAAAATCAACTAACTCACGCAATAATACCTCCGATCGATTCAAAAAATACTTGCTTTCACCATCACGATTGACCAAGCGTCCCGCCGAAACCTCCTCGAAATCAACAGGAAAAAAATGATTATGATTCTCAAAATATAATGATGCCTGCGCCTGACCAACACGAGAACGGTGAGGAGTTCCGGAAAAAATTAAATCATCAATCTTGCCCCCACGCAGACTCTTAGCGTCCCGTTCTCCCAAAAGCCAACGAATCGCATCGACAATATTTGACTTGCCCGAACCATTAGGACCCACGACAGCGGTAATGCCCTCAGGGAATTCAAGAATAGTTTTCGTAGCAAAAGATTTAAAACCATTCAGTTCAAGGCGTTTGAGAAAGTGAGGCATAGTATAGGAAAAGTATACTCAAATTTATCGAAACAAAAAAATAGCACTCCGCAAACCGTAGAAATTATGAGCGAATGTGTTCTTTTTTTGCTCCTTTTTTCTTTGGAGCTGCTGACACCGTAGAAGAATCGAGAGCGTTCTTGGCGGCATCAGTTTCCGCCTCCTGCTTGGATGCTCCCTCGCCAGAAGCAATAAGTCGGTCCGCAAGATAAACCCCAACGCTAAAGATGCGCTGATGTGCCGGACCATGCTCGGAAAGAACATGGTAACTGGGAGTAATCTTAAAACGTTCCTGGGTAAGCTCTTGGAGGTGGCTCTTGGGATCTTTATAGCTTTTTGTTTTTAAAATCTTATCCGCGTGTGGCAAGACAAACCGTTCAATAAAATGGCGCGCCACATCATATCCTTGATCAAGATAGATAGCGCCCACAAGTGCCTCAAACGCGTTTGCCAAGATAACCTCGCGCGCTTTGCCAGTGTCTTTTGCCTCTCCTTTCGACATATGAAGAAAATCCTGAAGATGCAAGTCGTCAGCAGTAATCTTTGCTAAAAATTGATAGTTAACCAACGCGGCACGCAAAACAGTTAACTGACCTTCCGAAAAACTTGGGTATGTCAAAAATAAGGCGTGAGTAACGACAAGCTCAAGAACCGCATCTCCTAAGTACTCTAAACGCTCGTTGTGGCGGTATGGCCACCGATCGGTTTCATTCAGATAAGAACGATGAGTCAGTGCTTCATGAAGCAAATCAGGGTTCGTAAACGAAATATTAATAATATCCTCAAGACCAGAAACAGAACTCATAAAAATAAAAAATTATACTGCGGGAGAATGAATATCCGTTGTTTTTGAATGATGGATTTTCTCCTCTTGTGTCTGAAATTTTTCACGATAAATAGTTCCTAAGACCCCATTAACAAACTTCGGGGAGTTAGGACCTCCATAATTCTTTGCCATTTCAATAGATTCATTGATAGCAACCTTTGAAGGAACCTCCGCCTTATCAGCATATAAAAGCTCCCACAACCCGATACGTAAGATATTGCGGTCGATAATGGCAATTTTATCAATTGGCCATTCAGGTGCACAGCGAACAATAGTAGCATCAATATCGCCAAGATGCTGAGCGATCCCCTTTAAAATCTTCCAGGCGAACTCAGGCTCATCAACGCCGGGAGCATACTCCTCTATATTGCGCTCAAGGACATGAACAATATCAACTGATCGATTATAAAAATCCCACTCGTACAATGTCTGCAGAATAACGGTCCGAAGAAGATGTCGAGTAGCCATAATATATATTATACCAAATAAAACTGAATAAAATAATCAAAGAACAAAAGAAAAAGAAACACGGAAGTAGTAAAAAAGGTTACGGCGATTGAGTAGGTGCATGAACAGAATCAGTCGATACATTCGCATCGCCATCTTCAGTAGAAGTATGCGATTTCGAAGGATTGGTAGACGATGCTACACGAAGCGCAGACCGATCCTTTTTAGCAGGATACGCTCCACACTGCAAACACGATTGATGCATACGGGCAGGTCCACCACATTTCAGACAAACAACCAGCCGAGTCTTCTTCAAAGCCAAATGAGACCGTCGCCGGCCTACTTTTCCATGGGTATGATGTTTTACGGGAACTCCTGCCATAACGTAAGATGATTAAATTAAAAAAACGTAAGCGAGGATTGAATCAATCAGTAAAAACTTCCTCAAGCAGATCCTCGCTTACCGGTACTGGGATATCATACCGGATCATTTCAAAAAGGTCAAACGATGCAATGGGGAGGTTTTATAATGGCGTAACGCCTCATAATGGGAAGCGGTACCATACCCCTTGTGACGAGAAAATCCATACTCAGGGAATATCCGTCCGTACAAATCCATACGGCGATCACGAACAACTTTTGCAACAATAGATGCCATTGATACCACCGGAACTGTAACATCAGCGCGAACAATCGTTTTCCCGAAACGTCGCGATTTTGTAGTATTGCCTAAAAACAACCCTCCATCCAGATATACATCATAGGAAGTACCGTTATCAATGCAAGAAATGACACGACGAAAAGCAGAAAGTGCGGCACGGTTAGCAGCCGCTGATACATTGATGCGATCAACAATAGCAGCAGAAACAAAAGCAGTGCGAAACAGAACAAATGGTTGCGCGCGCAAAAAATCATACCATGCGCCACGCTGATGAATCGTTAATTTTTTTGAATCCCGAAGAAACAATCCTGCTGTTTGCGCCATTGAAAGCAAAGAAGAAAATCGAGCAACAGGCACCGCAACGCAACCAACAACAACAGGACCAGCCAGAGCTCCCCTCCCCACTTCATCAAGACCAATAATCATCTTCATAGAAACATGTCTACGTTCTGACACTATAAAGACACAGTACGCTACGCCGACAAGAGTTTCGTGCCGACGGCTTGCGAAATATGCGAGTAGCCATCGCGGCGCAACAACTCAGCCAATCCACGATTGATGCGCAAAACAGTAGCAGGCCCACCATAAATTAAACCGGTAATAATTTGAACCAAGCTCGCGCCAGCCCGAATTTTTTCATACGCGTCATACGCGTCAAAAATACCTCCTAATCCAATAATAGGATATGCTCCCTGTGTCGCGGTGTACAAATAAGAAATAAGTTTGTTCGCCTGTTTGCTGATAGGTCGACCCGAGATGCCTCCCAATGGCAAAGAATCCAAAAGAGTTTGCGGCGACTGTAAATGCAGCATCGATCGGTCTTTAGAAAGGTTTGACACAATAAAGCCATCAACGAGCGAGCTATCCCTCACCGCGGTAATAATATGATCCAACTCCGACACCGAAAGATGATTGGAAAGTTTCAAAAAAACAGGACAGGATTTCTTTTCGTTTTCGAGTGCGCGCAGTAATTGACGCAATAAAACAGGGTCCTGAAACGTGCAACCATCTTGCGCGTTCGGACAAGAAATATTAACGGTAACATAAGAAAAAACCGGAGAAAGCAATCGATAGGTCGCCACATAATCCGCGACAGACTTTTCTCCCTTAATATCAGGATGGTTTGTTTTGGCAATATTCAAACCAGTTGGAATAGACCACGGTCGCAATCGGCGCGTTTGAATTTTATTGTACACCGCTTGAGCACCAATATTTTTCAATCCATAATACACAATAATAGATTCATCTTTCAGCAACCGAACCAAGTGAGTTCCCGAATTACCCGCGCACGGCAATGCAGTAATCGCGCCAACCTCCATAAAACCAAATCCAAATGAAGGAATAATGCGCGTCAAGCGAACATCTTTATCAAAACCAGCCGCCAAACCAACCGGATTATCAAACTGAAGACCCAAAACAGTTTGAGATAGCATCGAATTTTTATATCTAAAAAAGGGCGCTATCAAAGAAGGGATCAACGGGACATTCCCTAAAAATTCGGCAGTTGATACCGCGCAATCATGAACAAACTCCGGATCAAACCGAAAAAGGATTGGTTTGATAAAAGAAGAGTACATGAGAAACATTAAGTCGCCTGCATCGAAACGGGGGCGGCAGGAGCCAGGTGAGAAGCTTGATCACTTAAAAATCGATATACAAAACCAGTGGCGAGCATCGAAATGGGAACTGATATCAATAGGCCAACGCCAAACGCAAGAGCACCCAATATATTAATCCCCAAAAGAGTGAAACCGAATAGTAAAAGTTGCCATCGATTACCTTTAGTAATAACAGCAGAATGCTTCAATGCCGCGATAGGTCCAATACCCATCTCATCGGCAACAATATACCCATAAAAACCGAATGCCAGCATAAAGAAAATACCCGGGATAATAAAAAGAATAAAACTGACAACACTACCGATGACAAAAAGAACGGTTGCGACAAGATAAGTCAAAAACGTTTGTTGCGAAGGAAGCAGTTGCGATAAACTCTCCGGAACACGCTTTTCGACAAACAACAAAATCGCCTTATACAACAGTAGTTGAACCAAACAACCGACAAGCCAACTTGCAACATTAAAAACAAATTCTGTCAGAGAAAGACCTCCTCCATGAAACGCTCGCGACAATTCATTGGAAATAAATGAAGTAACACCAACAAGTAAAAGTGTGGCAATAAGTAGCAACGTATGGTTCTTAAGGGTTTCCCAGCCAAATGAGAGAGCTGCGGATATAGAAAAAACCTCTCGTTTTATAGATTGTTCCATACACCATTTATACCACATCAAAGAAAAAAATGTAAGTAAAAACGGTAGCTAAGCAATAAAGTAACATAAGAGACCGTACATCAAACTACCAAAAACAGTGTTCCTCAATACATCAGAGAACTCAAAAAAGATATGCAACAAAATAACACTGACAACACAAGAAATGTGAGTAAAAAATCACGAAAAAATACACCGAGACGCGTACGGCGAAACAAAACGAATAAAAGCAAAAAAACAAGGTTCGGCAAGGATAACGCCCAGACAAACCCCAGTGGACTATAACCACTCACAATAAATAAAAATTCAAATACCGAATAACTCTTAGATCCCGCGCCAGCCAGCGCCAATCCTCCAAAACCAGCAATAGGAAGCAAGAAAAAGAAGAAAAATAAAAGACTAAATAACAAAACACCCCATGAAATCCCTGAGGTAAGAAACTTCTCAAGCCACAATAAGGGAGTTGTGATAGCAAAACGATCTGCTGGTTGCATGGTGTTATTATCGGTAAAATTCATAAAAAAACGTCAGTGAATATTTTTTACTATCGACATTCTGTAAGTATACAATATCAGCGGCAGCACAAACCTCTGGTTGTACCTAATAATTATTGCCATAAAAAACAGAGAACGCAGCCTGGTTTGAAACGGCAATTTGAGTTCCATTTTTTATCCCCTTTATCTGAAGGTAGAATTTGTCTTTTATCTGATCGTATGAATAGTACCCATTTCTAAAATCATCTAAGAGAGTAGACGGTACGTTCCATGGAAAATATTTTTGATAGCTCGGTATGGTATCGACACTCGAAACTCTGTCATAGAGTGGACGCTCAGTGTTTGTAACGTAGTTACCGACAACAATTTGGTATTTATCAAATTGATTTTCATCAACCGTCCACCGGATCATTGTAGATATTCCCGGCGTTACCATGGTGTTTTGCTGTGGTGCGGTAATAGAAATTCTTGCCGCTTGTGGTATTCTATCAACCATTACTGTCGCGCTGTCTGAAACTACATCCCCCGCATATCCGGTACATCCAATGGTATAGGTGGTATCAACAAAAATATTAGAAGTATTGGCAGTGCTTATGATGGGTAAATTTGTTTCTGTCATACCGTTTTCGTATCTTCCTGGTTTCAAGGAACAGTTTGTGGCGCCAGTTGATGCCCATGTGAGAGTCACCGCAGTTCCTGACGGGATAGTAATTGGACCTTCAGAGTCATTTACTTTCAAATTTACTGTGGGATGACTAATCTTAATCAAAATACTATCGGAAATCGTTACGCCGGCACTATTTGCGCAAGTAATGGTATAGGTGGTATCTGTAAAAAGATTTGAAGTGTTAAATGCTCCGTTACCAGATAATCCTTTCTCCATATCGGTATTATTTCCAGGAGTAAGATAACAATAGCTCGCGCCCCGTGATGTCCAGATCAGCATTTCGGCGGTGCCATACGGAATTGTTATCGGACCATTTTTGCCACCATTAGCCTGGATATCAACCCAAAATGACGGAGTGGGCGTAGGCGCTGGAAGAACTGGCTGTGGGGTGGGAAAAGTTTGGATTGGACATTGTGCAAATCCACACCGTGGGCCAGCGCGGAAAACATATGAACCATCTGGGCAGAGCTTTGCGTCCTGCGCACACGCTATCGGCATCGGTGTTCCTACTGGCGCTTGTATGGTACCAACATCACCACACGTTGCCGCCTTTATCTTTCCTCTGGTTAACGGACCTACAAATCCAGTTGGTGACAGACCATTTCTTTGCTGGAAACTTTTTACTGCTTGAAAAGTAAGGAGCCCGAAATATCCGGTTGGCTCCGAGTTCAAAATTCCCTGTGCTTGCAGGAAATCTTGCAATACCGAAATCTGACCGTCGGTTGTGGCATCGCGAGACCGGTAACGAAGATCTGTTGGGATACTCACGCATCCTCCTGTAGTATTTTGCGTATCAACATCACCGATTGTTTGGGCGGTGGCAAAACTACCGGTTAGTAATCCGACAAAAGCAATGAGTGCGATGAATATTTTTTTCATATTGATGAGTAATATCCCTTATATTACTCCCCCGCTCATCGTATCACAATCTCTTGTTATGCCCACTCCTTCTTCTTTGTTAATACACCAAAATGTTCTATATGACTAGAAAAAATCACTGAGTGAATTTAAAACTTTTTAATATAAAACACTGCTCGAATAATTCATATTAAATTCAACATAGAAACGATGACTCTTGTAAATAGTCCTATAAATACATCTATCGACACTAGTCGAGCCTGCGTCACCATAACTTAAGTTTCCCAAACAATCCCAATGTATTCTGTTTATATCCGATTATATCCCCCCTGGGGGCGATTACAAATAAACCAGTCACGCATATTTCCATTCACAGATTCCACAACAACACGTAAACCAGATGAAGAAGTTTTGGAGATCAATTACAAAATGAACATCAAAATCATCCCGACCCCATCCAGAAAAAACTTGGTACATGGACGGATACTGTGCCTCAAAACGATATTCATTATTGCTGTATGTTTTTCAATCTTTCCTTTCGAGCAATATCGCATTTTCATTTACCGGAAAGAATTCGAAACTTTTATAATATCGAAATAATCAGTAGCTTTTTGTAATATTTCTTTATTCTCTACCCCTAAATATCATCTATATTATCACTCCGTACTCATTTTTGTGCGCGGGAGAGGATTTGAACCTCCAAGCCCTTAACGGGCGCTACCACCTCAAGGTAGTG
>JBDKGD010000013.1:0-7464 GCA_039798365.1 Candidatus Parcubacteria bacterium
GCTTTAATGATCTCCGGCAATGAAGGATGCTGTGAGATAACCTCCTCCAGCTCATCAGTCATCGCGATAACTTCAAAAATAGCAATTCGTCCGGTCACTCCCCGACCATGACACACCGAACATCCTGGCGCGTGAAAAATCTGGAATCCATTTTTATAGGGAGCGGTAAGCTCATCTGGCAAGCCATGCAATGTTTTTTCAACAATAGCCGCAAGCTCAGGATTGGCAATTTCGCCTTTTTTACAAGAAGCGCACAGAACCGAAACCAATCGCTGACCAATCATCAGGTTCAAGGATGCCGAAATTAAAAACGGCTCAATCTTCATATCAAGCAGTCGAGGAATGACACCCGCCGCGTTATTGGTGTGCAACGTCGAAAGAACAATATGACCGGTCAAAGCGGCATTCACCGCCAAACCAGCAGTTTCAATGTCGCGAATTTCACCAACCATAATAACATCCGGATCTTGGCGTAAAATCTGACGCAACCCCGAGGCAAAATCATACCCAATCTCAGGGCGCACTTGCGACTGGTTGATGCCGGAAACAAAATACTCAACCGGATCTTCAAGACTGACAATGTTCACATTGTCTCGGTTGAGCTGCTGAAGAAACGCGTACAGCGTAGTTGATTTTCCAGATCCCGTTGGACCAGTAACCAGAATCATCCCGTACGGCTTTTCAAGACCTTTCTGGATAAGCGCCAAATTAGAACCAATCAACCCAAGCGCGTCAAAGCTCTTCAGACCGGTCGTGGGATCCAAAATACGAATCGCCACCTTCTCCCCGAGTGGCGTTGGGAAAGTTGCGACACGAAAATCAATCTCCCGGTCAAATACTTTACTGCGAAAACGACCATCCTGCGGCATTCGATTTTCATCAATTTTTAGGTTCGATAGAATCTTAATGCGGGATATAACCAAAGCCGAAACCTCAGCCGGCAGACTCGCCGCCTCTTTCAAATCACCGTCAACCCGAAATCGAACACGCAAGTAATGTTGCTGGGGTTCAATATGAATGTCAGATGCGCCACCAGAGACTGCCTCGCGCAGTGTATCAGCGACAATACGGATAATAGGAGCATCTTCCTGTCGGGTAGAACCCTTATCCAGAGAAACCAAATCATCGCTGGATTTTAAATGGAGTGCCTGAATGGCTTCTTGGACTTCTGATTTATAGGGAGAATACTTGCGCATAACCTGCTGCCAATCAGAGTACGAAATGATAACAACGCCAAGATTTAAATGAGATTCATGGGCAATAAACTTCAGAGCATCCTGCGCCTTCAAGTCATCGGGCTGAACCATGCCCACAACAAGCACCGAATCTTTTTTTGAAAAAGGAGCAACGCCGTATGTACGGGCAGTCTCTTCGGGAATAATTTTCAGCAAAGAATCGTCAAAAGCAGTAAAATCAATTTTTCGATACGGAATTTTAAAAACCTGCGCCTTCGCTTCAGCCACCTTGGCATCATCAACCAACCGCTGCTGGGAGATGAGCTCCTCCGGAGATTTTCCCGATAAAATAACCTCTCGCTGCAATCGGGTCAACGCCTCCTCGCTCAACAGCCCCCGCGTTTTAAGTAAGTTAAAAAATTGTTCAGTCGTCATGCAATATCAGTATACCGGCAATACCAGACAAGAGGTAGTGCAAAAAATAAAACTAAAACCCAAGAAACGGATTTTCTCTCCCTTGGGGCGCCGGAGCGGTTGAAAGCGGAATCTCCTGTAACGCGGATGCCCGGGTAATGAGCTGATCATTAAAATGAATTTTCGAAAGAGCGCTGGTATTTTTTGGCAACACCAATTCAACGGATGCCGGATTACGGAAGAAAATATAATAGACCGCAACCCCTAAGATGCTTAAAATGACAATCCAGATAAGCAAGGACATGAGCCCCCCTGAATTTCGCGATCGCTCCTGTTCAACGACAATAGCCATATAAATAAATTAGTTAGGTTGTTGGTAATAAGTAGTAATAGCAACATCGGCAGTGTAGCTATCGCGGGTCGGATCGACAGGAGACATCGAAAATGTCTTCACATCCATGACGCGTAAATTGTTTTCGATAGATGCTAAAAACGATTTAATCGATGCGTACGAACCAGAAAGTCGAACCTGGAATGTCAAGCTTCCCAACGGACGCCGGATTGCCTCAGTCACTCCAGATCGAGTTGACGATTGATTATTTTGGACAGCGGCAGCAGAAGTGTTTGCAATGGTGAAAGAAGAAAACTGCAGAACATACTGAGAAGCCAGCGTGTTCATCTGCGCAATCAGGGAAGCAGTATCCGGTCCAACAGGAACCGCAACCGACACGACATGTTGCGCCGCGGTACGATCATTGTACGAGTTGATAAGTTCCTGAATTTTTTTGATATTTTCCGTCTGTTCAACGACAAACTGCTGACGGGTATCACGTTGGGCTTTTTCAATCATAGTTGCTTCATATTCACCTTGGATAAAAGTGAAATACACGACAAGTGCCCCCGACAAAAACATCAGAGAGATAACAATACTAGCGAATCTTTTAGTTGCTGGCTTCATGGCGTTTGAACAGGAAGAGATTGCGACGGAGATGAACCGGAACCAGATGGTTGAACAGAGGCAGGGCTACCAGTGCCACCCCCACCCGCAGAACCAGCAGTAGGAGGAGCAGCTAAGAAAAAAGTCGGCCGCATGAACAAAACAATATCAAACTGCCAAAGCCCCTTAGGGCTAACAGATACATTGCTAAAGCTCACGCGCTGCACATCGGTTGAACGATCTTGAAAAATACGAAGCTGTTGGGAGAAATCAGCCAGCGTGCGCGCCAATCCTGAAAGCGCGATTTGCTGCGTGCCGGTATTGAGCGAAATTTTAGTGAAAGAAACAGTGGTAATGGTACTATTCTCAATCCAAGGAAACACCTGCGACACAATCACGTGTTTATCAAGGAGCGTATTGAGGTTTTGAAGCTGGGAATAAAACGCGACCAGGCGTTCCTGTTGATCCGCAGGGACCTGTACCGCGAAAGAATCAATCTGTTGCTGCAAATCAGCGTTCTGATTCGTTAAGTACGCGTGATAGCCAAACTGTAATCCCAAGAAAATAGCGACGGTAAGAAAAAAAACAGTCGCCGAAAACATAAGCAGCTGTCCAAACCAGGCGGGACTGCGCGCATCATTACTGGGGCGTCTGCTTAATTGTTCGACTGCATTGGGAGGGAGTGCCATGAAAATAAAAAATGTACGAAAAAATTGAAATACTTATATAAACTCTTTTAACACCAGCCCCGACGCAACAGAAAAAAGCGGGCTCAGATCGACAACAAGAGGTTCTAGCGAGCTTGGATATTCAAAACGGAATAACGTGGACGCCTTAACAACGGGAATGTTCAACTCACGCTGGGCGTACTTCTCAATTCCAGATAGGTTAGCACCACCACCCGATAAAATAGCACGCTCGATTTTTGCCGATTTTGGAAACTGTGTCTGGTAACTATAAAATGCTTTCTTTACTTCTGATAGTATAACATCTAAAAAGGGAAGCATTATTGTGGATAATTCATAATTGGGTCCAGTTCCGGTAATGCCACGCTCTCGCTTAAGATCCTCCGCGCGCAAAGGAGATACATGGAGCGAGGTCGCAAGCGACTGAGTAATAGAAGCACCGGCAAAATCAGTTTGCGCCACAAACTTCAATCCCCCGTTTTCAGTAAAAACAACACTCGTCGATCGACCGCCGATATCAATAATAACCGTCGGAGTGCGATCAGTCGCGATCAGAGCTCGAATCATACTCAACCCCTCTATCTCAAGCGAAGTAAGGCGCAGCCCCGCCATCTTAAAAATTTTCTGATATTTTTCAATATGCTCTCGGGCAACAGAAATAAGCAGAATCTGCTGGTGCTTGAAACCCTTTTCGTCTTGATACTCCCCGACCTTCAACCAATCAAGCGCCACCTCCGATAACGGAATGGGAATGTACTGTTTTGCCTGATACACGAGCGCTTGCTCAAGTTCCGAAGGTTTAAGTTCGGGAAAATCCAAAACAGTGGTAAAAGCAGCAAAGCTCGGTAAAGATGCTAGCGCGACATCAGTGCCAGGCTTCATGTGAACAACAAGATCTTTCAACATATCAGCAGCATCAGCTTCAAAAATCTTAAAACTGCTTGTTTGAATAACTCGATTTGCTCGCACCAAGTGACCGTTTGATTCTAAAAAACCATAGTTCACAAGTTGGGGAGACCGGGAACCATTTTTAACCTCTACGATTTTAATAGAGGTCGTGCCAAGATCAACGCCAAGGTAGCTTGGAAAAACCTGCTGACGAAATGACGAGAAAATCCCCATACGTACATAGTATACAATAAAAATATCATGGCAGTGATAGAAAAAATCCTTGATCTGTTTTTCCCTCGCTACTGTGTCGGCTGCAATAGCAACTTGAATCAGGACGAACAAGCAATATGTCGCGACTGTTTTTCTGATATCAATATACAGACAAACACATATTGCCTGGTATGCCGCGCGCGCGTTCCAGAATCACAAACAAACAATACCTACAAAGCAATAAAATCGTGCCACCCAGAAACCCCGTGGCCGCTGATCACGGCGGCCTCATACAAACAGGAATCAGTCGCCGCACTCATTAAGCAGTTAAAATTTTCCGACAATAAAGAAGCGGCAAAACCACTGGGAAATCTGGCGGCGCAGGCATTAAAAGAAAAGAATATATCGCGCTCACTCATACTCGTACCCATTCCCCTGGGAAAAAAGAGGAGACGGCAACGAGGGTACAATCAGGCAGAACTGATCGCGAAGGAAATAGGATTGCTACTGCGCATACCGGTCGAGACAACACTGCTATCTCGAATCAGAGAGACGCGCCCGCAAACAGAAATGTCATCGCCGAGTCAGCGGCAAAGCAACATAGAAAAATGTTTCCGCGCGACAATACAAACATCAGATATCTACCATAACACCGTGATCGTTTTGGTAGATGATGTAGTCACCACGGGACAAACAGCGCGCCAAGCAGCACAAACACTACGGCAATCGGGAATAAAAAACATCATCATCCTCGCACCAGCTGTCTCGTAAAAATCACCTATGATACAATAAGCATATCATGGAGAACAATCTTGAGATCAGCTGGTACGCGCCCGAATATGAACATCGGGAGAAAGACAACGCGTGGTACTGGAAAACCATTGTCGTGGCAACCATACTCATCGGTTTGGCAGTGTGGCAACGCAACATCATGTTCGTCATCTTTTTGTTGCTCGCGGAAATTTTAATCATCATATTCGGCAACCGCCAGCCCGAGATAATCAAATTCGATATCGTCGAAAAGGGAGTACGCATCAAAGAGAAATGGTTCCATCCATACACCCACCTCGAAAGTTTCAGCGTCATTATCAACGAACACTCAAAGTGGGACGATGTAATCTTGCACAGTAAAAACCATCTACACTCAACAATCCGCATCAAAGTCCCAAAAGATATGCTATCGAAAGTTCACTACTCTCTTTCGCTGGTTCTGGAAGAAACTGCCTACGAAGAAACCTTGGTTGAAGCCATAGAGCACTACGTTGGATTTTAAGGAAGAACCAAAAACAAAAGAAAAAAATACGAAAGGACGCTATTGCCAGAATCATCAAATACCGTGTAGTATAGGGTGTAAACCAAAGCACCCATCGTTCAACGGATAGGACACGGGATTGCGGATCCCGTAATTGAGGTTCGATTCCTCATGGGTGCACCATAATAATACCCTCTCCCGCAACGCTTCTTATTTCCGACAAAATCGCAAAAAATTAAAAAAATATCTATCGACAGTTCGTCCATTATTTTTTTAAATTAAACACCCGAATAGCCAGATAAAGTCCCAGTTCCGCCATAGGTGCGCACATAAGACAACACACTATTGACTTTTATATAAATAGTGTTATACTAAAGAAAGTATCGCTCTGTAACTTTAAGATGGCAATATGCCTTGAATTTCACGGTCTTGAAATGCAGGTGGAGCGTTTGCTTTGGCAGGTGCTCCTCTCTAAGGAGGAAATATGGAAGTGACTATCACAGTAATGAATATTGCGATTCTTGTGGGCTTTTTTATATCTCTCATTTTGATTTTCAAAATGATAAGTATACTAGTTAAAAACTATAAGGCCGCTCAAAAACGCGCGGTGAACGCACAAAAGGAGCAGGAAGAGAAAGAGCGACTGGATGCCCTCCCAAAACTCGACACCACGTTCCTACTGCAAATCCCCAAGGAAATGCAAACAGGATTTATAGAAAAACGCCCGAGAACATTCGGGAGTCGATATAATCGCCTAGTTATCTATGACGAAGAAGGAAATGGCTGGGTGGGATTGTTCCTGCCGGAGGTCATTCAATCACTTAAAGACGGTGAGTATACTCAAGAAAATTATCGGGTTCCTTTTCGAGGTTGCGGTGAAGTCTACCCGGGCGAACCCATTACCATTGATGGTTTAGAAATCAACATCTATCCATCTTGGATGGAGGTCGACGACTGGACCGACGAAAATTGGTCTCAGTGGGTAAAGATCGAGAAGAAGTTTGAGGAGGTGTATAAAAAACATCCAATCAGTTACCATGACGTCTTTGCGCAGATTTACCGTCAAGGTCGCCGGATTGAAGAGGTTTTAGCCACTTAGGTTATCCCCCATCCCAACTCAAGTGCCGGATTGTAAGAATTCTTACAATCCGGATTTTTTATATTTTTATTAATAAAACACGGATCACCTGCTTCTAATTTTTATCATTATTACACAAACAAAGTTCAATACATTGCATTGCTTTGAGAATTTCCTCCGGTATTTTCAAAAATACATGATGCACGACTTGCACGCCCACAGAACAAACAACACACCTCATCGACCATCCGCAACAGTTCACAAGACGCACGATGTCTCTGCGCACCTTCGACATACGGAGGTTTGTGGTATATGACATCAGTCAAAAATACCACATGGATATACCAAGCTATTGAAGCATTACGGTTGGCTTGACTTATACTACTTAATATTATATAATAAAAAAAGCATGCGGATGTAAAAAAATTTCAAAAAATACAAAGCAAGGGAGGCTTTGATGTATGGAAAATAAAGAACACTTGCTGAAAAAGTATACGAAGTACGCAGTGACTGCGGTAATAGTTATATTGACTGGAACACTCGTTGTACTGGGTGTCCTATCCTCGCCATATTTCAAACATATCAGAGAAAGTCAAATTCAAGAAAGGAAAAGGGCAGAGAAAGAATACATACAGTACGAGGCAGATAGGGTGGTAAATAATATTAGATATATCCAAGACCCACAAACAGGCATCTGTTACGCCTATTATTTCGATATAAATTCAAGGATAGCTAGCAACTCGCTAACGGTCGTGCCATGTGAAAAAATTCCACCCGAGTTATTAACACGGGGGAATATGCGCAAAAAGTAAGTAATAAAA
>JBDKGD010000014.1:0-25253 GCA_039798365.1 Candidatus Parcubacteria bacterium
GCTAACGGCCGAAGTAGAAAATCTGACGTTTGATCCGAATTTGCCCGCGCGCGGTTTTGTGCTCGAGGTGCGGCAAACAAAACAGAGAGGATTGGAAGTATTCGGCATTATAAAAAATGGAGTGCTTGAGCAGGGAAGCGCGGTGGCAACCCAAACAGCAGTTGGCAAGGTGAAAATACTGGAGGATTTTTTGGGAAAGCCAACAAAAAAACTAGAACCATCATCTCCTGCCATAATGATCGGATTCGAAAAAAACCCTCTCATTGGAGAGGAGTTCTGGTGTGGGGATGCATCTCACCTGCCGGCATCTGATGTCAGCGCAACAAACGCCGACGTAAAGCAGGTTGTATCAGCTAGTCCGCTCGAGTTGCTGCTGGCACAGAATAAGCGGAAGGCATTTTCAGTAGTACTGAAAGCCGGCGATGCTGGTTCGCTGGAAGCATTGTCACAAATCATCTCCGGATTAAAATCGGAAAGAGAGATAGAAATTGTAGCGTCATCAATCGGCGATATTGTCGATAACGATATCAAATTCGCATCATCAACCGGAAGCGTGCTGATTGGTTTTAAGGTCAAAATAAGCAAGGCGGGGGCGCTGCTGGCGCAAAATAATAATGTCTTGGTATGCACATCCGATGTCGTGTACAGTCTGATCGAACAGTTGCAAGACCTGGTCGCGAAAGGCCCGGGAACGCAGGCATCGGGCGAGTTGGAAGTGTTGGCGCTGTTTAATCAGAAACGATTCAACGATCAGTTGGTTGGAGGAAAAATTGTGCGAGGTATGTTTAAAAATAAAGGGAGCGTGCGCATCGTTCGTGATGGCAAGGAAGTCGCCACGGGTAAAATCATAAGTCTTCGAGAACTAAAAAAAGATATTGAATCGGCTCAGAGTCCCAAAGAGGTTGGAGTGATTATCGATACGAACACCAAAATAGAAGTTGGCGATGACATTGTACTGGCATGAACTTTCGCGATAAACGGGTTGCGGGATTGATAGCGCATGAACTGGGGCAGCTCTTGGTGAAACAAATGGAGTTTGACGGGGTGTTGGTGACCATAACCGACGTTGATGTGGACGCGAAACTCGATAATGCCGTGACGCGCATCGCGGTATTGCCGGAAGAAAAAGCCGCGATTGTTTTGAAGGCATTAAATGCTGCTCAACCAAAACTGCAATCATTGTTGGCAAAAAAAATTCACATCAAGCCAATGCCACGGGTACGGTTTGAGTATGATTCAGGCGCGGTGAATGCGGCGGCGGTTGAAAAGGCGCTGTTAAACCAATAAGATAAAGAAACATCCCCGATGGCCACGTGGTGAAGTAGCTAACACAGCGGTCTGCAAAACCGCGATTCGCGGGTGCAAATCCCGCCGTGGCCTCAATGATTGATAGAATGATAATTGCCCAGTAAGCTAAACAGGGGACGAGGAGAGGGTAGGTAATAGCTAAAAAGCCCGGGTGGCGAAATTGGTAGACGCAAGGGACTTAAAATCCCTCGACCGTAACAGGTCATGCCGGTTCGATTCCGGCCCCGGGCACCAATAGTGCGCTGAATTATATTGAAGATGGCGCAACTTCAGCGAAGCGATAAAAGAAATATATACATGAAAACTGAAACCCCAAAGGTAATTTTATTCGATGCGTATCAAACCCTCATTGATATCGATGTTGATGAGGAACATAAAAAATTAAATAAGGCAAAAGCATGGGAGCGCCTTGCGCAGTCTCTTGAAGAATATGGAATAAAAGTCGAATCAGATAAACTGATCGAATTAAACAAGAAACAGCAAGAAGACTTTTATGTAGGCAAAGATAAGAACCTAGAGCATCACGATTTTGGTAAAATTTTTGATAAAATTTTGCGTGAAAGTTTCGGTATCGAACTCGCCCAAGAGAATGCGTGTTCCTTGCTGTATGAGTATCATAAAATTGCTCGGGGGTATGCTCGGTTGTATCCTGGTGTCGCAGAAACTCTCGCGCGGCTGAAAGCAACATATACCCTAGCAATCGCTAGTTATACGCAGAAATGTTTTACCAAAGCTGAATTAATAGAGCTAGGTATAGATAAATATTTTTCTTATTTTATATACACTTCAGATGTTGGATTTCATAAAGCATCTCCAAAATTTTATGAACATTGTTTAAAAGTTACGGGAACAAAAGCTGAAACATGCATGATGGTTGGTGATAATTACGATGTAGATATTCTTATCCCTCAGGCGTTAGGATTAAAAACAGTATGGGTCAAAAACCCTCTGACAGCTCATCAGTACGCGCGCCTATTTGAACAAGAACCAAAAGACATGATTAATCTTGCAGAATTTTCTAAACTGCCAGAAGTGATTGAGGGAATATTTAACTAATTGGGTGTTTTGGTGCTCCGCATGAAACCAATAGACTTACTGTTCTTTTTGTTTGTTATAAAGATAACGAACCCCGTCTTCGAGTTTTGTGTCTATGTAGTCATCATTCTTTTTTATCTCCATGGTCCATTTAATATTTGGATTTGATGCGTGTCTAAAGATTAATGTAGGCGTTTCGTATCGCGGCATAGCCGGATTATCAGGAGTTATAACCGATTCTTGTATGTCCACTGTTAAATCGGGGTCGATATCTGGTAAAAATTCCAAAACTTTTTCTCTGGCTTTTATGTACCAAAGATTAGCTTCCATATCTTCTTTTTCCTGCTCTGAAAGTGAAAAATTATTATCTTGGGGTTTTTCAAAATTGCTCATGTGAGTATGGGATATGAGTCAAGTATAGCAAACGGGGATGATACAGCCTAAAGTGACATATTAAGACACAACATGCCAAAAACACTTGCATTTTTAAATATTTCTGTTATAATAGGAAAAAGCATGGGAAAGCGATGAGTTCGCTTTTTAAAATTCACCCCCTGAAATTTTTCGAAGTTTCAGGGGGACTATCTTTGATAAGGTAAAAATAACGATAGAAAGGAAATGCACAATGAGTTCTTCCGTGGTAGAAGTCCGCTACACATTCCAAGAGGGCGGTTGGTCGAGGGCAGAATGGTCTGAGGCGTTACAAAATGGATTGACTCCCTATGGAAAGGAGGTAAAAGAAATAGCATTGCCCAAAGACGGCGCTATTGAATTTCGTGATGAATATGTCGCCTTCTATCAAATCGGTGGAAAGGCGGTGATTCCGATGCGGGAAGACGACAAAATCATCATTCGTTCTGTGGCGCAACGTGCCGGACAAGGTATAACATTTGAAATTATCGCACAGAACAAGGGAATTCAAATTAATCTCGGGGACCAAGAATTTGTCTATGTGATAAAAATAATTGATCCAAAGAAAAAGAAGAGTATTTCCAGAGGAGTCATGCTGTCGACAGTGCCGCTATCAGTATTGCGACAAGACTAGCTGACAAGATAAAGAATAAAACACCCCTTACATCTTTTGTTGTAAGGGGATTAATTTTTTAAAAAGTAAAAGGTAGTTGCGAGGGAAATGAGTTATTTTTTGCTCGCTTGTTCCATTCTTCTTGGCTGATAAATGTTGGTTCAATGCTTTGAGAAGGGTTATTGAATTCAACATAACATGGATTGCTCATGGCAAAAGATCCAGAGCCCAAACCATGGTTGTATCCAGTTATCTTAATACAATGACCGGCGGGAGCTGGTTGCCACACATCGTTGAGCGATATCAAAAAAAGAATCATGACCGAATGAATCGCTACACCGTGCTCATCTCGAAAGATTCCAGACACTTTAATAGATCGGTTGGCGAGACGATTACTGGGCGTTGAATGTCTGGAGATAGGTAGCGTCTCAAACTGTGCGCTTTCTATCGTCAGGGCAGTTAATGTCTCACGTGGCTCTCGAGAGAGGTTAACGAGGCATTGTGTCACGTGCAATGTTATTTGAAGTGACAGATACAGCGCCTTGTCGAGTACTACGGTGTTTGGTTTTCGTAGGGAGGTAGGCGTAAGAGTTTTTCTGTAGAGCGGAAAGCCAATGAGCACTCCTACCAATAAACACAAAAAGAAACTTCCTAGACTGACCATACAAACCCTCCATGTTCATGCAACGAATGTCAAACTGTCAAGATGCTATGCCACGCTATTGGCAATGCTTACTATATGCCTCGCAACAATAGAAAGCAAATATAATAATATACGGGATTATAGCGAAAGCTGATTGTGGTGCCGAGGGAGGGAGTCGAACCCTCATGACCGGTTAAGATCGATGGATTTTGAGTCCATTGCGTCTGCCATTCCGCCACCTCGGCAAATGAAAAACACTAACACAAGTATACGATTTCCAGAGCGCCTGTGCTATGTGTATGGCACGCGGGCGGCAACAGGAAAAACACCTATAATGTACCGCACGAATAAAAGAAAGGCAAGAATCAAGAAGGTAGAAATTTTCATAAGGAGTAAAAGTCCTTTCTGTATTGCGGAGAATTGAGTATTCTTAGAAAGTATATGGCACGCGTTATTGCAGTATGCAATCAAAAAGGAGGAGTTGGTAAAACCACGACAACGGTTAATCTGGCGGCATACATCGCGTCGCTTGGGCGCCGGGTATTATTAGTTGATTTTGATCCTCAGGCAAACGCATCATCCGCGCTTGGAGCAACAGTACAGGCGCTGGTGCAATCAATTTATCATGGCGTGGCAGGATTGGTGGGGGCACAACAACTGGTGCGACCAACGATGTTATTTAATTTCCACTACATTCCCGCCGCGCCCCATCTGGCGGGATTATTGGTAGAATTAGTAGAAGAACAGGATCGAGAATTTATTTTAAGGAAATTTCTCCATACCATCCGACATGAGTACGACTATATATTTATTGATCTGCCTCCGAGCTTATCGCTCTTGACGGTCAATGGATTAACCGCCGCGGATGAAGTGATCATTCCAGTGCAGGCGGAGTATTATAGCTTGGAAGGATTGGGGCAACTATTAGAGACCATTGATTTGATCAATAAAAATTTACAAACAGAGCTCTTGGTTTCTGGAGCAGTTATTACAATGTTTAATAAGAACGAGCAACTCAATGTTGATGTGGCGCGACAAATGCGTTCGGGGCATTTTCCGCATCCCGTTTTTACTACGGAAATTCCTCGGTGTGTGTCACTAGCAGAAGCCCCCAGTTTTTCTCGTCCAGTCATACTGTACAAGCCGTATACTGCCGGTGCGCTCGCGTACCGTCGGTTGGCGCAAGAAGTCATTGCGCAGGAGAAGCCGCCACAGCAACCATACGCAAGTCCTGATTTTGGGAATTTCAATATTATCTAGTAGGTGATAGGCAAAACGTTATAGCATGTTGACGGACAGCGGGTAATAAAGTATAAAAGCAAAAGAGAAATTAACGGGACTATGCTAATGACAGCAAACAAGCAGGTGAAAGGAGGAAGGTATGGCAGAGAGAGAAAGGAGCGAGTGGGTATCGTGGCAGAGGAGTAAGAATGGTTCTGCTGTTTTTGGTGAATACCAAAGAAAAACGGAAAACAGTTATTTGAGATTTGCCTTTGTGCTCAGATGGAAAAAAAGGAAGGTATACGTCTCAATAGCAGCAACAGAATGTCAGAACAACAGGAGTCAGTGCGCGAGAATAGTTATCAAGATACATGATAAACATTCCCGTATTACAAATCAGACGATGTGGAGTTATCTCTGGTTGATAGCAGGAGTATCGTCATGCGCGAAAAAGAAGAAAATCGTGCGGTTGTTGCGAAAAAAATATTTTAACATTGACAGTTTTTGTATGCGGAAGAACATGAATAGATAAATAGACGAAAATACTTAAAAAAGCCCCGGCAATGTACGGGGCTTAAATATTTCAAGCAATTCATATATACTTACTAATATATGCTTGGCAAAGGACTTGAATCACTAATACCAAATAAAAAAGGAGATGCGTCGGCGTCAGGCGGTTCCTCTGCTTCTAATCCACCATCGTCTGAAGTGCAGCCAGCGCATGCCTCCGGCAATGAGGGAGTGGATTTTGTTTTTCTTCAAGCGAATACGGATCCAAGCGTAGGTGTTGCTGTCTCTGGCGTCGCCCATGCTGGCGATGATGACGCAGCTCTGATTGAACCATACGATACGGCGCAAGAACATGAGGTCGTGTTGGCGAATGTCGCGTCGCCTGCTGTTGATGTTCGTGCTACGCTGGCAGCAACTGATAACGCAGAGACACAGTCTTTGCAACCGTCGTCTCGCAAAGATGCGCAGCCATCCTCGCTAACCCCGGCTCGGAAAAAGGAAATAATAAAACCAGAGGCAAAATTTCCCGATGCGGTGTTTCATATCGAAACTCATAAGATAGTTGCCAACCCACTTCAGCCGCGCCGATACTTTGATGAAGAGGCAATTAATGAACTGGCAGCATCCATTCGAGAATTCGGCATACTCCAGCCAATCGTGGTAACAAAATTAGTCAAGGAATCAGATGGCGGAGCCGATGTCGAGTATCAGCTCATTGCGGGAGAGCGTCGATTGTTGGCGGCACGCAAATTGGGCATGCAAACAGTTCCGGCTATCATTAAAAATGTAGATATCGAACGAGAGCGATTGGAACTGGCAATTATTGAAAATCTGCAGCGGGAAAATTTAAGCGCGATAGAGATGGCGCGCGCATTCGCGCGTCTCCAGGATGAGTTTCGAGTCACTCAGCGTGAAATAGCCGCACGACTCGGCAAGAGCCGTGAAACAGTCGCCAACACTATGCGACTGTTGGATTTGCCGCCGGCAGTACAACAGGCGATTGAAGAGGGGAAAATAAGCGAATCACACGGAAGATTGCTTTTGGGTGTTGGTGATGTGGGGGCGCAAGATCGATTGTTCAATGATTTGCTCCATAAGAAAATGACGACTCGAGAGCTAAAAAGTAAGTTGAAAAATATCGAACACGAACAGAAGAAAGGAAACCCCCAGATTGCCCAAATTAAATTTGTAGAAGAAAAGCTCAGCGCTGATCTCGGTGCGCCGGTGCGCATATCGGTATCAGGTGAGTCAGGAAAAATTATTATTAATTACTACTCAAAAGAAGAGTTGGATCAGATTATTCAGAAGCTGCGGATTCAAGAAGGGATGCGATAAGAAATTGAGAAACGCAGTGCAAATTGTTACTTTGTTAGGTGGAAAGTAATTTCACGAATTTCTTTAAGTTTGCGCAACTTTAGGGCTATTTTTTGGGCTTTTTCAGCATCACTCAGTTCGCAGACTATTTTGATAATATTGAAGGCACCGGTAGTCGCTCCGATAGAGGTTACATCTATGATGTTGATATGAGAACGAGCGATAATGGCGGTGATATCTTTTAGTAGCCCAACACGGCTGATAACCGATAGTTTAAACTCCATTTTTTGCGGTCGATGCTTTTTGGTGAGAGCAGTTTCCTTAGACCGCAGAGCTCCTCGAATACGATCGCGAGCTGAGGCGGTTTTAACAAATTCAAGCCAATCTTCCGATGGCATTTTATTTTTTTGCGTTAAAATTTCAACCAAATCGCCAGAGGAAATTTGGTGATCAAGCGGGACGAATCGATCATTTACTTTTGCGGCGACGCAACTATTACCAAGCTCCGTGTGAATATGGTATGCAAAATCAACGGGAGTAGAGCCATACGGCAGATCAATGACATCGCCGGTCGGGGTTATAGCGAAAATACGATCTTTGAAAAACTCTATCTTCATGGTATCGAGAATTTCATCGGGGTTTTTCCCTGATTCAATCTGCGCTTGCCACTGTTTTAACTGTTGAACCCATGTGAGTTCTTTCGCGATCAGATGAGGATGGGCTGAACGAGAACCTTGTTGGCGTTGTTTGTAGAGCCAATGGGCGGCAATGCCATTCTCGTTCTCTTCGTGCATCTGACGGGTGCGGATTTGAAATTCAATAATCTGATGGTTGGGTCCAATAACGGTTGTATGTAAACTGCGATAGCCGTTTGGTTTTGGCATGGCGATGTAATCCTTGATACGACCCGGTAGAGGCGGGTAGTGAGCGTGCAGAATTCCCAGGACGCCGTAACAAGAAGCAGTTGAATCAACAATGATACGCATGGCGATAAGATCATATATAGTACTAATATCCATATCATGCCCAATCATTTTGCGATAAAGACTGCTATAACGTTTTGCCCGGAAGTTGATGGTAAAATCGCGGATATCATTTTCTTGCAGGAGTGATTCTACGTGGGGCTTGAACGATTCAAGATATCGGAGACGTTCTTCGTATTGCGCGGGGAGTGTTTTTTTGAGCCACGAATATTCTTTTGGATGGAGGTAGGGGAATGCCAAATCCTGAAGATCTCCCGATACATGATGCATGCCCAGACGATACGCAAGGGGGGCGTATATCTCGTCAGTTTCAGCGGCAATTCGTTTCTGTTTTTGAGGAGGGACGGCTGAAAGCGTTTGCATATTATGGAGTCGGTCGGCTAATTTAATAAAAACAACTCGAATATCAGCAGATAACGCAAGGATCATTTTTCGTAAATTCTCAACCTGTGCCGCGGCGCCACGGTATTTAATCTTGCTGATTTTCGTAACGCCATTAACCAAAAACGCAACGTCGACGCCAAATTCATCGGTAATGCGTTCAATGGTAGCATCGGTATCCTCAACGGTATCGTGAAGAATTCCAGCCGCTATCGTAGCTTCATCAAGACCCCAACCAAGAAGAGTTTCGCCAACCGCCAAAGGATGAATGATGTAGGGTTCACCGCTTTTTCTTTTTTGACCGGTATGAGCGGCAGTGGCAAAAGTAACAGCACGCGCAATCAGTCCAGTTGGATTCTGGCGGATAGTCTCTGATAATTTTGCCGGAATCGCATGTGCCATATGGTGCGACGCTTAAGCAGTCGATTTTTTAGGGAAACGCGACTTTTTAGGTTGCGGAGGGTTTGCTTTCCATGACTCGTATAATTCATGAAGCTCCTGTTCGCTTTCTGGTTTTTTATTGAGCACGAACATGCAATCAGGGTAACGGGTGCACCCATAAAATGGTTTGCCACGTCCACGCCCCTTTTTTTCCGCGAGTTCTCCAATAGTGCACGCAGGACACGGAAAACCAATTTTGTTCCAAATTTTTGAAATACCACGACAGTTCGGATAATCAGTGCATCCCAAAAAGAATCCAAAGCGTCCCCGTTTAACTGACATTGGTTTCGTGCACAATGGACAGCGCTCATCTTTTGTTTTTTCTTCCAGTTGGCGGATTTGTGCCGCTTCTTCGGGCATAGGCAGAGTCACCTTGCTTCCTTCTTCTGGACACGCCAAAAACTTGCCCATGCGTCCGAATTTAATGAGCATCATGTTCCCGCAGTGAGGACAGGCAGTGGTAGATTCTTCGGTTTGTTTTGTAACCGTCGCCTCTTTTTCAATCAGATGTTTTTTGAAGGGTGTATAAAAATTACGCAACACGGTCTCTCGATCCAGGGTGCCTTCGGCTATATTATCCAACTCTTCTTCTACTGTTGAAGTAAATCCAATGTCAACAATCTCTGGAAAATGTTCAACTAGGATGTCATTCACTAATATGCCGGTTTCGGTCGGCTGATATTTTTTATCTATTTTTTCTACATACCCTCGGTTTTGAATCGTGGTAAGGGTAGGCGCGTACGTGGACGGTCGACCAATCCCGTTGGTCTCAAGCGTTTTAATGAGGGTAGCATCGGTGTAGCGCGGCGGGGGAGTAGTGAAATGTTGGATGCCAATAATATTAGATCCTACAAGAGAATCACCTTCAGTCAGATCAATAGGTAAAATCGCCGCTTCTTCATCGGGTGCGGTATCTTCGTCCGTCCCTTCGGTGTAGGCGCGCATGAATCCATCGAACAAAACCGTCTGCCCATTGGCACGGAACACTGCGGAGCGATCAGTTGAGGCAATGTCAATTGATTTTTGTTCAAGGGAAGCAGATTGCATTTGTGAGGCAATGGTACGTTTCCAGATTAAACCATATAGTTTTGCCTGGTTGCGATCGAGGTAGGCGGTCAGAGATTCAGGTGTTTTTGCGATGTCAGTGGGACGGATTGCCTCGTGAGCCTCTTGAGCCCCTTTCGATTTTGAGGAATATGCCCGCGGAGTTTCTAATTGATACGCCGGTCCAAAGTGAGATCCAATAACAGCGCGCGCTGACTCAATAGCAGATGGGGCAAGATGGACGCTATCTGTTCTCATGTAAGTGATTAGCCCTTGTGTTCCGCCGCCGCCCAATTCAACGCCCTCGTAGAGTTGTTGTGCCAACACCATCGTTTGTGAGGCAGAAAAACCAAATTTTCGCGCTGCTTCCTGTTGGAGTGTTGAGGTCGTAAAGGGAGCAGCGGGATTACGAGCAACAGTTTTAGTGGTGATTGCAGCGATGTGGTACGAATTAGCAGAAAGAGAAGCAACAATATCATCGGCGCGCTCTTTCGTTTGAATCGCCATTTTATCAAGAGAAGATCCACGGTAAGAAACCAGATGGCCATGAATTGGTTTTGTCGCGGGAGAGGTTCGCGTAAAAGATCCCTCGATGCTCCAGTATTCTTGTTGGATAAATTTTTCTATCTCGCGTTCTCGTTCAACAATAAATCGAACCGCTACCGATTGGACCCGACCGGCCGATAGTCCGTAACGGACTTTGCGCCAGAGAAAGGGAGAGAGTTCGTATCCAACGAGACGATCGAGGATGCGTCGAGCTTGTTGGGCGTCTACCAGGCGCATATCAATCGCGCGGGGATGTTCAAGCGCGTGTTCAATTGCTGATTTGGTTATTTCATGAAAAACGATTCGTTTCGTGTTTGAAGGATCAAGGTTAAGCGCGGTAGCAAGGTGCCATGAAATAGCTTCACCTTCGCGGTCTTCATCAGTTGCTAAGATAACATCACCCGATGTTTTGACATAATTTTTAAGTTGAGCAATGACGGGCTTCGCCTTAACAGGGGTCACGTATGAAGCAGAAAAATCATGGTCTACATCAATGCCGAGCTTACTCTTTGGCAAATCCCGAACATGCCCAAAGCTTGCCTCAACTATATATGATGATCCAAGGAATCGAGATATGGTTTTTGCTTTTGTTGGGGATTCAACGATGACGAGAGTTCGATGCGATGTATCCAGTTTCTGTTTCGATGATGGCATAGGAAAGAAGAAGGGTGGTTATAATGCTCGTTACAGTATGAATGCTTAGTTTGGTGATTTCACAAATTTTGTCAAGAGGTATTGGATCAAAAGCATTGCTAATAGTAGTAAAAATGAGGGACTCTTCAAGTGTAGCACAGCCTACGGTTTGCGGCGGCGTGGGTGATGATGGCGAATTGGATGAAATGCCAAGATCATCAAGTAAGTCATGGGGATCGCGGACGAGAGTTGCTCCCGATCGGATAAGTTGATGAGACCCGCGATAATGTGAATGATGCGTCGGTCCAGGAACAACAAAAACATCACGATTTTGCTCAAGAGCAAATCGAGCAGTAGCCAGTGCCCCCGATTTTTCAGGCGCTTCAATAACAACGACCGCTCGTGATAGACCGCTAACAATTCGATTGCGTTCAAGAAATCGATAGGGCATGCAGTCAGTACCAAGTGGGTATTCGCTGATAATCGCCCCACCATCATTAATAATATTATCTGCGAGGCGGCGGTGTGCTGAGGGGTAGGTGATATCGAGTCCATGACCAACAACCGCGTACGTGGCAATCCCAAGAGACAGTGCGCCCGCGTGAGCAGCGGCATCAATGCCCAACGCTAATCCAGAAATAACTGACACAGAATGATGACCGAGGGCGACGGCAAAATTACCAGCAGAGATGCGGGCATGCTCAGTGGATTTTCTTGTGCCTACAATAGCGACAGGAGCATGAGAAAAAGATGAGCACATCGGCAATATTCCGCGAACATAGATGCCGAAAGGTGGGTGGGGTATCTCGCGCAGAAGTTTGGGAAATAAGGAATCATTGCGAAGGATTAAAGAGATGTGCCTTGCTTCAAGTGCGCGCAGGAGTATTTCTGGGTCATGGCGCGGTGGCGCAATATGTGCGTATGCTTGTTCCCATGTTGGATGCGCGGCGCTCAATTTTTTGAGCGAAGCATAACTTCCCCGACACAGTATTGCCGTTGCATTGTAGAAGAGATGCTCGGCAGTATGCATAAGGAATCAATTCTTTTTTAACATAGTGCCGGCCACATTTAAATCTTCAATGAGTTCAAGATGGAATTGAGGAAGGGGCTGAGTATCGACGGGGGCAACGGGAAGTTTTCCTCGTTGAAATTCCATAACAAGAGCAGTGCTAAACCAAAAAAAACTTATCATTAAAATGGCAAACACAACCGTTGCGGCAATGTAAAGACTGTATCGATTTATAACAGAAGAAAAGGAAGGGGTGTTCATGGTGTTCTAGGGGTGGACGAAGAAGAGTAATCACTGCTTCGGAAAAACAATGTGCCAGTTGCCGAGAGACGATGGGTATCAGCCCCGAGGCGGTCGATAGTTATATCCGAGAGAATAAAAGCAAATCGGGGGGCACTGTGTTCGATGTCGGTTAAAAATCGAGATATATCAGCAAGAGAGCCGCTGGCGCGGATTAAAAAACCAACCGATCCAGGACGAGACGCAGTTGCGGGGTTTTGATTTCCTGAGAATGAAAAATTAAACTCAACACGGTACAATCGCGCTTGTGCCTGCATCCAGCTGGAAACGGAAAACAACTGATCATCGGCAGGCAAAAATTGCTTAAGAGTGGAAGAAAACGCATTGGCGGTCTCTGCGTCGCGGGTGATACGAGGGAGAGACTGTTGTGCCCGCAAGTATGAACTAATAGACTGTTCGGATTGAATCAGTTGAGTTGTGTAAAATGTGATATCGGTTATGAGCCACCAGAAGCCAAGCGTAAATATTAAAAAACTTCCTCCGATAATGGCGGTAGCAGTCAGTACGTGTTGCCGTATATCAAGTCCGAGCATATCTATAGTATACATAACAGGGGTCATCGCGGGGTCGCTATTTCTTGAATCATCGATAAAACAGTGGTAGAGTGAATAAAAATAAGCGCCTTTAGCTCAGTGGTAGAGCGTTTGCATGACACGCAAAAGGCCGGAGGTCCGATCCCTCCAAGGCGCACCGGCTTTGTGCATCAAGAGAAGGGTGGAAAAGCCGATTTTGAAATAGCTCTTAATTTGAGTAGTGCAGGTATGTGGTTGGTGATACATTGGGCGTGTAGTTCAGTGGTAGAACACTGTCCTGATAAGACAGGGGTCGTAGGTTCGATTCCTACCACGCCCACCAGAGGCATAGAAGATCTTCCAGGGGTTAGTAAATGAAAAAAGTTCTAATATAAAAACATAGTATGATCCTCAATGCGCCACTTGAAATCATATTCGAGCATCCACGATTTTTGATTATCAATAAATCGGCAGGAGTATTGGTGCATCCCGTGTTCCACAAAGACAGACAAACTGGCGCCTGGGTTCGCCACGAATCTCTCCATACACCAGGAGAGGAAACAGTGACTGATATTCTTATAAAAATGTATCCAGAGATAGGGCGAGTTGGGGATAGTCCAGAAACACGTCCGGGTATTGTACATCGACTCGATCGAGAAACGTCAGGAGTTATGATTGTTGCTCGCACTCAAGAAGCATTTGAATATTTTAAAAAAATATTCCAGACACACGATTTGGAAAAAAAATATTGCGCGCTCGCGTACGGAGTATTTGCAAAGGCACAGGGGGTCATTGATAAAAAAATCAGCATCATAAACGGAACGGTAAAGCGGACAGTCAACCAGGGAAGAATGTCGCGCGAAGCAGTAACGCGGTACACGGTGGAAAATCAGTATGATAAGTGGGCGTATGTAATGGCAATTCCCATAACCGGCAGAACCCATCAGATCAGGCTGCACCTAGCCAGTATCGGACATCCGATTGCCGGGGATGCCCTATACGGAGGCAGAAAAGTTTTGGCATCATGGGCACCTCGAGTGATGTTGCACGCTCTGTCGCTGGAGCTTCCCATGCAAGATGGCGGCAGAATGAAATTCGAAGCCGCCATGCCAGATGATTTTATCTCTGCCGTAGATATGGCGCGGCTGGACAGAAAACAAGGATAGTTGGCGGGATAGTAATAGTTTATCCACAAGAATAATATCTTTAAAAACGCAAAATATTGGTATACTCAATAGTGTAAAAGGTCGAGACATAATGTATCGACAAGAATCATCTATAAAAAAGCATGAATGAAACCCAAAAGGGATTTACTCTTATCGAATTATTGATTGTTATCGGTATTACCGCTTTCTTGTTTGCAGCACTTATCATTACGCTCAATCCAGCAGAATTATTGCGTCAAGCACGTGATTCTACGCGTATTTCAGACTTATCAAATATACGCAACGCGATTGCAATGTATCTGGCTGATGTCTCCAGCCCGAATCTGGCGTCATCAACAGGTGGGTATGCAAACTGCTATACATCAGCAACCGCGACCACATGTCTTGGAAATGGTGTTGGTGCAGCTGGTTTCGGCACTATTACGCCAACTTCAACACAGTCAGCGAATCGTCGCAACAATAATGGAACCGGATGGTTGCCGGTAAACTTTACCCAACTTTCTTCGGGCGCCCCATTTGGTCAGTTGCCGGTTGATCCAACAAATGACGCAACTCATTACTATGGATACGCCGCAACCAGCACGAATTTGAGCTTCAAATTGACAGCCAATGGTATTGAAAGCGCAAAGTTCGGCTCTGGTGGATCTGCCGATGTCGTAAATAATGACGGAGGAAACTACGGAAATATTTACGAAGTCGGAACTTTACTCTCGTTGTAGTACAATAAGAGAGGTTAGAAAAAAACAGCACGCTGTTGTGAGGACAGCGTGCTGTTTTTATTTAGAGCAATGATGCAAAGATGATATAATAAAAACAACAGTACGCATTGTATGAAACTGAATATTCCAAACGAGGAATTAAAAAATAAAATACTAGATGATAGCTTGATAACTCCCGAACTCCTGGTACAAGTTGAGGATGAAGCGGCGCTATCAAATAAATCATTGGCCGATACATTGCTGGCAAAAGGCATTATTGATGGGCCATACCTAGAAAATGCCACCGCGAGTTTCTTTAATGTGACCGTAGCGCATCTATCCGCGGAAACTATTAACGCGAGTGTATTGCGGTTGATTCCCGAAGATATTGCGCGCCAGCGGCAGGCAATTTTATTTGACAGAGGAAAAGACGGAGTTTATGAGGTTGCAATGCTTGATCCGACTGATTTAGAGACCATTCAATTTTTATCTCAATATTTGCGCGCGCGGGTACGACCGCATCTCTCCAATGCCGCTGACATGAACGCGGGGTACGCGGTGTACGGAATGCAAACAGCGGATGATTTCAAGAAATTGATAAGCGAAAACATACGAGCGTCATTGCGCGCCAGCGGCAAAAAAGGAGAAGAGGCCGCGGCTGAACTGCCAATTGTTGCGATCGCGGATAATTTGCTCTCATTTGCGCTAGCGTCGCGTGCCTCAGATATACACATAGAGGTGCTTGAGGACGCCACGCTTATTCGATATCGAGTTGACGGCATACTTCATGAGGTGATGCGGATTCCAAAAGAAATCAACAACGCATTGGTGGCCCGATTCAAGTTGTTATCGGGATTAAAGCTTGACGAACACTACAAACCGCAGGATGGTCGGTTTCGATATCAGATCGTCAATCAGACAATGGACGTGAGGGTGTCGGTGATGCCAACATACTATGGAGAAAAAATAGTGATGCGCTTGCTTGAGGCGTCGCAGAAACCGTTAAGTTTGGAAGAGATTGGCATGTCTCCATTCGTAAAACGCGTAGTGACGAATGCGCTCCAGCGAACATTTGGAATGTTTTTATCAACTGGTCCGACGGGATCTGGAAAGTCAACAACGCTGTACGCCATGATGAATATTGTGAATAAGCCGGGAGTGAATGTTGTAACCATCGAGGATCCAATTGAATACAACATGAAATATGTGAACCAAACTCAAATCAACACGCAGGCAGGTATAACATTTGCCGGTGGTTTGCGGGCGCTGTTGCGGCAAGATCCCAATATTATTATGGTAGGGGAGATTCGCGACGCAGAAACTGCTGAAATATCAATTCAGGCGGCACTCACCGGACATTTGCTGTTATCAACTTTACACACCAATGACGCGGGAAGCACCATACCGCGGTTGTTTGATTTGTCGGTGCAACCATTTTTGGTAGCGTCAGTGTTGAATGTGATTCTCGCGCAACGGTTGGTGCGCAAAATATGCTCCGTGTGTATCTACTCGTACGATGTGGATGAAACAACCAGGGAAACAGTTCGCCATCAGATGATTCAAGCAGATCCCGCCAATAAAAATCCAACAGTTCCCACGGTCCTATATCGAGGCAAGGGGTGTAATTCCTGTGGCGGAACAGGATATCGAGGGCGTATTGGTATCTATGAAGCAATTGAGGTCAATGACAGCATCAAAACTATTATTGCCGCCACCGCGTTTGATCCCGAAGCATTGCGCAAGGCAGCACGAACCAACGGGACAACAACGATGTTTGAAGATGGTTTGGAAAAAGCGCAGGTCGGCGTTACATCCTTGGAGGAAGTGTTGCGTGTTATCAAAGAATAAATAAAAACTCATTCATGCGGTCATGATATATCGATATAGAGCAACTGATGAAACAGGAAAAATAAGCGAAGGTACCGTTGATGGCACCGATTTAGTTTCGGTATTGCGCTTTTTAAGTTCTCACAACCTAAAGCCAATCACCATTCATCCGGCGCAAGAGGAATTACGAAAGAAAAGGCCACTCTTTGGAGGAGGGATCAATATAAAAGATAAGATATTTATTACGCGTTATTTGGCGTTAATGTTGAAAGTCGGCACCGATTTAGTTTCGGCGATCAATATTTTAATTGCCGATTATGAAAAACCATCAGTGAAAGGTTTTTTGTTGGAAATACAATCAAGTTTGGCAAAGGGTCAGCCATTTTACCAAACATTCGCGCGATACCCGAAAACATTTTCTCCGGTATTTGTGAATTTGGTTAAAGCCGCAGAGGCATCCGGACGATTACAGCAGACATTTGATTCATTAAGCACGTCAATGCAGAAAGAAGCCGAGTTGCGAGGTAAGGTTCAAGGAGCATTGCTGTATCCGCTCATATTGCTTACGGTAGCGGTCACCGTGCTGATCTTCCTTTCATTGTTTGCCTTACCCAAGATAGCAGATATTTTTTTGCAAAGTGGCATAGAGCCGCCGTTATTTTCTCGAGTCATTTTTATCATCGGATTGTTCTTTGGAGCTCATGTGGGGGTGATTCTAACGATATTGGGAGCAACAGTTGGTTTGAGTATTTATTTTTTTGGGTTTACATTGGCGGGGCGTAAATTAACTGATCGGATCTTAAGCGAAACACCATTTGTGAAAACGATTTACTACAATCTGGCGATTCAGCGATTTGCAGCTACATTCAGCGCCCTGATGAGGGCAAACTTACCAATCATCCAAACCACTGAAATTACTGCTGAAGTTGTTGGTTCGCAAAAACTAAAAGAGAGTCTCATGCGCGTTGCACGCGATGGATTGGCAAAAGGACTGACAATCGGAGAGGCATTCCGTCGTGAACCGGTGTTTCCAAAAGTAGTTACCAACTTAATAGCAGTTTCAGAAAAGGCGGGACATATTGATGAGGTGCTTCAGACAATAGCCGAATTTTATCAAACGACGATCGAGGAAAATTTAAAGACCCTGGTCTCGATCTTGGAGCCGGCATTATTGGTAGGGATGGGATTGATTGCCGGCGTCATTGCTGCCGCGATTATTTTGCCGATTTATCAACTCACATCGCAATTTTAGTATTTATGCGATTACATCAAAATGGATTTACGGTAGTTGAGTTGATGGTAATAATTGGATTGATTGTGATTATCGCAGCATTTTCATTTTCTCAATTGGCGGGGCGGCGCGCTAGTTTGGATGCAAGCACCACTGCGCAAAAAATCGTAACGGCATTAAAGGACGCACAAACAAAGGCAATAACAAATGAGCGGGAATCAGATTGGGGAGTTCGGTTCGTAAATAATGGAAGCGGAAACTCTTTTTTTGCGGTGTATGCCCAATCGTACGAGACTTCAACGGTTGTAATGCGGTATGGTTTGCCAGTAACTGTATCGTACGAAACTTCAACAGTTGCCAGTAATTCATTTCGCGACATTGTATTCTATCGCTTGAGTGGCAATCCTTCTGCTTCTACAACGATTACAATTAATTCGATAATAAGCGGTATTGAAAGTAGTACGGTACGAGTTGCATCGTCTGGTTTAATTTCTTATTAGGAAATCAATTCTAAAAATATTTACGGTATAATCAAGAAACGACATGCAAGACCTCGCGCGTTCAATGCATTACAATGGAACAAAGGGAAAAGAAGGGCAATCATTGATTGAAGTACTTATCGCCACAACGATTGGCGTATTGTTATTATTATCGGCAATTTCAATGATCGCTCCGTCAATTCAAGGGAATGGGAGAGCTGCAAAAACACAAGTAGCGACGAGCTTAGCGAAAGAAATGATGGAGGGTGTCAAAACGATAGCTCATTCAAATTGGCATGTGATTGAAAGTCTTTCAACCGATCGAGAACCGAGTGAGCAGTATTATATAGATACAACTGAGACGCCGTTTCGCATCGCAACAGGGACGCAAGATATTGTAGTATCTTCCACAACGTATAATCGATATTTTACGGTGCATGCCGTCACTCGCGATACAGCTGGCAGAATACAAGAAGGATCAGGCGTTGATGACCCATCAACACGGAAAATAACAGGGTATTATACAATTGCGCCAGGACAGGCGAAAATAATAGAAATGTATGTAACGAGACACGCGCTGAGACAGTTTATCCAGTCTGATTGGTCTGCGGGTCCGGGGATATATGGACCAGCGACAACAACCGGCAATGGATTTGCCAGCTCAACCAATATTAATTATTCCTCAACGACCGGATCGCTGGGTATTACGGGGTTTTAAACTGACATACAGACATGAACGAGTGGATAAAACAAAAAAGATACATAAGGGTAGCAGTCGTTGTGGTCATTGGGGTGTTGTGTTTGGGCGGGGTCGTGGTGCGCGCAGCTACGAACATCAGCACGTCACCTGGGGAATATTGGGGATGGAATGATATTATCGGCTGGATTAGATTCAATACATCAGGCGGCACACTATCGGTCAATGTCACAAATACTAAGGTGACGGGGTATGCTACCTCAACCGCGGGGGATATTTCTTTTGATTGCGCAACAACCAGTGTTGGTGATATTTGCGCTCAAAGTAATTACGCAGTAACAAACGATGGTTTGGGTAATTTATCCGGATACGCCTGGAATGATATCTATGGTTGGATTAGTTTTGATTGCCATAATACGGGAGGATGCGCATCTTCAACATATCAAACAACGATTGATGGGTCAGGATATTTTCAGAATTACGCCTGGAATGATATTATCGGTTGGATTAGTTTTAATTGTGCTAATACGGGAACATGCGCTACGTCTGATTATAAAGTGAAGACTATTTGGAACCCAACATCAACAATCGCTGTTCTCGATTCAACAATATTTGATACGCAACAATCAACGGGCGCCCAAATTCATTCAATCATTTGGCATGGCGAAGAACCGCCAGCAACATCAGTGCGATTTCAAATCGCAACAAAAAATAGCACAAGCGATCCGTGGGTATTTGTGGGTCCCGATGGAACAAATAATTCATGGTATCCTCAGGACACAACATTGACTGCGGATGATTCAATCCCAGTTGACTACACGCTCCACAATAACGGTCGCTACGTCCGGTATCGTGTTCAGTTGGCAAGTAATCCCGCGTCATCAACATCACCGAGAGTTGATGAGATAATTATCAACTGGTCGCCGTGAAGAATTTGGTGAATGGATGCTGTACAATACAAGAGGAATGATTTCAAAAACAAACGGACAAGCAGCGCTTTCTTTTGTATTGGTAATGGGCGCGATAGGATTGATTATCGCATTACTGCTTTCAGCATACGCTGTGAGTTTTATATCGGGCGCGTACGGATATCAGTCTGCTCAGACAGCAGGAGCGCTCGCTGAATCGGGAGTGTATGATGCGCTTATTCAGTTAGCGCGCAATAAAGATATGGCAGGAACATACACGCTGCCAGCTTCACAGGGAACAGTCTCGGTATCAGTGACGTCGCATACGCCTGATACGGATAAAACAACTATTGTGTCATCCGCAACCGTACGCGGGTTGGAACGTCGGATACAAACGATTGTATCGGTCAATCAACAAACAGGGTTAATATCTCTTGTCTCGTGGATAGTTCAATGAAAACGCTATGAAAACTATTCGATTTTCTAAAAAAATATTACGAATCCTGGGACTCGATGACGCAGTTGCCGGTTTAGATATCTCCGATACCTCAGTGCGGTATGCCTATTCAAAAGGGGTAAAATGGCAAACGCAGGCAGTATCATTTCCTCAGGGGGTACTCGAAAAAGGCGTGATCAAAAATCAAGAAGCATATCGGCAGGTGTTAGTGAAACTGCATAAGCAAATAACGCAAACAAATTCGACAAAAAGAATACCAGTTGCCGTTTCTCTATCTTCATATCGTCCCTATAGTCAAATTATAAAGATACCGTTATTAGCAGAACAAGAAATGCGCGCGGCATTGGCCCTTAACATGCAGGTTATTGTTCCAAAAAATGAAGATGTCTACACGAGTACTGAAATAATATCACGCAATGAGCAAGATGCATCAATTGAGGCGCTCGGAGCGTTTGCGCGACAGGAAATTATTGATCAACAGAATGCAGAACTATTAGCTACTGGATTCCTTCCGGTCGCAATGGAGTGGAAAGCAATATCGGTTGCGCGGTTTATAAGAAGCACGCGTCAGGGATATTCAAGAGAAACGGCAATAATAGTTGTTATTGATGAGGACGGAGTGAATGCCATTATTGTACGCAAGGGGAATGTATATTTCGATTACGCGGTATCGTGGAATGACGTTATTGAGCCTGGTACGTCACTGACAAAAAATGTGCTGATGTCTACGATAGAAGATGTTGTAGTGAGAATCTTTAATTACCATCGACAGCGGTACATGGAGCCAGTTACAACAATCATCGTCAGCGCTGGCGGTGTACAGCAACAAGCAGAAGAAGCAATAGCTCGTATCACGAAAATACCAGTGTTATCGCTTGACGTCGCGACGCAACAAAAAACCCCTGCCGGATGGGTTGTGGCATTAGGCAGTGGGCTACGAGGAGCGCAGCCGGGTTCGGAGCATCAAATAAACATCATTGGAGCCCAGGTAGCAACAGAGGCGCGGATGGTGCGATTAATCAATTTTTTAAAGTTATGGCAGATCATCGTACCGGTGAGTTTTGCGATCATGTTGGCAATTGCTCTAGGGCAAGATATCTATGTGATAAACAAAAAAAATCAATCAACAATACGATCGGCGGAAATTATTCGTGATCAAACGATATTTGATCGCATAAAGATATATGCGCAAGAAGCATCGACATTTAATGCGTTGGCGCAACAGGTGAGGGCTACCGGTGCTCAAATAAATAAAAAATCGCCATTACTGGCATTTATAACCGAACAAGCGGCTGTTCGCGAGGTAGTAATTGAATCATATGCATATCCCGCGAACAGTCAGGTGGTTACGATACAGGCATCAGCAAAAAATCAAGACCAACTTACGCAATTTCAAAAAGATATTACGCAAAGCTCGTTTGGGGTTGAGGCAACAATTCCGTTGACGTCGATAAAAGCAACAAGTCAGGGCGTTTCATGTACGATTTCAGTATCAATACAATCTGAAAATTGATCAAACACAGAGGTAAGTGCGGTGCGGTCATGATGGGGTATGGGAGAAAGCACAAATGAACCAGCCGGAAGATGAGGTAATGGTATGCCATCGGGAGTGAGGGAGGGGCGGATGCCAATCCGAAACCTCCAAAAAGCAGAAGTGCCAATATGCTGGATGATTGATTCAATGCCGTGATGACCACCGGCTCCGCGATCAAAGCAGAGTCGAAATTGACCAACGGTAAGATCAGAATCGTCATGGACGACCAGAAGGTGATTCGGTTCAATATGAAAAAATGAAGCACAGTCACGAGCCGCCACTCCAGATGTATTCATAAACACCCGACTGATACAGCCAATCAGGTTTTGGTATCGAATATAAGAAAATGTAGGTCGATTAGTTAATGGGATTGATGCAGCATCAGAACGGCTACGCCAATACTCAAAAGCCATCACACCGGCATTGTGGTACGTGTGAAGATATTCAGCACCGGGATTACCGATCGCTAGAACGAGCTTGAAACGCATATGTTGATACTATACAATAAACAAATAAATACGGCACGATCAGCGCGCGCAGAATAAATGGTTGGGGAACGCGCTCTGTATCGATGAATGTATAAGCGGTTATCCGCCGCACACTTCATGATAAGAAAAATTTTTGCATCAGCCCTTGAAATAATTGAAATAGCAGCCATTACCATTGGCGCGGTATTTGTTATCAGAACGTATCTTGTTCAGCCATTCTTAGTAAGCGGAGAGAGCATGAAGCCAACATTTTCTGACGGCGATTATCTTATTATTGACGAGTTGAGTTACCGGTTTCGTCAACCGCAGTACGCTGACGTTATTGTGTTCAAATATCCAAATGACCCAGAAACATATTTTGTGAAACGAATCATTGCGGTTCCCGGGGAACGGGTAAAAATAGAAGATGGGCGGGTAACGATCTACAGCGAGAAACATCCGGATGGTAAGGTGCTGGATGAGATGTATTTACCGCAGGGCACCACGACAAACAGAGATGGGCAGTATACGGTTGGTCCCGGAGAATATTTTGTAATGGGTGACAATCGTTCATATAGCTATGATTCTCGCAGCTGGGGAATGTTACCCCAGAGCATGATTGTGGGATTGGTGCGGATACGATTATGGCCAATCACCCATGCCGCATTGTTCGCTCGTCACGAATATGCACAGTAATACATTTTAAAGCAATAATGGTTCCGGAAAAAACAACAAAACAGATGCGCGCGCCAAAAGAAAAGAGTATCCAATCTGTAAAAGGAATGCGTGATGTAGCTCCCAATCAGCAGGCGCTATGGGATAAAATACGTTCTGCTGTCGCCTCGCGAGCAGTGATGTATAATTTTTCTCGTATCGACACGCCGATCTTGGAGCACGCCAATTTATTTGAGCGGACTCTCGGTGAAGATACTGATGTAATTGAGAAAGAAATGTACGTAATACGGACAAAAGGAGGCGATGTGTTGGCAATGCGCCCCGAAGGGACTGCAGGAGTGATGCGAGCATTCTTGGAAAATGGATTGAGTAGACTCGGCACCCCTCAAAAACTATATTACGAGGGACCAATGTTTCGTCATGAGAATCCACAAGCGGGAAGACTTCGTCAATTTACCCAAGCTGGTTTTGAAATTGTCTCCGGTGCTAATGATGGATTATATGACGCACAGGTTATTGTTGTTGCGCAGTCAATCCTGGAGGAATTGAAGATAAAAAATACGGTTTTAAAAATAAATTCGATAGGGTGTCGGGTGTGTCGACCAATATATAAAAAACAATTAGTTGCATACTATAAAAATTCAGAAAAAGATTTGTGCGAAGACTGCAAGAGGCGGATAAAAACAAATCCATTGCGCCTGCTCGATTGTAAAAAAACGGAATGTCAAAAGTTAAAAACGAACGCGCCAAACATACTCGATAAGCTGTGCGTGACGTGTAGTCAGCACTTCAAGGAGGTTCTTGAATATTTAGATGAACTTGGTATTGCCTATACGCTGACGAATCATCTGGTGCGGGGACTTGATTACTACAGTCGCACCGTTTTTGAAATACATATGGCGGAGTCGTCGAAACACGATCTGAATATTGGCGCGATTGGGTCAGGGGGGCGCTATGACTATTTGGCAGAAATGATCGGCGGCAGGCAAACTCCAGCAGTTGGATTCGCGCTTGGGTACGAACGGATCATAGAGGTGTTGCAACATCAACAGACAGTAGCACCCGAGAAACCGCAGAAGAAAGTATTCGTGGCACACGCAGGTGAGCTTGCCAAGAAAAAAGCACTATCAATTATTCAGCAATTGCACAAAGCTCAGATTCAAACCAGTGAAAATTTAGCGAAAGAATCATTGGCCGCGCAACTAAAAGCAGCAAATAAAGAAGGCATGCACATTGCCATTATTGTGGGGCAAAAAGAGATATACGAACAATCAGTCATTGTCAGGGATTTGGTTATGGGCTTGCAAGAAACCTTTCCTTTGAATAGAATGGTCGAGGAAATAAAAAAACGCCTAAAAAGCTGATTTTTGTAAAGGAATGTCTGCATCTGATCCAGCATGTCTGTTTTGTAATATAATATCGGGAGCCATCGACGCGAAGGGGATGCTCATAAGAACTCCCCATGCGATTGCATTTTTGGATGCACATCCTATTGCGCCAGGTCATGCGCTTGTCGTGCCAGTCAGTCATGCTCCGTTGCTGCAAGATCTGGATATACAGGAAATTGCGCCACTCTTCCAGGTGGTGCAAACAGTAACAGGAGCTGTCCAGCACGCAGTCAATGCCCCAGCAGCAACCATAGGAATAAATAATGGCACAGAGGCTGGTCAGGCAATACATCATCTCCACATACATATCATGCCGCGGTTTTCGGATGATGGGGGAGTTTCAATACATACGGTAGTTCACAATCCACCACAAGAATCACAAGAGGTAATAGTCGAAAAAATAAAAAAATTTATCACCACATCAACATGATTGAAGTAAAAAAAAGAGAGGGAGAGCAATCCAGCGCGCTCATGTTTCGTTTTACCAGAAAGGTAAAGCGCAGCGGCGTCCTGAAAGAAGTAAACTCTCGTCGCTTTAAATCTCGTTCGGTAAGCCGTATCAAGCGTCGCAAATCCGCGATCTATAAGGGCGCCAGGAAAAGAGAACTAGCGCGTACCAAACAGCTTGGCGCTTAGAGAGAATAATTGCTACACTGCAAGGTATGACGGTATACGAAACCATACAACATGATATAAAAACAGCAATGAAAGCAGGCGATGCAGAAACGCTTGCAGTATTGCGGTTTGTGTTGAGTTCTCTGAACACCAGAAAAAAAGAGCAAGAGATGTGCGGTGAGGTAATGACTGATCAGGATACTATTG
>JBDKGD010000015.1:0-6247 GCA_039798365.1 Candidatus Parcubacteria bacterium
GTCGTATATTCGCTCCCCCATTAACGGCATCGTCACCAAGCAAGACGCCAAACTCGGAGAAATCGCAACAGCAGGAAACGCGCTTATCTCGGTTATCAGTTCATCCAATCTTCAGATTGAATCGAACGTTCCTGAGGTTGATATCGGGAAATTGGCTATCGGCAATTCTGTAAGCATTACCCTTGATGCGTTTCCGGGTGAAACATTCTCTGGTCATGTTGTCGCCATTGACCCTGCTGAGACTATCGTTGACGGAGTGGTGAACTATAAAATTACTGTTTCATTCGATGAACTCCATGAAAAAATAAAAAGTGGTCTTACTGCCAACCTGCGGATCGTTGCTCAAAAGAAAGAAGGGGTCTTGGTATTGCCACAGTACGCCATCTTAGAAAATGACAATGGTTCATTCGTGCGAATCTACGATGAAGCGCGGCGCGTAACCACCGATGTTCCTGTTTTCTTGGGAATTCGATCTTCTAATGGAACGGTTGAGATTATCTCTGGCGCTAGCGAAGGTCAACAGGTCGCAAATATAGGGGCGAAAACCAAATAACCCTCTAACCCTTGTCCATGATCACTCTGAGGAACATTGCCAAGGAGTATCACGATGGAGACGTTTCTACCCAGGCGCTTAGAGATATTACTTTTTCCATTTCTCCCGGGGAGTTTGTTTCTATTATGGGTCCTTCGGGATCCGGCAAATCAACACTTTTGCATCTGTTGAGTTTTTTGGATCGACCAACCAGCGGCGAGTATTCTTTTTTTGGAAAAACGATTACCGATTTAACTGACGCGCAGCTGGCACGGGTCCGAAACGAAGAGATGGGGTTTATTTTTCAATCCTTCAACCTCCTCTCAAACTCAACAGTGTACCGCAACGTCGAACTTCCTCTTTTATATTCTGGCGACATTCATCCGGAACACCGAGCGCGCAAAGTTGAGGAAGCAGTTGCGTCTGTCGGGTTGTCGGAGAAATTACTGACACCAGCAGGAAAACTTTCCGGCGGACAGAAACAGCGCGTCGCCATTGCCAGAGCACTTGTTAATAATCCTACCGTTATCTTTGCGGACGAGCCCACTGGCAATCTTGATTCTGTATCAGGAGCGCAGGTCATGGAAATTCTTAAAAAACTCAATGATAAAGGACACACGGTTATTCTCGTGACCCACGAAACCTACACCGCTAATTTTGGAAATCGATTGCTTCGCATCAAAGACGGACTCCTGGAATCGGACACTCCTATTGAAAAGTCGGTCGCGGATGATACTCACGCATACTTTAAATAACTACCCTCATGACTACTCGAGACGCTCTTACATCTGCCATAGCTAGTCTACGACAATCGCGCACCCGATCGATTCTTACTATGCTTGGTATCGTCATCGGCATCGCATCTGTAATTCTATTGATGTCCTTAGGTCAATCGGCACAGCAGCTTATCCTTGCGCAGGTGCAGAATACTGGGTCTAACCTCGTGTTTATTATTCCAGGCGCCACCAAAGGATCGCGTCTTTCATCTCCCCCTTCCGTGCAAGGAATCATCATAAAAACACTGGTAAAGCAAGACTTGGATTCTCTGCAAAATGAACCATCCATACAAGCAGCGGCGCCTGAAGTCCGTGGTGTCGCGAAGGTAGTTTTTGAGAATAATGATACGTCTGTTACTTTCACTGGAACAACCGCGGATTTCTTTCCTATGCGCAATTTTACCATTGATCGCGGATATTCTTTCACGCAAGCAGATGTTGATTCGCTATCTCACGTAGCGGTGCTCGGATCGGAAATATCTAAAACTCTGTTTGGATACCGCGATCCGATCGGAAAAACAATTCGACTTAAAGACATTACATTTCGAGTGGTCGGCGTTCTTGGATCAAAGGGGCTTGGACCATTCGGCGTAGATCAAGACAATATCATTATCGTTCCTATAACGGTTGCTCAGAAACAAATGCTTGGAATTGACCATTATAATACTCTCACAATACAGGCAAAAGACACCTACACTGTTGATTTTGTCGTTAGTCGTATCACTTCCGTCTTGCGACAAAATCATCGCATTACCGATCCGGATAAAGATGACTTCACTGTTCGCACGCAAGCTGATGCGCTTGAATTACTTGGCAGCATCACCTCGATCATGACATTGTTTCTTACTTCTATCGCCTTTATTTCTTTGATCGTGGGCGGCATTGGTATTATGAATATCATGCTTGTTTCTGTCATTGAACGGACACGGGAGATTGGTTTGCGCAAGGCCGTTGGCGCGACAAATGCTGACATCTTGAAACAATTTTTGTGGGAATCCATCGTCCTTACTTTCGTCGGCGGTATGGCGGGAATTGCGATTGGTGCATGCATTGTGATTCTCCTTTACTTTATTTTTATCAATATAATTGATGGGTGGGCATTTGCTCTCCCTGTATCTTCCATTGCGTTGGCGGTGGGCGTTTCGACTGTCACTGGCGTTATCTTTGGCATTTATCCCGCTCAACAAGCAGCAAAGAAGAACCCCATTGAGGCGCTACGCTACGAATAGCTCCCCCCCAAGAACTTCTTTTTAAATGAAAAACCACACAAAAACCCCGTACGGATTTGTCCGGGGTTTTTGTGATTTCTAACAACCGTTAGACACGGGTCAGTTTCGGCTTACATTATTGTTTTTCTATTTTTTTCGACGACGCAAAAAAGCGGGAATATCCCAAAATGCGTCCGGATCATCCTCTTTTTTTGTTGACATACTGCTTGCAAGAGACGATGACCCTGTAATACCTCTGGGGGCAAACTTTGCAACAGAAGCGTTGTCTCCTGATGTCGAACTTGTAGTTTCGCGCGCGGACTTTGCTGACTCTGTTCTCTGCACGCTCGCTCCCGTATACCCAACTACCGTTGCAGCGCTGTTGAGAACATGTTTTTCGTTGCTTTCTTTCGCCGCGCTATTTGAAACCCCACCCACCCCTGATTGCCGCGGCGTTGCTGATTCTGCTGACGATGCACCGCGCGATACCGATGAACCGGAAGAAGACGGCTGCTGATAGAAATTATCATGGCTGCTCTTATCGTGAGGACTACTCCCTGCAAATAGTGATGGCGCGGGCGCGGAGCTGGCGTATGGACCACTTGAAAAACCAGTTGCGATCAACGTAACCTTTATCTGATTCTCTTTCATATTCTTATCGTGGTACGCGCCGAAAATTATTTTGGCATTCTGATCAACAGTCTGAGATACCAATTTCGCCGCGTCATTTATTTCTGCCATCTTCAAATCCTTGCCTCCAGTTATTCCGAGCAACACTCCCCGAGCGCCTTCAGCGCTGACCTCTAGCAACGGCGAATGCAATGCCTGATTAACTGCCTTCACAGCGCGATCCGGACCGGCGGCAGTGCCAATGCCAACAATTGCTGATCCGGCATCCTGAATAATCGTTCGCACATCCGCAAAATCCACATTGATAATTCCCGGAGAGAGCACCAGCTCAACAATTCCATGCAATGCGTTGCGCAATACATCGTCGATGGCTTGAAATGCTTTCATGATCGGCGTGTCCTTGCTGATGAGAGAAAATATTTTGTCATTAGGAACTACTATAAGCGCATCAACTTTATCTTTTAATTTTCCCAATCCTTCCTGAGCGATTCGCTCCCGTTGAATTCCTTCAAAAGCAAAAGGTTTTGTTACCACTGAAATTGTTAATGCCCCTGATTGTTTTGCAACTTCAGCAATTACCGGCGCGGCGCCGGTACCCGTTCCTCCTCCTAACCCCGCCGATACGAATACAATGTCGGCCCCTTTTAGTGCTTCTGCTATTTCAGATCGATTTTCTTCTGCCGCTTGGCGACCAAGGTCAGGATTCATTCCCGTACCCAATCCTCGTGTTAGATTTTTCCCAATATAAATTTTCTTCTTTACCTCACAATGATCAAGATCCTGATGATCGGTATTAATAGCAATGAATTCAACGCCGCGGATAAAATCCTGCGACATACGAGATACGGCGTTGCTCCCACCGCCACCGACACCAATAACTTTAATATTAGCTATGAGTTGATTTTGAGCGCTACTTGCTGGTTTTTTCATGGTATGGGATAGAAAACTCTTTGCACCAAGTATATCGCACCATACCCACCCGACACAACGCCTTTACAAAATAAAAAAATGGGTGCTTATTGTACCTTTTGTCTCCTGATACTTATCAAGTAAAACCCTGGCTAACTCCCTTTGATACCCTCTATTCTTCGGGTTAAGGCATGAAATACTTAAATAACTCTTTCACTTTTGAAATACCTGGCAACGTGAACCCCTTTGTTTTTCCTTTATCTTCCAAATCCATTCCTGACAATATCAGTCCCGCAGCACCGGCAAAATCGGGATCTTCTATGTATTGTTGTGCTGGAGTTGTCTCGATAATCCAATCCTGGGGAATAATTGACCCGAGCTGAACAGTTAATTTTAACTCCTGTCGGGCAAGATCGCTGATTCCCGGGAGCATACTTGTTCCTCCAACTAATAACGCGCCTCCCGCTAACTGACCCGCTTTCCCAGCTAATTTTATTTCTTGGGATACTAATTCGAAAATCTCATCTAATCGCGACTGAATTATTTCGGCGACTAATCGACGCGACACCATGCCTCGACCATCCGGCATAATTGTAGCCAAATCAATCATGTCCTTGCTGTGAATATCACGAGCGACGGCAAACCCGTACTCTCGTTTTATTTTTTCCGCAACATCAATAGGGATTTTTAATCCGATCGCAATATCGCCCGAGATATTGGCTCCACCCACCGGAAACTGCGCGACCCCCCACAGTTTATTTTCTTCAAAAATTGCCACACCGGTTGTTCCTGATCCGATTGAGATTAATACGGTTCCGAGATTTTTTTGTGCTTTGCTAATCACTGATCGCGCAATCGCCAACGGGGTAAATACTAACCCACTCACCTCTCCCAACCCTAATTCAACTGACCGCATGACATTGCGAACATGAGGAGCAAATGCATCGACAATTAAACTATTCGACTCCAGGCGATTTCCTTTTAGCCCCAAGGGATCAATGATGTCTGCCGCGCCATCCACGATGAATTCTCGAGTTATGCTGTGTATCACCATACGATTTGGGGCAAGCTGAATTGCCTGACTCGCTTTTACGACCCGTTCAATATCATCCTGATATATCTCTGAATCGGTACGTGAGACCGCAACAATACCGCGCGATGTTTGTACTCTAATTTGAGTCGTACCGATAGCAGCATAAATATTAGTTGCCGCATCTTTTGAAAATTTTTTGATTTCCGCAATAACCCGAGCTACTGCGGGTGCGGCTTCGGCAACCTCAATAATTGCTCCCCGTCGCATACCAGCAGACGGTTCTTTTATGAATAATTTTGGTATTACTTTGCCAGAGTTCGTGCGCTGAGCGACGATCGCTTTAATCGAATTTGTTCCGATATCGATTCCGGTAATGAAATGTGATGACATACTCGCAGTTCAAGATTTTGCATCTTGATTCTATCATGTTTTCTTCCGTGGCGGTAGCCAACAATGTGTAAAATTCCATGCACCAACAGATACTGCATGTACGGCACGTCGTTTTTATATAAACTCCAATTAATCAACACATCCCCTAACACTTTCTTGCGTTCTTCAGGTCGAGGGAATTCATCGGGATTTTTAAACGAAAGTACATTGACTATCTTTTTTTCCTTATGCATATATTTTCTCTCCCAGCGACGCATGTGGGCATCAGATAATAACCACACGGCAACCGTACTATTTTTTTTTCGCAAAAATGATACTACGCGTTTAGCTGTTTTTTCGAGTAATGCCAGACTCTGTTCGTATGCCACAGGTCCCGTCTTTCTCGTTCCTATTTGTTTTTTTTTCATAGGGATATCTCAATACCGCACCATCATCTATCGTTATTCTTTGAGAATTCTGCCGACTATAATTTTGCCAATTTTTCTTTTACAATTTCGGCAATCTCTTTGCCGACACCGCGACCAGCAAAGGCCGCCGCGACAGTCTTCATCACAATCGCAAATTCGCGTGATTGAGATGACGCGATTGTTTCGTCTACGACACGCTCAATTTCTTGATGGGTTGGCGCCGCAGGAACGTACCGGGCGATCATAGCAAGCTGTGCCTGCTCTTGTGCTACTAAATCATTCCGATTGGCTTCTTGGTAGAGCGCTATCGATTCCTTTCGGCGCTTGATCTCCTTTTGCAATACTTCAATAGTATCCTGATC
>JBDKGD010000016.1:0-3172 GCA_039798365.1 Candidatus Parcubacteria bacterium
ATGAAGTTGTACGAGGTAGTGTACGAGAGCATATATGGAAAAAAATTTTTTGAAACGATCGAAGATCGACCGTTCTCGTTTTCGTTATCCTACGCGATTGCGCTGGCGTGCATAACTGGAACAATCATCGCCATTACATACGGGTTAATCATCATCCCGGGGTTAAACGATCTCGCGGCAGCAGTATCGGACACGCTTGAGCAGCAGATTCCCGAACACATACTGGTGCGTGTGAGTGACGGTCGCGCTTCAATCTCCCCATCGGAAAAAACGGTAATAGCGCCAGCGCCATCATTGCGACAATTTTTTTCCGATCGCGATATCACATCCATCCAGACATTCGCGCTGGTTGACCCAATGGCAACTCCGGAATCAGTAAAACAGGAAAAAGCATTTATTGGCATTTCGCAAACCAATATCATGATTGCCGACGCCAATAACACAATATTGACGCAGGCATTAACCGAAATTCCAAATTTCACTTTCACCAAACAAACAGCCGCCGATGCCGCTCGAGAGTTGCGTGCGATGCGCGCATGGACAGCGCCGATAGTAATGGTAAGTCTGTTTATTCTATGGATCGCGCTGGGAGCAGTGTATGTAATCACGCTTCTGCCAGTATCAATACTGGTGTGGGGGTATGGAGTGTGGCGCGACAAACAGAATAAAAAGAAAGGTGCCGCGCAAAAACCAAACGGTATCTTGGCAACAAGACGGACTATTAAAAAATGCTATCAAATACTCATGCATGCATCGACGTTCGGCGTGATGTTTATGGTTGTGGTCGCTTTAGTTGTTCCTGATCTGCTTGTCCTATATGTGCTGGTGGGGTTGCCTCTGTCGGCAATATTGATCGTGGCGCGCGCGAAGGAGTTGCCATCAGCTCCGGCGGATCACTAAGATGGCAATGACAGTGAGTATCGCCGCAGCGCAGTTTTTGCTGTCTGGTAATCGGGTATAGTTTGAGCGACTAGATTCCAGAAGGCGGCTGAGTGGTTCATGTGGTGCAGGTGGCAGATTTCATGAACCACGACATAATCCCGAAGATGATCCGGTAAAAAAATAAGGCCGTAGTGAAGAGAGAGTCTCTGTTTTGAAGAGCAGCTACCCCAGCGTGTCTTGCTGTTGCGGATGGAAAGAGGAACACTAAAAACGCGGTAGATACGGCTAAAATGATCTACCCGTTCTTTCAAAATAGTATACGCGCGTTTCTTGTGGGCCAAAAATTCACTTCGTGTTCCCGAGAATGGCGGGGGAGATAGAGTTTTCATTCGGTTGATAGCGCGCAGAACCCATCTTGTTTTTTGCATGATAAAGTGCTCAATAATAAGTGCCGATAGTCGGTGGGGGGCGACAATGCGCACGATGCCGCCTGGCGCAACGGTAACACGGATACTACGCGTGCGGGTGGTGCGGGTAATGGTGTAGGGAAAGGGGATGTTCGTCGCCATAACTAGTAATCATACACGATTGCCTAATTCACTTATTTTTCGTAGAATTTTCGGGCGGGATACGGCCGCAATAATCAGTAACAGTGATAGAGTTATAGAGAATACGGAAAGGTGCGTGAGTGGTTTAAACGGCAGTCCTGGAAAGACTGTGTACCGCAAGGTACCGAGGGTTCGAATCCCTCCCTTTCCGCCATCCTTCGCTAAAGCTACAAAATGGCAAGCCATGGATTATACATATATACTATTTAGCAAGAAGGCTCATCGGTTTTATTTTGGATCGGCAAAAGATTTACGGGAGAGATTTTTGCTCCACAACAGAGGAAAAGTTCAATCTACGAAATACGGTGTTCCGTGGGAAATAGCTTGGTATTGTGCTTTTAATACTGAAGGAGAAGCAAGAGATTTTGAAAAATATTTAAAATCCGGTTCGGGTAAATCTTTTGCCTATAAACGACTGCTCTCTGTAGTTTTAGCGAAGGATTTTGGTATGGGTCGAAAAGGTAGTCCGAAGCTGAAGGCGTAGGATACCCTCCCTTTCCGCACTTCGGCAAGCTCAGTGCGAGCCAAGTCGTGGAATATAATAAAACGTGGTATATACTTGCTTCTTTGCGATCAGAAAACTTTTTATGTGGGAATTAGTAATAATGTGGCTAAAAGGTTATCCGAGCATAGAGCAAAGAAGTTATTTTTTACGAAAAAGTTTTGCGATATACAACTTATCTATTGCAAACAATACTTGAATAAGTATCAAGCGGCAATGCGTGAAAAACAATTAAAGGGATGGTCACGCAGAAAGAAGCAAATGTTAGTTGATGGAAAATTAGGATATAGTAATTGCACTGATCTTGTCGGAGTATTGAGTGGAGATGAAGGCTTGTCCTGAGTTTACCGAAGGGATACCCTCCCTTTCCGCCAGTAGTTTTTGAAAGTAACAATAAAATTCCCTTATTTCACGCTACATTTCAAAACGGAAAAGTGATAAAATGAGAGAACCCTGAAAGGATTGGAACCAAAATTATGATTGACGATCAAGAAAAAACTAAACTCTTAATTCAAAAATTTCTCGGTAAAGAAATACTGTCCTTTGAGTTAAAGGGGAAAGGGGCTTGTAATAACGCATATTACGTTGAAACGAATGACGGCAAGAGATACATAATCAAAGAAGAAAGATCGGACAAAGAAACCGACGAACAAAATGATTTAGCTGTTGAAGGAAAGCTCATCCAAAATTTATCTGGTTTGGGACTATCCATTCCCTTGCCTAAAATCGTCTTTGTTTCAAAAAATCCCAAAATCTACGGATATGAATACATAGAGGGCGACATGCTAAGCGGTTTATGGAAATCTCTGTCTGAGAAAGAAAAAATTTGTATCTTCCGTTCGCTCGGCCTATTTCATGCCGAACTTGGTGAGAAGTTTACCAAGAAGATGTCGGAAGCGAGCGGTATCGAAATAAATATGTCTCCGGGATTACATCCCGAAGTAGTAAAAGAATACGAGAGATTGGTGATAGATGATAAGGTGCCAAAGAAATACAGAGATCTCGTTCAACACGCAAAGGAAATATTTGAAGGCACTTTCGATAAGGTTGTTTTCCAATTCATCCACAATGATGCTCACCATGAGAATGTCCTGATCAAAGATAAAAAGATTTCAGGAATTATTGATTTTGGAAATGCTGAGTATGGAGAACTCGCCAAGGAATTTTCTCGATATATTAG
>JBDKGD010000017.1:0-19936 GCA_039798365.1 Candidatus Parcubacteria bacterium
GTATTTTTATTTTTGCAGCATCATATGTCCTCATGATATTACCCACCGCTCGAGCAGCTTTTTCATTGCCCGCTTCTTTGGCTATTTGACGGTATGTCTTGGTTTGGCCGCACGGAATTAAAGCGACCGCCGCTATGACTTTTTCGGTAAATGTTCCTGTGTGATTTTTCATGGTGATTTCTATATTGTCGTGGTTGCTGTTGTTGTTTGTTGTTAGTGTAATTTGCTTCTCTGGCATAGGTACGCATCCCCGTAGAATGATTGTGAGGTTGATGCTGTACTGGCTTCGGTGGCACTACCCCTGGAGCATGCGGTCCTTCTGCAGTGATCTCTTTCTTCTGGCGACGCATGAGAAAATCATACGCGTTTTGTAATACTTTCTGGCTATCTTTATGCATTCCAAGTATTTTTTTGGCATCCTCAAAGAAGAACCACCCATACCCTTGGTGTTCTTTTGAAATTTTTACTATTGGATTGTTCGTTTGCGCGAGGTAGAGAATAACAATTTTGTACACCGTTTGACCATTGCGCCGAAACGTGAACCGTTCGTATGTCTTAAAATTACGAACCAATCGTAATTCTTCTTGTCGCAACCCCGTCTCCTCAAAGGTTTCACGGTATGCCGCCTCTAAACTCTGTTCTTCATTTTCTATGTGACCCTTGGGAAAATTCCAGTACTGATGGCCGTGATAGAGAATGAGAAATTTGATGCCCTCCCTTACCCTGCGAAACACAATAATGCCGGTCGTAATCTCTTTTCTCATATTCAATTCGAATGCTTTTATCTTAGCACACCCCTACCTTCTTGATAATAACCACCCTAACCCTTTTTCACAACACACTCAAACATGCCGTGAACAGTGGTTACCAACACAGAATCAGCTGCTGCTATTTCTTTTGCTAATATTTTTTCCGCAAGCAATGCTTTTATCTCCTGATCAATAACTCGTTGCAATGGACGAGCACCGAAAACTGGGTCATACCCTTTTTGAGCAATCAGATCAATCGCGTCATCATCTACCTCCAATGCAATGCCTTGTTCTTGCATCAGTACTTTCACCCCCTCCATGCTTAGACGCGCAATTAATCGCAGATCACGCGGACTTAAGTCTTTAAAGATGACAATTCTTGAGAATCGATTCAATAACTCTGTTTTAAATATGTCTGTTAATTTTTCTTTTACGTACCCTTCGATAGAAACCATTGACTCACCTTTTCTTAATGCTGTTGTAATAACATCAGAATGGGCGTTTGAGGTGGCAATGATGATGGTATTTTTAAAATCTACTATTCGCCCTAACCCGTCAGTTAATCGACCATCGCCTAAAATCTGTAAAAATAAATCCAACACCTGCTCATTGGCTTTCTCAAACTCATCCAACAGTATCAAACTGTACGGTCGATCGCGTACCGCCTCTGTTAACAATCCTGGAGTCGCTCCGTTTGTTCCCAATAACCGAGCACTGTCATTGGCGGTTTTATACTCACTCATATCAATCCGAATCATCGCATTCATGTTGCCGAACTGTATTTCACTTACTATTTTTGCTAATTCCGTTTTTCCTACTCCTGTCGGTCCGACAAATAGAAAGCTTGCAATAGGACCACTGTTTCCAGCTAATCCACTCCGATATAAACGAAGTGCTTGAGAAACAGCTGCCACCGCCTCTTGTTGATCCACGAATCGAGCATGGATAAATTCTTCCATGTGCAACAACATCTGAGACTCATCGCGCGAAGCACGTTGGATAGGAATTCTCGATTTCTTCTCGGCAATGCTAATGATATCACTGACGTGAATTTCTTTTTTTCCAATAGTTTCAGCGTGCGTAAATGCCTCGTGAATGACATCCATGGCGCTCCCAGGAAGCGGTTTTGCGTGGAGATATCGTTTTGCTGTTTTTACCGCTTCCTTAACTGCGGTAGCGCTTATACTTATGCCCGTTACTGTTTCTCGATGAGCAGCATCATGCATAACAATGCGCAGAGCGTCTTCTGTTGCTACTTCCTCAACTGGAATCATTTCAAAAAGGTCGCTTATATCAGACCGTCTTTCAAGATATGTTTTATAATCAGCTACCGTGCACAGCGCGATAACGGGAAATTCCCCTGCTTGAATAATTGGATATAACATATCTACTACCGAGAGAAAACCTCCCTCTGTCTTTACTAAATTTTGAGCATCGGGAATACAGACGATCACATTCCCCGCGATTTCTATTTCCTGTGCTATAACCCGCAACAAATTCGCCTTGTCAGCCATAGATGCCAGACGCGCTACTTCAACTTCAACTATTCGCTTATCTCGCAACGGTCGCGGCACATTATCCCTCACCATGTTGTAGGCCAGATGTCCAATCATAGTATGCTTACCGATACCCACCTCACCAACTATTAACGCGTTCGGTTTTTCTGAACGAGAAATTGTATCGAGTAACCTGCTGTATTCTTTTTCATGACCAATCATCGCACCGACATATCCAGATCTTGCCGCGTCGGTTATATCGCGAGAAATTGTATCGAGTGCTATTGTTGGTCGACTCGTCCAGGTTCTATTGATTACTCGATGCTCCGCCAGCTGGCTCCTCCCACTATTCGGTAGTATGCGGTATATTTGACTCAGATACGAAGGCGCAGGAGTTGAGAGAATATAGGCATTCTGAACATCGTGTATTTCTATACTGAATAATGTTTTTATTTTTTTTATTGAATCAATCTCATAAGCAAACAAGCTGTATAGTATATCAGCTACATCAACATTTTCGTGCCCAAGCTGTTCTGCAATTATCAGCGCTTGCATTGCGATCTTGTTGCTTATTTCTCTTCTATCCTGCGTACTGATATGAGCCGATTCCTCTCGATCTCTCTCTATAAAATCTTCTAGTTTTTGAATAAATTCAACTGGTTCTATATCAAGACGAACCAATATTTCTGTATTTTTTTTATCAGCAAACACAACTTTCACTGTCTCCAGTATTGGATTTGTTTTCTTAATAATGGCACCATCGAGTCCTTTTTCTATGATCGCAAACGCGCGCGGACTTATATAGTGTGCTGCGTTTATTTTTCGCTCGTGCACTGATATGTCACTTATACTACGATCCGCGCTATTGCCATGAATAACTTTATCTAGAACAATTCCCAGCACCATAATACCCACTAGCTTTGCGTACGATTCGGGTGAAGCAGTTACCAATAACAGGGCGGCGACTGTTGAAACTGCATATATGACCGGTATTAACACCCGCACTAATAACCGCCCCGTTACTGTCATTCCTATTCGGGGATCATGCATGTATACCTTATCCGGATTATCGAATAATGCCATAGAACATAGAGATAATAAGTACAAGTGGAATTGCCAACCACATAATAAATACCGCGCCCCACGCAAGCGTGAATAGTATATACATTGATATACCAACCATTATCCGTATTAGCCGAAAAATCGGTCCTACAATATGACCGATGACCGTATAGTCTCCGTAGATTGGTTGTGTTATGAAAAGAATCATCGATCGCACCGCGAACATCTGCTCCATCCCGCTGATTACCTGATGGAAAAACGAGATGAATTGGTACGATCCATTGATGTACCAGTGTTTAAAGAATAACCCAACTCTCACGAATCCCCTATATATTATGAACGGAATAGCAAAATCCATGTGTAGTTATATTATACCCATTTCGCATCTTTGATACTATAAATCATTTATCTTTCACCCCCTGATACTGTTTGCATTTTTTTATCATTACCGGAAGTTTTCTGAATGTTTCTTTAAACCTTCCCATGACCTCTGTTTGCGATCGTAAGGCTGCCGCTGGATGAAACATCGGTATCACAAAAAAATTATTCTTTCGAAACAACACCCCCTGATCTCTGGTTATTTTAGCGTCCGGCAAAAAATAATTCATGGCGAATCTCCCGAGCGTAATGACTATTAGCGGCCTTATAATATCGAGCTGCTTCGCAAGATATGGCTTGTACGCCTGAATTTCTTCCGGTAATGGATCCCTGTTATTAGTTGGCCGGCGTTTCACGATATTTGTGATATACACTTCATCGCGACTCATGCCGATATCGCCCAGCATTTGATTTAATAATTGACCAGACCGACCAACAAACGGACGTTTTTGCCTGTCTTCTTCGAATCCTGGCGCCTCACCAATAAATATGATATCACTATCACAATTTCCCTCACCAAAAACAATATTGCTTTCCTGCAGTGGCAGTAGACGATCTGCTTCTATCTCATTTTTGAGCGCCTCCAATTTCTTATTTTTCTCACTCATACAGTATCAATCGTACTACGCCTCAAAACCACTGTAAAAAGCATGGCATGCATCATGCTTACAAACATAGACCCCTATTCTCTTTGATATATTTTCTTGTGCCTTCGGCCCGATTTGAACGGGCAACCTTCTCCTTCGGAGGGAGATGCTCTATCCAATTAAGCTACGAAGGCATTTTCTTGTCCCCAAACAACCCCTACGGCATCAGTAGCACCTATGGTATCGCAGAAAGATATGATTGGTAAAGAGCTCCCACCAGAAGCAGTATTAATACTGCCGTCGACATTCCTTTCTCCCACTGACCCATCACCAACACTTTTCGCGCCACCAGTATAATGCAGACATACTGAATACCTACAAATACCGCTCCCACCAACTCTACGATTTTCAAAAAATTCGTGAGACCTGATAATACCAAAAATAACGGAAAAAATATCACCAATAATACACTTGCTGCGCGTGATCGGCGCAGATCTCTTTGGAGCGCGTTTTCTATTTCAAGCCCAACCGGGAGATACGATGTCGCGATCGCCGCTATCCCCACAATCGCAATAATTATTTTCTGTATCATCCCCCACCCCCCTAGTCCCGATATCGTATCTGCCGTTACCGGCACCCCTGATGACAAAACGACCAACACAAACAAACCATACAGCAACGCGGAAATCACAACTCCAATCAGTATGATGTTTCTTACTATTTCCTGTTTGTGTCGCAGTCGTTTTGCTAAGTCTACAACCGGCTCAACTGCCGTCCATCCTGCTAATGCAAACATGAATGGCGCGAATGCCATAAAGAAATCACTTTTTGTCTGTTGATGTATCGTCTCTAGGGCAGCTGATATGGGTCCTGTTTGTAACGCTAATATTATAATGGTAGCGACCATCATAACCGTTGCCGCGATTTCAACGCCGACTAATCGGCGCAAGCGAAACAGCAACGGCATTGAAACGAATGCCCAAAACACAATGGATATAATTTTTGCCGGCACTCCACTCATTAGTAATTCTACGAACTGAGGGATCAATACAAGGTAAATTACCAATGTAAGCATCAACCCTATAATGATGGCTATAAATCCTATGCGTGCTACCGTATTGCCGTATTCCTTTTCTAACAACCCAAGCAATCGTCTCCCTGAACCATCTGTCTGCAATGTTCGGGCATACGCAACCTGACAATACCCAATAACGGCGATTGTCACGAGCACCCACAACAACGATGCAATCCATCCGGAGCGCACAACAACAAATGGCAACGCAAAAATACCAGCTCCGAGCGTACTTCCAACCACAAACAATATACTCGTTGTTATGGCAGTTGCTTTATTCATGTCGTACGTACGATTTGGCAATAGTATGAATCTTGTCGTTATGACGCTATTTCTTTTTCGTCTTGTTTTATTACTTCAATCAATTTTTCAACAAGCGCCTGTGGATCGCTATCAAATACTACCTTGCCGTGCCCCCGATGCGCCCTATCAAGGATTTCTTCCAGCATATCTGCTGTTCCTCCCGTACCAGTCAATACCCCTATTGGTTTTTGATCCTCGAAAGCGATCGTAAACTCATTTAACGTACCCATTCGACCGCACACCGTGATCATCGCATCACAGGAGCGCACCAGTATCAGATTTCTCCCTGAATACTCAAACCCCGTATAGACAATAATATCGTGATAATCAACAGGTAAATGATAGCTTTTCACGTGGGCTAATTTTGAAGCAGCTGGAGAAAATCCAATAACGATTCCCCCCGCCATTTTTGCCCCTTTTGCTGCCCAATAAGGAGCGCCGATAGTTGCTCCTGTTACGGTAATAATATTGTTTTGCGCCAAAATAGCTCCTAGTTTTTCGGTTTTTTCCAATGCATCCGGAGCGCAATGACCGGTTTCTGCGGCGCCTGATATTGCTATTTTATACTTCAATTGATCCTGAGGATTTGTACTGTCACTCACTAAACCGCTTTGTTTTTTCATGTTACTATTTTATCCGAAACTGTCTTGAACGGAAAGCTACAGATCCACTTCATCTCCCAAAGCAGGGACTCGAGCATCGATCGCCAGCTCATCTCGAATTTTCTGCCCCAATACCTCCGCTGATTCTTTTTCTCCATGAACAAGAAAAACTTTTTTTAATGTTGCGCGCGATGGTCGTAACCATGACAATAAGTGCGGTTGATCGGCGTGCGCAGAATACGAGCTGATTGTCTTCTTTTTACAACGAATTTTTACTTCTTGTCCATGGATAAAGACCGATTCCGCGCCATCTTGTATTTTTCGTCCCAGTGAATTTTGCGCCTGATATCCGATAAACAAAATCATATTATTTTCTCCCGATAGATACCGAGCTTCATGATGCAAAATACGCCCACCTTGAGACATTCCTGATCCTGCTATAATAACTTTTGGCGCGGGCACATTATTTATTTCTTTTGACTCTTCTGTTGTGAGAGTAAATCGCAATCCCTTAAAGTTAAACATATCATCAACGTATGACTGTTTTCTGTCAGCATCATTGAAATAGTTTTTGTATTTTTTAAACAACTCGGTCACGTGGATTGCCAATGGGCTATCGAGAAAAATTGGCACTCGAGGCACTCTACCCTGTTCAACTAAATTATTCATATGCATCAATAGCTCTTGCGTTCGCTCCATGGCAAATGCAGGAATTAATAGCACTCCCTTGTTGCGTACAGTATCTTCAATTGCATCCTCTAATTCTCCTTCTCGTTTGGATGCATCTTCGTGGATTCTGTTGCCGTAAGTTGACTCCATCACACAGTAATCCGCATCAACCAATGGTTCTGTTGGCTTGATGATTGGAGCAGGGGAATTTCCTAGATCTCCAGAAAAAACCACGCGCTTCCCATCTGCTTCAATGGCGATAAAGGATGAACCAAGAATATGTCCCGCATCATACAGGGTTACCGAAAATGGACCGATGACAACTTCTTCATGGTATTGCAACGGCGTCCATAACTGCACTACCTTGTCTAGATTTTCAGTGGTATAGAAGTTTTCTTTACCCTCTCGTTCAGCTTCAGCACCAACGATATGCTGTGAATCGAGCAGCATTATTTCCCCAAAATCCCTTGTTGGGGCAGATGAATAAATTTTACCAACAAATCCTTCATGGACTAATTTAGGTACGCGACCAATATGATCCAAGTGCGCGTGCGTTATAAACAACGCTTTTATATTTTTTGCATCAAATGCGAATGGCTCGAAGTTCGTCTTTTCAGCATAGTATCCTCCCTGTTGCAACCCGCAATCTACCATAATCTGAGTCCCGTCATGTGCTTCCAGCAAGAAATTAGAACCCGTTACCGTACCTGCTGCACCTAAAAATTTCAGTTTCATATGTTATAGTATATCGTTAAGTTGTCTTTTTGCGTAGATAGAGCAATTTTTAAAGATTTTTGACTTTTTTACTATATATTATTTATATATCTTATAGAATCTTTGGAACGAAAGGAGTTTCTATGCATCATGATCGAGCTCACACCCACATTCACACCGCGATATTCTGGGTGCTTGGATGGATTGCTTTTATTTTTTTCTGTACGGGATTCCCCTACCTCCTACTTTCCTGCTGGCTTGACTGCATCCTTCGTTTTGGTTCAGGCGGAGTAGTTTTTATTATGTGTTGGCTCTACCTTCGCCTCCACACTCCCTAATCCCACGACATTTATATTGTATTTCAGAACCCTCTCTATTCTCTTTTGATGTATGGGTTCTTTTTATTTTTCCCGCAATAGTTCTTCAGTAATCTCGCGCTCATTCCATGGGATAGTTTTTCCGCCTGCCACATGTATTGCATCCTCGCTTCCTTTCCCTGAAAGAACCACCACATCCCCCTGCTTGGCGAATTGCAGTGCTTTTTTAATCGCCTCCTTTCTATCCAGTATTCGAGTAGTTTTATCTTTCTTTTCGCGAGGAACTCCTTCGTAGACTTGTTCTATGATTGCTCGTGGCGATTCATCGTATGGATCTTCGTTGGTTATGATAATATGATCGCAATATTTTCCGGCAATTTCCCCCATTTTTGAACGCTTCCATACATCCCTGCCACCACCGGCGGACCCCAATACGCAAATCATTTTTTTTGACCCGACCCTTGCTGTACTATAGAGCGCTTCCAGTGAATCTGGGGTATGTGCGTAATCTATAATAACGGTAAACGGATATTCTTTAATTTTTTCAAATCTACCCTCAACACCTTTAAATCTCCCGAGTGCTTCTTCGATAACATCTCTTGCTACCCCATATCTACTGGCTATTGCTTCTGCGAGCGCTGCATTGTCCCGAGAGAAGTCGCCCACAAAGTACGGATTTTTTTCTCCTACAGACTGCACCGTTTTTCTGTCAAAATACCTCGCTATGCTATGCTGTTTTTTTTCAAGTTCCATCGCGATACCCAAGGATTCTTTATCGTGTTTATTCAAAAAAATTACCCCGCGATCCTGTGCAACTTTTTCTAAAAACCTCACTTTGGCTTTGCGATATTTTTGATATGAACCATGCCAATCAATATGCTCCGGATGTAGATTTGTTAATACTCCGCAATCCCATTGAATTCCTCTGTGACGATGCATCGCTACTCCTTGCGATGTCACCTCAATGATCGCGTACGAACAACCAGCATCTACCGCGCTGCGTAAGAATTTTTGTAAAAAAAATCTCGCGGGCATACTATTTCCTGTTCTATTTTTTCTTGTAGATCCATTTATTGTTATGCGCGCGGACGATATACTGGCAACCTTTAGACCAGACTGCTGCAATACATATGCTAAAATTTCCACACTACTCGTTTTCCCTTTTGTACCTGTTATTCCTATGACCTTAATATGTTTTGAGGGGAAGCGGTATCGCACTGCGGCACTATATGCGATTACTTGATAATACAGCGACCTTATCCATCCGATTCGTTTGTACAGATACTGAATTAACCTTATTTTTTTTATCAGATCAATCATGTTATTTCTTTTGTTTCCCGAGTGCTTTTAGTGCTCGTTTTATTTTTTCTTCAACAGAAAGACCTTTTTCAATATCATCGACAATTGAGCGGATTTGATTCCGTTGATACCCCAAACTCTCGAGTGCTTCATACACCTCACGCGTGTCAGTCTCAACCACTCCACCCGATGCCGCCTCAATAACTATAGCCTTACTCTTTAACTCTACTATAATTTTCTGGGCAGTTTTCGAACCAATTCCACTTGCCTGAGAGATAATATCGGCTCGACCCGCCACAATGGCAGCAGCAATTGATTTTGTTTCCGCAATATCCAATATTGAAAGCGCTGATTTTGGGCCAACACCTGAAACAGAAACAAGTTGCTCAAATAATTCGAGATCTGATGGTATTAAAAAACCGAATAAATCGAGCTTGTCCTCTCCAACCGACATATATGTATAGACTGTCGTTGTTATGCCAGCTGTGATATTTGCCAACATTTTTGCTGAACAAAATATTTTGTATGACACTCCAGATGTCGTCGTTATCGCCAGATATTTATCTGTTTTTTGAATCACCTCACCTGTTATGGCATATATCATTTGTTTAGTCTCTTTCTAAGCTTAGTTAATTTTACTTATTCTATAAAGTACTCTTTTCTTGCTCCTCCTTGATACGGTTCCATGGGCTTGGCAATACCCTTCTTGCATAAAACATTAATATTATGTACTATGTTTGCAATATTACTTACCTATGCCACGAACCACATCAGCAAAAAAAGCTCTCCGACAAAATATTACCCGTCGCGCCAGGAACGTTAGCCATGTTAAAACATACAAGACGGTTTTAAAGACCTTTCGAAAAACCATCGCTTCTGGTAATACTTCAGAGGCATCTGCAATACTCCCGAAACTTCAGAAGGCTTTGTTTAAAGTTTCAAAAACAAACGCTATCTCTACGAACAAAGCACGCCGCCTGACTGCTCGAGCAGCTCATGCTATTGCCAGAGCAAGCAAGGCATCGTCATAATCCATTCGACCGCTTTTTATCAGCACATCAAGCTGAGCGTATTTCTTTGCTTCATCTCGCGCAAGCGAAGCGGCGACATTGAATATTTTTGCCGGGTCATTTCCTTTTCGCATCAACAACTCAATACTTCGTATTTTTTTGCTTTGTTGTTTTGCTTGTATTGACACCGCCAAAGAAAAGAAATCGTACATTGATTCATTTCCACATATTTTTTCATATTCTTTTTTTGTTATTATCTGGCTAGCTGATAATGCCAATTTTTCCATATCTCGAATGAGTTTCCAGGTATTTTTTTTATTTACTTCAGCAATATATTCAATGGTATGTCTATCAAAAACTATGCCCATATCCTTGGCCTTTTTTTGAACATACCGAAGCCATGCCGCACCATCAAGAAAAAGGAATTCCTGTGTCTGAACCCCTTTTTTTGATTGCCCTGCTAGCTCCACGCACCATTTTGGCATTTTCTTTTCGCTCTCTAATACTGCCACTGTCTTTGAATCACCATCTCCTATTCTTTTCAATAAAGCCACTGTCTTTGAATCGATGGCATCTGTGTAGTTTTTTATATGAATCACTCGCACCGCCGTAAATAATGATTGCGTCCCTACGTGCTCACGAAATTGCGTTTGATCTTGATCATTCTCAAAATCATATTCGTATACAACAGCATGCGGATTTTTCTTTTTATAGACAGCTTGTATTTCCAATGCTTTTTGTAACCTCCTGTACGAATCCGGCCCCTCTAATACTATTATCATACGTTCTATAATATGCCTTTATTATACATTGACTATTCTGCTTTGTACTATTTTACCGTTGACACCCAGAACACCAATGCGTGCCACGACCGGCTATTACCATTCTTTCAATTATCCTACCGCATCGCGCGCATTTTTTTCCTGTTCTTCTATAGACCATCCTCATCTCACCATACAACCCTTTCTTTCCATAAACATCACGATAATCGCTCATTGATGCCCCTCGCGCCTTAATCGCTCTTTTTATTACCGATCTGGCTATTTTTAATACATACCCCCACACCTCCCTCGAAAGATCGCTTGCTTTTGTTCTTGGATCTATTTTGCTCTCCCACAAGATCTCGTCAGCGTATATATTGCCAATTCCCGCCAATATTGTCTGATTTAGCAATATCTGTTTTATGGTTACTGTTCTCTTTTTTGTTTTTTCATACAACATATCAGCTGACAGTTGTTTATCGAATACATCTGGTCCTATGCTTTTCATCCATGGGTGATCTTCGATTTCCCGTACTGATCCGATCAGTATCCTGGCGAATTTTCTTGCATCACACAGAGCCATTTGACTTCCGTCGTCGTATATCCACATTGCCCGTATATATGAATTTACTTTTTCCTTCAGCACCCCCTGATCCTCTTTCGCGATCCAGACATCCTCCTCTTTTTTCCATTTTCCCATCAGTATGTGCCCCGTCATTTTTAAATGAATAACAATCCGTAATTCTGCATTATCCTTTTTTACGGTTATGCAAATATTTTTACCCTTTCTTTCCACTGACATCACCCTTGCTCCCTCTATGAATTGCTTTTCTATTTTTTCTTTTTTTAAAGAGTTTTTTTGTTTGTACAAAAATGATGCTATTGTTTTTCCTACAATAATTTTTTGTAAATCCCTAACTATAGTTTCTACTTCTGGCAATTCAGGCATACCACAATAATCCCGAAGATCTACATCTCCAACACTGCTTCGTGCTGTGGAACAAGCGTTGGATCCGTTGGTATCGTAATAGAAATAGCCGTTCCTCTGTTTATCTCAGAAATAACAGCGATATCACCACCATGAGAGCGAACAATATTTTTTACGATGTACAAACCCAACCCCGATCCTTTGGTTTCAAATCGAACCGCATTTTGTGCGCGGAAAAATTTTCCGAATAACTTTTGTATATCTTCTTGGGGAATTCCAATACCCGTATCCTTTACCGTTATCTTTATAAATGGGACATCTGCTACAGGTTCAATTTTAACCATTACTTCCCCATTTTTGACATTATACCGTATTGCATTTTCCAAAAGGTTATTGAGCGCGAGTGTTAATTTTTGAGCATCAATCAGTACGGATGCCACTGGTTGCGGTGGTTTGTCAAAATATAGTTTTAACCCCGCTTTTTGTATTAACGGATGAATGTCGTTGAGCACTGACGTTACAAATTCAACAATATCGGTCTGTTTGAAATTATATCCAAAATGACCTTCTTCTATTTTGGCGATATTCAGCAAATCCTCAGTTATCGAAATAAGCTCTTTTGATGAATTGCGAAGATTATCAATAATTGTTTTTGCGTTTTCCGTCATGCCCTGACCCTCTGATGCTAACGCTTCAGCAGCCCAACTAATTTCAGTGAGCGGCGTACGAAGTTGATGAGACGCGGTTGTTATAAATTCATTTTTCGATTTAATCATTGAAATCTCGCGCGTTCGATCACGAACCAACTTCATAAAACCCAATACAGCTCCGCGATCATCGAGCACCTTACTAGTCACAATCCGCAACTCTAACAATGGATCTGTCAAAGATACATCTACAATCTGGGGATATGACGCTGATGATGATCGATTTATCATGCCAGGCGCTAGCGACGGGTATATCACCTGGGTCAACAATGCTGTTCGAGCATTGGCAGCATCACGCGGGGTTATTGAGTGACCAATAATTTCATCTTTTTTAATTCCAAACAACCGCTCAGCAGCTGGGTTAAAAAATAACATTGTAAAATTCTGATCATAAACAACAAGCGCATCCTCCAAGCTACCCACAACTCCCTTCAATTCATTTCGCTCTATTGCCGCGTTATAGCTAACAACCGCTGATTGGTATCCAAAAAAAAATATGAATATCATCACTACTACCAACAACAGCATGCAGATCACCAACGGAATACCCTCTAAAAATATTAATTGCAATACAATGATTGCCAGTATCGCGGGCAATACAAACCAAAATATCCGCATCTCTGGTAATGCTAGTATTTTTTGTATTTTTTGTGCCACTGTCATAAATAAATAATCCCGTATCTTTAAAATGACTCTCTAAGGGGTTATGTTTTTCATAGTGCCCCAATCTTTCCCCATTGATACCTCGACTCTCAATGGAATTGGCAGATCTGGCATTACTGATTCAAATACTTTTTTCGCCTCACTGCTCACTTGTTGTATCATATCATCCCGAACCTCAAACAACAATTCATCGTGTATCGACAATAGAAGTCGAACCATTTCTTTTCCCCATCCGTGAGCGCGGATCATTTCATCCGATCTAATCATCGCCATTTTTAAAATATCAGCTCCTAATCCTTGTAGTGGAAAATTTATTGCCGCGCGTTCAGCGGCTGCTACTACTTGTGGTATTCCCGACTGTATTCCTGGAAAATACCGCCTTCTCCCTGTTACTGTCTGCACGTATCCTCTTTGATGCGCATCACGCCGCACCGATTCCTGCCACTGCTTGATAGTTGGAAATTGATTGAAATATTTTTTTACAAATTCCTGGCTTTGCGCACGAGAAATACCCGTTGCTTTCGCGAACGCAGAAATCCCCATTCCGTAAATTAATCCGAAGTTTAATGTTTTTGCTAATCGCCTATCCTCTTTTGTTATCTCTTCCTCGGCAACGCCAAGAACTGCCTGCGCTGTTTTTTTGTGAATATCATCTCCTCTCAAAAATGCTTCTGTCATTTTTTCATCACCACTCACTGCCGCCAACAATCGAAGCTCAAGCTGCGAGTAATCAAGAGCGATAAAACTATACCCCTCCTGCGCAACAAACGCGCTTCGCAGTTGCTTTGACCATTCTGACTCTTGTGGTATGTTTTGCAAATTTGGATCCTTTGAACTCAGCCGTCCCGTACCGGTACCCGTTTGGATGTACTGAGTATGTATCCTACCATCGTCCGCTATCAAACTGCTCAGCGCCCGTACATAGGTTGTTTGTATCTTAAATAACTCGCGATATTTTAGCAGGAACTGCACGATTGGATGTTTATCCCGAATATCCTCTAAATGTTCCGCATCTGTTGAAAAATTTCCTTGTTTATTTTTTTTTGTACTCCGGTTTTCTATATTCAAGCGATCAAACAGAATCGCGCTTAGTTGCTGGGGGGAATTTATATTGAATTGAACCCCCGCGGATTTATATATTTCTTTTTCCAATCCATCTATTTGTTTCTGAATTTTTAGCGCTAGATCCTCAAGCGTACTCCCAGAAACTCCGATTCCGCACAGCTCCATATCTGCCAATATTGGCAATATTTTCATTTCAATTGATTCAAAAATGTGCAGCAACTTTTGTTGCTCTAATTTTTTTACTAACTCGTTATACAGCAAACTGTATTGTCGCGAATTACCCATCCACGACTCGTTCAACACCTCTTTTACGCACTGTTCGGGCGTTATGGCTTTCCTGTCTGGATTCAGTAACCAACAGGCAACTCCTAGGTCGGCGTACGGACCAGCAATTCTCTGTGCGGATTTTTTTATTATATTTTTTAAATCAAATCCTATTTTACGTTTTGTATCATCTCCCAATAACGGACTTACATTGTTTTGCGTGGTTATAATAATTCCCTCTGGTATTTCTCTATCAATACTATATTTAGGTTCATCTGAAAATAATGAATTTTTCTGCCTCCCTTCTTTGACAACATCCTTAATCTTTTCTTTTTTTTCTTCACCTTTTTTCATTCGAGACAACAATGTCTCGAATCCCATTTTCCTGCAATATGCCTGCTGAGTGTCATTGTGCAATGGGGCAATCACCAACTCTTGCAGTGTGCTTGCTATTTCGACATCAGTTTTAATGGTCGCCAATCTCTTCGCAAGCCGTATTTGGTCTTTGTATGCCACTATCTTGTCTCCATATTTTTTATCATTGCTCCCATTGGTCATTATTGAATCTAATGAACCGTATTTTTCCAATAATCGCACGGCGGTTTTGGGTCCGATTCCCGCAACCCCCGGTATATTATCTGATACATCTCCAACCAATGCCTTGTAATCGATCAGCTTGTCCGAGGAAATGCCGTATCGATTCTGTACCTCTTGCTCCGTATATACCATCGTTTCACTAATTCCCTTTTTAAATGTCTCAACAACAACCGTATCGCCATCAATCAACTGGAGGGCGTCAAGATCCCCCGTCATAATAATAATGCGGATATTTTTTTCTCTTTTATATATCTCTGCTAATGTACCGATAATATCATCTGCCTCAAATCCCGCTTGTTCAAAGGTCTTAATACCAAATGCCGTAAATAAATTGCGAGCTTCTTGTAGTTGAGAAATCAGCGCATCTGGTGCTTTTGGACGATGAGCCTTGTATAGCTCATACTCCTGTTTGCGAAATGTTTTTTCTGGACGATCGAATGCGGCGGCAGCGTATTGGGGATGTATCTGTTGAAATATTTTATAGATGGTATTTGCGACTCCATATAGCGCGTTTGTGGGTTGCCCGTCGGGCGCGTGCAACGGTGGAATTGCATGGAAACATCGATGAATCAATGAGTTCGCATCTATTAATACCAGTGTTTTTCTATCTGTGTTGCTTGTCGTGATCATTTTATTTCTGTGATACCCCGCTTACCATCCTCTCCTTTGGGTTGTTTGTATGAGACAGCAACAATCTATACGTAGCTGACTCCAACACTCCAGGAACTTTTTCCGGCCACTCAACTATTATGAGCGCTTTCCTGTTCCGTACTGCATCATACCATCCAATTCCCTTCATTTCATCATTGTTTTCTAATCTATAGAAATCCGCATGATATATGTCGGTTATCCATGCTGACTGGCTTATTTCCCAATGTTTTATTATCGCGAATGTTGGACTTGCCGCATGTGTCTCTATTGCGAAATACGACAAAAAACCTTGCGCGAATGTTGTTTTTCCACTCCCTAAATCACCCGATAACGTTATGATAGTTGCTCCCGTTGAATTGATGCTTTCTCCTTTTTTTTCGATATATCGCGCCCACTGACTACCAATTTTTTTTGTTTGCTGCGGGGTTTTTGTTGTATGTTCACTTGGCATTATTGCTTCATGCTTTCTCCGTTCCATATGTTTTTAGTATATACATAATCACCCCCACACACACTACTGCCAGCACCATTGAAGCTACCGTTATATTGATCCCCGATATAACCCCCGTTAAACTTTCTGACTGAACTCCGTATTTAATATCTGACTGCACCTGCGTGACATTGTTCTTTGTTAGTGGGGTCGGCTCTGAAAATATAAACTTTCCGGTATCTTGCTTGCTCCAGGATTTATCTTCTGGCGCCTGAATTGCTATTTGCACCATATCTTGCACCTGATTTGCATTGTCAATTAGTTGAATAATCTCATTTTTATTTTTGATCGTAAAATGGATATCGTCTTGATTGATTACTTTATAGGATTGCGGCTCCATAATACCTTGTAACGGTATTTTTTTATTAGACGATGTTTGGAGACGCCACCCGCGAAGACTTTCCGCGCGCAATCCATCGTTATAAAGTTCAATCCACTCATGACCCGTATCTTTGCCTTTTGGATTTGGCAACACCTCATTAATACGAATCATTTTATTGGATTACTTATTTTTTTTCTCTATGTATTCTAGGTGTTCATACGCTGGTTCCAGCGCAATTCGTCCGCCGGGCGTTCTCTGAATAAATCCCGAGATCATCAGATATGGTTCATAGATTTCCTCAATAACCCCCCGTTCTTCATTTAATGCGGCCGCCAGCGTTCCTAGTCCAACCGGACCACCTCGAAACTTTTTTATAATAACCTCCAGCAACTTCCTATCTTGCGGCTCAAGTCCTTTTTCGTCGATATCAAGCAAATCCAGCGTCTTTTGAGCAATACTTTCATTAATAACACCATCGCCTGTCACCTGAGCAAAATCTCGTGCTCGCTTCAATAATCGATTCGCGATCCGAGGGGTTGCGCGCGATGCCCGAGAAAGAATGCTGATTGCCTTTTCATCTATCGGAATTGTTAAAATATTTGCCGATCGTAATATGATTTTTTTGATATCATCTACTTCATAGAAATTGAGACGAAATATTGCTCCAAATCGGGTTCGCAGTGGCGCTGATAATAAATTTTCTCTCGTTGTTGCTCCTATGAGCGAAAATGCCGGTAAATCAATCGAAAGACTCCGAGCGCTTGCGCCTTTTCCAACCATAATATGCAATTTCCGTGATTCCATTGCCGGATACAACACCTCTTCAATCAATCTATTGATTCGATGTATCTCATCAATGAACAATATATCTCCTTGTTCAAGATTTGTTAGGATAGCGGCAATATCTCCTGCTTTTGACAGTGCCGGACCTGAGGTTGTTTTAATTTGTGCTCCCAACTCTTTTGCCGCCAAATATGCCAACGTTGTCTTTCCTAATCCGGCTGGACCACAGAATAGTACGTGATCCATTGATTCATTCCTGGTTTTGGTCGCATCAATGATAACTCGCAGATTATCTTTTGTTTTTTGTTGTCCAATATACTGATCCCAGGCATTTGGACGCAATACCGTGTCCACATTCACCTCGTGGGGCGCGTCGCTGTACTGATTGACTCCATTTATCTCAACTTCACCATTAGATTGTTTCATTGCTACGTATTATGTAGGGATTATTGACAATACTCGTGCTTTATGCTAGCATTGCCCCTACAGTATCTCTTGCCTGTATTTTAACAATAACGCCCGCATTTCCAAAGGCGCTTTTTTTATTGTTATTTTTACCGGTTTTATCTAAAAAACTGGCCGTTTGAAATCTGGGAGCAGGAATTATTTTTAGCATTAGGACGGTTTGGTGTTACTACGAAACCCATCCTCGAGGTAATTCCAACCTCTTCTTCGCGGAAGAGCTACACTTTATATTTATATATCGCTCCCAGATTTCAGCCGACCACTTTTACGAGTGCTTTTTATCTTTAGTTCACGTGATGCGTCTTTTTTAGACGGCACGTGAATTCATTCAAGCGCACTTTTTTCTTTATTTCAATATTGACTTATTCAAACACTCCTTATCGAGTGTTTTTTTGATAGTTTTTATTCCGCACCAAACCGACTCCATTCAATCCGACCAGTTACTTCTTCGACTTCTTCAAAACTTGTTTCCCCTGTTAATACTTTTAATATTCCATCCTGCTGCATGGTGACCATTTTTTGTTGTTTCGCGATGGCTCGTACCGTCACCTCTGATGCTGATTGCAAAATTGCTTCCTCCAGTTCTGGGCTCATTCTAAAAAACTCAAAAATAGCGATTCTCCCTTTGTACCCAAAGCCGCTGCACTGATCACATCCGATCGGTTTATATATTACCTGGGGAACTGGCGATTGTTGATTTAAAAAATTCTGATACGGAGTCTTGTCGATTCGCTCGGGTAAATGCAATAAAAGCGTTTCAATATTTTTCTTGGCAAGATCATCAATACTGACCGCCTGTTTGCATACCGGACATAAGCGCCTGACGAGACGCTGCGCGATCACCACCGCTACCGCCGGACCAATGGTCGCTGAACGAACACCTAAATCAATCAATCGAGGTATTGCTCCGATCGCATCATTCGTGTGTAACGTTGAAAACACTAAATGCCCCGTAAGCGATGCCTGCATTGCCATATCCGCCGTCTCTTCATCTCTAATTTCACCGACTAAAATCACGTCGGGATCTTGCCGCAATATTGACCGAAGTCCTGAGGCGAACGTGTATTGAGCTTCGGGATCAACCTGTGTTTGAGAAATATTAGGAATCCTGTACTCAATTGGGTCTTCAACGGTAATCACCTTGTTTTGAGACGAGGCAACATTTTGTAAAAAAGCATAGAGCGTTGTTGTTTTCCCCGACCCCGTTGGACCGGTGTTGAGAATAAGCCCATTGGGGCGATCGAGATCTTTTTTTATCATTTCCAAGTCATCCGATCGCATTCCTAGTTTTGTTAAATCAATCACTAAACTATCTGGATCTAAAATTCTCATCACCACCGTCTCTCCAAACTGACCAGGGATAATTGAGACGCGGACTTCAATATCTTTCGTGTCCATGTGGATCGTAAACCGACCATCCTGAGAATGATCCCGTACATTTATTTTCAACCCGGACAATAACTTGATGCGCGACATGAGATTTCGATAACTTCCCGGCGGAATCACGGTGCATACGTCATGCAATAAACCATCGATACGGTAGCGAATTCTGCCATGCTGTTCTTCTGTTTCAAAATGTATGTCGGACGCATGATTTGATAACGCGCCAATAACACATTCATCAAACAGTTGCGTCGTTGACACTTTTCCAAAATCCAGCCCCTCAAAATACTTTTTTGCCGACTGAAATGTCGCGATTTTCTTACCAATGGAGTCATGTTCATCGTTCTTTAATGTCAGTTTTCCCGTAATAACCCCGGCTTGCGCGGGAATATACTCATAAAAATGCATCGCCTCCTCTATCCCCGCGCGGGAGGCGATAAATATCTTGGTCCGGATATGGCGATCTGCTAGCTCTGTAAGCACTGCTTTTGTTTTTTCGTTTTGCGCGTCAACCACCGCCACCGCCAACTCATTATCTTTTGACTCAATAGCAATAACCATCGCCGCCTCCGCTTGTTCTTTGGAAATCACCTTCACCG
>JBDKGD010000018.1:0-5236 GCA_039798365.1 Candidatus Parcubacteria bacterium
TTTCTTAATGGCGCATTGTGTATGTGTCATATTTTTTTGTAATTTGAAAACCAAATTAGACTAGGAGATTGATATGAAACAGTTATTGGAATGCGTAGTTTGCGCAATCATGATGATTGCATTGCCGATTGTTGTTTTTAGTCAGCAATCACCCCAGGCTGGCAGTGATGCTTCTAAACCCACCACGGTTACCATTCAACAGGGTGATACTGTTTACAGTATTATTCGAAAGAACAATATTTCGCTAGATGCTTTTAGGGAAGCTAATCCTGACGTGAAATTTTCAAGCAAAAGAGATCGAAATGGTTGCGAGATACCACTGATTCGTCCGGGTGATATTATACGCATCCCTGCGATAGTTGTTTCTCGTTCGCGAACCGTGACTCCTCAACCATCAGAATATTATTCTGTTGTTAACGATGTTAATGAGCAGAAACGTCGGATTGGATTGCTGCGTTTGCAGTTGAGTCATTTGACTCGACAGAACCAAATGCTTACTGCTTACAACCAAACACTTTCGGATGGATTGACTGGTATCCGTTTTCAGATGGCGTCGTTGCGCGCAGATCAAACTAATATTATGTCGACAATTTCTCAATTGAGAGTAGATTGGCAATCCAGCCAAGACAATATTAATTTTTTGAACGCTGAACTTGAAAAGGAGATTGAAAACCACAACCATACTCGATTGATGTTGTATGGTGTTTGTATGGTCGTTGCCCTTTGTTTGTTCGCGTTTTTAATCTGGTACTTTAGTGGATATATCACCAAAGTAGCTACTTTGGGTTATGAATATATGAAAAGGATTGCCAGTCAGAACCAAGCAACGTCTCTTGTTGAGAACCCCACTGTTGGTGCCCCTGCCGAGGAATCTCATACGTTTGAGCAGGCAAAACGAGCTGCCGAGGAGATGGCGCGGAGATTTTTTTGTTTTGATCGTGGGTTTGATTTTGGAGATGAGCCAGATTACTTTAGTTTGTCTCCTGTTGAATACGGAACATATACCGGTTTAATACGTCTTGACCCTACTGTACCTAATAGAAATCAACAAGTGGTGAACCGCGACATTTTTGTTTTCTCTTTTGATGTGATGTTGCCTACGGGAGGTGCCCATTCTGCTTATGTATCTGATGGCGATTTAATTCATATTGCCGTTGCCGGAGACAAATTTGCTGTTCTTGGTATTCTTCCTCCTCAGTGGAGTTCTCACTTTACCGAGAAATCTTCACCATTTCTTCTGAATGGTAATTTCTCTGATGTTCCTCAATTTGATGCTAGTACATTTCGTGAAAATATTGCTACAACCAATACAATCAATTGATAAAAACGGTTTCTGGGACGTGATGTTTATGAAAACATTTTTCCCAAAAACGAGCGCAGAAACAAGATATTATCTTGCACGTGCTGCTCCTGTCGTTTATCAATTTTTGTTTTGTCATAGTACAAAACAGGCAGCATGTTTTACATGCTGCCTTTATCATTTTTCACCTGGTGGCATCTTTTATGCCACTTGTTTCTTGGCGCGAACCTTCTTTGCCTTTGGTTCTGCTGATTTTTTTGCTGCTCTGGTTTTGAATTTCTCAACTCGTCCAGCAGTGTCTATCAATTTTTCTTCTCCAGTGTAGAATGGGTGACAGTTGGAGCAGATTTCTAAATCCATTTTTTCAACGGTGGCACCGACCGTGAAACTATTGCCACAGGCGCAACGCACCTTGGCTTCTGGGTAATAGGCAGGATGGAGATCTTTTTTCATTGGCTTTCAGTATGCACAATATGTAATAATTTTGCAAGTTTTTCTGGTTATTTTTGCCAAACCGTCATTGCCTGTTTTTTGACTTTTCCCCTATTTGACATTGTTTTTTATCCCTACTATACTGTGCCTATTCCCGTGGTCGACTGCTGTTTTCCAATTTTATACTACACAATTGTGTACAAAACAACGTAAAAAGAGAATTTTTTAGTTGTCCCAAATGTTTATTTTTTAAGAGGATTTGATCCTGGTCCAGGATGAACGCTGGCGGCGTGGATAAGGCATGCAAGTCGAACGGAACTTGTTTTGAAGAAGTTGAGATTATATCAATGCAACGGATAAACACGTTTAGTGGCGAACGAGTTAGTAACACCCTAGTACATACCTCGAAGACGGAGATAGCGAGCCGAAAGGTTCGGTAATACCCGATACACTCGAAAGAGGAAAGCAGCAATGCACTTTGAGATTGGCTTAGGTCCGATCAGCTAGTTGGTAGGGTAACGGCCTACCAAGGCTATGACCGGTAGGGGGGGTGAGAGCCTGATCCCCAACGACGGAACTGAGACACGGTCCGTACTCCTACGGGAGGCAGCAGTCGAGAATATTTGTCAATGGGCGAAAGCCTGAACAAGCGACGCCGCGTGCAGGATGAAGGCCTTCGGGTCGTAAACTGCGGTAGATAGGTAACAATGCAAATGAGTGCCTATCGGAAAGAGGTGGGTAACTACGTGCCAGCACCAGCGGTAATACGTAGACCTCGAGCGTTATCCGGATTTATTGGGCGTAAAGCGTGTGTAGGGGGTTGTGTGCGTCTTCGGGTTAAATCCCACCGCCTAACGGTGGACCTGCCCAAGATACGACACAACTAGAGGAAGTTAGAGGTGCATGGAGCGCACGGTGTAGGGGTGAAATCCGTTGATATCGTGCGAAACACCAAAGGCGAAGGCAGTGCACTGGGACTTTCCTGACCCTGAGACACGAAAGCGTGGGGAGCAAAAAGGATTAGATACCCTTGTAGTCCACGCCCTAAATGATGCCTGCTTGCTGTTTCGAGTATCGACCCTCGGAGCGGCGGAGCTAACGCGTTAAGCAGGCCGCCTGGGAAGTACGAGCGCAAGCTTAAAACTCAAAGGAATAGACGGGGACTCGCACAAGCGGTGGAACATGAGGTTTAATTCGACAATAAACGAAGAACCTTACCAGGGTTTGAAATGCTGGTGGACCGGCGCTACGAAAGGGCGCCTTTCCCGCAAGGGACTACCAGTCCGGGTGCTGCACGGTTGTCGTCAGCTCGTGCTTTGAAGTGTTCCCTTAAGTGGGGTAACGAGCGCAACCCTTGTCGTCTGTTACAAGTGTCAGACGAGACTGCCCAGCCCAAAGATTAGTAGTGATTGAACGCATATCGCGTTCAATTGTTTCTAGTAGTTTTTGGGCTGGGAGGAAGGAGAGGATGATGTCAAATCAGCGTGGCCCTTTGATACCCTGGGCTACACTCGTGTTACAATGGTCGGTACAATGGGTTGCCAAGCCGTAAGGCGGAGCTAATCCCACCAAAGCCGACCCCAGTTCGGATTGAGGGCTGCAACTCGCCCTCATGAAGCCGGAATCGCTAGTAATCGTGGGTCAGCTATACCACGGTGAATACGTTCTCGAGTCCTGTACTCACTGCCCGTCAAGCCAAGGGAGCCGGTAATAGGTAAAATTTCATTTATGGAATTAGCCTAAGATCGGTAACATGGGCTAAGTCGTAACAAGGCACGCGTAGCGGAAGCTGTGCGTAGAACAATTAAATTATCTGATAAAAAATACGCATATTGCGTTATGGTTTATGCAGATATCGTCGAAAGGTTTTTGCTATTGAACAAGATCTGATCAGGTTCAATAGTAAGAATCTTGTCTAAGAATCCCGTAAAACGGATTTTGTGATTATAAGGTATTATTTGGATTGCAAGTTGACCTTTTCAAAACATAACTGCACGTCTTAGATGTTTGGGGCAACTAAAAAATTCTTTTTCTTTTTTTGGCTTGTTTTATTTTATTCTGTTTGCTACTATCCGTTTCAGAGTTTTGAGTGCGTGTTTTCTTGATGGATATTTTTTTGAAAGAGAGGATAGTATGGCAAACAAAGAACTTGTTACTTTGTACGTTGTAAAGAGGACTTTGCGTTTCTCTGGACGCGAAGAGAGTTATTTTGTTGTGGTAAAAGATGTGCATTCATTTGCTCATCACATTGAATACTGTCCAGAATTTTATCCTGATACAGATTCTCTTGGTCGCAGTGCTGCTATTGCGGCGTTTCGAGCGTCTCAGAAAGATGCCTTTATTCGTTTTTTCTTTCCTCATGATATTTTCTTTGTTGAGTAATGCCCGAAAGAGTTGGTGTTTTCTGTCTATTCCGGTCTTGCGGACTGCGAGCGTGAATCTTTTTTACAACGCTTTGGCGAGTATTTTTTTAATAAAGACAAACGAGAAGCTGCGTCGTGATGATCTTTTTCTTTTTGTTTTTGCGGCGGGATGCGTCCCGCCGTTTTTTTATTTTTGACAGTTTGTGAGGATATTTTTTCTTGTCCAAATTCGTTGACAGGAGTATACTGGAAGCATTCCATGGAAGACCAGCAAAAAAAGCAGATCCTTATTGCCGAGGATGACAAGTTTTTGTCGTCTTTGTTAAAAGCAAAACTTGAAAAAGAGGGTTTTGCTGTTTTGCAGGCGTATGACGGCGAAGATGTGCTGGCGGTTTTGAAAACTGCTCATCCGGCGTGTATTTTACTTGATGTCATCATGCCAAAAATCTCAGGTTTTGAAGTGTTAAAGGCCATTTCTGTTGATCCGAGAATCAATACGATTCCCATACTCATGCTTACCAATCTTGCTCAAGAATCTGATATGGAAAAAGCTAAACAGCTTGGGGCTCGCGAGTACTTGGTTAAGGTGAAAAACTCGGTTGATGCTATAGTTGCCAAAATTAAAGCTTTAGTATAGAATATCCCTATTCTTTAATTATCCAATGATCTCAGACGAGTTAAAAGCAAAAATAAAACCAGGGGCAAAAGTCCGTATCATGGAGGAAAAAACATCTCCGTTTGAGGGTCTTGTGATTGCCCGCAAGCATGGTAGCGAACCTGGCGCCACCTTTACCGTCCGTTCTGTTGTGGCTGGTGTTGGCGTTGAGAAAGTGTATCCATTGCACACCCCCTCTATTACCAAGTTTCAAGTGATTAGTTCTCCCCGTAAGGTAAAAAAAGCAAAATTGTATTTTGTGCGGACTATCTCCGGTACTCGCATTCGTCAGAAATTAGGTGTGTCACTCTAGTTTTATCGCAGCTTTTTTGTAGCTATTTTTTTTGGTTTCGATATAATACTATCTTTTAATGATAGTTTCTTGGCTGGTTTTTTAATTCGTGGCACGATTAGTGAAATTGAAAAAAACTGTTGTGTGCGCTACTATCATTTTGTGGCAATTTGCGCGGGTGGCGAAACTGGCAG
>JBDKGD010000019.1:0-8153 GCA_039798365.1 Candidatus Parcubacteria bacterium
AACCATACCAATACATTACGAAAAGGTCATGAGAAAAATCACCGCCGAGTTCAAGCTGGTGTCCAAATGCTAATACAATAGCCAAGTAAGTTGCCAGATGAACAGCATACCAAACTTCATATCGAAATCGTCGGCGGGCAACCGCAATCGACAAACCAACAACAAGACTGAATAAGAAAAAAGAAACAACCGCCTGCCATAAATCATCATAATACAACACAAAGCGGACCAATTGATCAAAAAGAGAATACCCCGATCGCAACGAGTAAGCAAACAAAATCAAAACAACATGCAAAAAAATAAAAACAAACGTAAAATAGCCATTAATGCGGTGCACTCGAGATAATCGATCAAGACCAAACGCTCGCTCTATCCAAACAGTACGACCCATAAGAATAAATTGGAATAAGGCAAAAAACACTGCCAACAGGCCATACAATCTACCAAATGCCAAAAAATTGCCCGACATATCAACTCCAATCAAGTCGCCGGAACCAAGAAACCAAAAACCAACAATCACAAAAAGATTGAGAAAAAATATCAGAAACAAAAAAAATCGATACATCCCAAACATATCTGGATAGGAACGATGGGGGTGGTACTAGGAAGAAGCAAGAAAATATTCCTTACGGAACCGAATAAGAGAAATCCCAAGACCAACAAGAATCAAACCAGTAAAAATTAAAGTAAGCGGCCAACCAACACTATCAGAAAAATATTCGAAAGAAATTTTTGAAACAAAAATCATAATACCGAAGGAAGGAATAACAAAGAAATTTTGTTCCTTCATAAAGATACCAATCGCAATCAACCCAACAGCAATAATTGGAAATATGAATTCCCAAAAAATAACCTGGTCAGGACGGTATCCCCCCAATGCAAAAATCGCAAATAACAGACCGATGAGTCCCATCTTGTAAATAAATGATCGAAGCGGTAAATAGACAGTGTGAGAAACGCCATATCCTAATAAGAGATATGCAATTGAAACAAACAATAAACGGTATAAGCTAAAATCAGGAATAATGAACGTAGACCGACTATAGAAAAAGTCAGTAATCGCGAAAAAGAAATATGTCGCCATGAGTAAACCAAACAAAAATGGAGCAAGGCGTTTCGTTGCAAACCCATACAAAATATGAAACACCAGAACGCAGAAAGAAATAAGGGAAGGGGTATAATCGGCAGACAATAATGAAAAAGAATCAAATAATACTACCATGCCAATTGGAAAAACAAGACAAAAAAGAAGATATATCCAAAACTCAGCATATTCAAACCGACGAGAAACATATAAGCCAAGAGCGGCAATATAACAAGAGAGAGAAAAGCCGAGCGTGATTAAAATACGAGAAAATGTACCAAGTTCATCCCAATGCTGAAAAACGAGAAATAAAACACCAATAAACACAATTCCTATTCCAATAAAGGAAACAACCGAAGAAACATCAAGTTTCTTGAAAGAAAAAAACGATGCATGATCAGGAGATGAAGAAACAGTAACGGCAGAAGCTCGTTCGTATGCGTTTGTAATTTCGGCAAGAGAAACAGAACCAGCACGGGCAGACTCTTCAATCGCGGCAAGTAATGATTTAGTATCCATAGTTCTTATTGTAATGAAAGCTTTTACTGTAACCAACCTAAAAATTGTGGATACTCATACCCATAGGAGCCTGTAGTGCGAGTCAGCACAATTTTTTTAGAAAAAAATCGACTTTGAATAAAAAGTGCCCGAGAATCATAATCATAACCACCAAAAAACAAACCGAAAAAATTATCAGGTCCGCGATTATACGCAACCTCGTATCCATCGGGTGAAATTCCCGGGTTCAAAAAAAATCCATTTTTTTGAACATCTTCATAAGCGACAGGGATCGACTCCCCTGATGCAACACGGTATATATACAAACGAGGTTCGGCATTGGACTCCTTCAAGGTAGTGTCTGCTGATTCAGGAAGCTGGTATTGATCACGCACAAGAACTCCCTGTTCAACCCGATACGAAACAGAAATAGGGTAACTATTCGAGGAAAGTGCGTATAAAAAATCATGTTGCGGACGAACAACAGACTGAGGGACAAACACCGATATAATCGCCAGTAACACAATACAAACCGGCAACAAAAAAGCTGCCCACAATGCAATTTTCGGATGTAGCTTCATAGCTACAATAATAACAAAAAAAGAATAAAAATGCCATTTAAAAAAACAACATGGTACAATGATACTATCTACAGCACTCATGGAAGAAAAACAGGTTATTAAAATAATAAAAAAAGTTATGCCCGCAGTGGTATCAATTTTAATAACGAAACATTTAGATGATTTGGAAAAAGAATTTCCGGGGAATATGTATCCCTACATCCCAACAGCATCCGGAGGAAAAAAATTAGACATACCCGACGAAATGATTGATGCGAAAGGAAATGTGCAGGTAGGCGGAGGATCTGGTTTTATCGTTTCTCCAAACGGCATCATCGTAACCAATAAACATGTTATCACCGAAACAGCAGCCGAATATACCGTCATAACCAATGATGGAAAAAAATACACCGCGATCGTTCTGTGTCGCGATCCAATCAATGATGTTGCCATTATTAAAATAGAGGCAGACCATATGCCAACTATAGCGCTGGGAAAAAGTGAAAAAACCGAATTAGGAGCAAGCGTCCTTGCTATTGGCAATGCTTTGGGTATATTCAAAAATACAGTCTCGGCAGGAATTGTGTCGGGACTCTCGAGGTCAGTTGTAGCACAGGCAGATCCCAACAGTCCACCGCAAGAAATGCGCGGCCTTATTCAAACCGACGCTGCGATAAATCCAGGAAATTCAGGCGGGCCGCTCGTAAATAGTAGCGGTGAAGTCATAGGAATTAATGCGGCAATTATCTCGGGAGCACAAAATATTGGATTAGCAATACCAATTAATGCAGCAAAAAGAGATCTTGCAGACCTGGCGCAGTATGGAAGAATACGGCGACCATTTCTGGGATTGCGCTATTTAATACTCGATGAAAAAATAGCACAAAAATTAGATATCCCGGTAACACGTGGCGCGTATGTGATCAGAGAAAGTACACATGAAGAAGCTGTCATGGGAGGAAGTCCCGCACAAAAAGCAGGGTTGCAGGAAAAAGATATCATTACAGTAGTCAACGGAAAAAACATCACGCCAGAATATACGATACAAGACGCTCTCGAACCACTCGTAGTAGGAGATATTTTTGAAATGACGGTGTTACGAAATGGGAAAACATTTCGCACAGGAGCTATACTGTCAGAAAGAAAATAATCAAAGACAAAACAATACGTGAGCAAACCTCCAAGGCTAGTAGATGTAGATATCGACTAGCTTGCCACTACGATCCAGAAGCAATAATCGATCATGTAAATCATCAAGAAACGGACTTCCCGTCCATACTCTCCATTCTTGAGAATAAAAATTAGGCGTAGATTTATACCGATCAACACAGCCAAGGTAATTCAATGTATTGGCATAATACGAACACAAAGAATCACTGCCACCGGGAATTCGCCCGATAACAGGTTCTTGGCATGTTTTCAAAGACAACATATACTGCTGACACGATCCAGTAAGGGTTACGATATCAGATCGATTGACAGCGGGACATTCTTGAGGAAGCGATGGAACAAAAGAAAAATGATTTTGCAGATATCCCGTGCATCGATTAAGACGAAAACTCGCACCGGCAGCCGATCGGGTAGAATAGATACGCAATATGTTGCCAGCAGAAAGACGGATATCCCCTTCTAACGTCGGGTGAAGCAAATCAAGACTGGAAATTGCCTGAGGGATAACTTGAGCAGCTCGATTTGCCTGCAGTGTCCAACCAGTTACGTTAATACTCTCACCTGATTTTGGTAAAGCATGCAATACAATATGCTCAAGACCAGTGTTATCACCCGGCTCAACACGGTCAAAACGCACCAAGCCAAAATAAGCAGAAAGCTGATCACGGGTAAATCCCGCAGGAACCGATACAGTAGCATTACCATTTTTTACAGAAGAACCGGCTGTCGCTGGAGTTCCAGTAGAAATGGAAGGTCCCCCGTAATCAGGAGGAGAAACAATAGGAGGGGTGAGATCAAATGAACCTGGGTGAGAGAAAAAGCCAGTCGTATAAAAAAAGATGCCGACGTTGATAAATATAATGGCAAGCAAAATAAAACCCACAACATTCATATACCATACAGTATAGTAAATTGTAATGAATGTGTCATTTAAAATAAGAGGAAAGTCGCTCGCACGCTAAAGAACAATATTCATAATTTTATCAGGAACAAAAATAACCGTACGAACCGAAGCATTGCGCAGGTAAGGTTGCAACTTTTCTCGCTCACAAGCCACAGCAAAAACATGGTCCTGTGAAGATCCGACCGGAACGATAACCTGATCACGCATCTTGCCATTAATCTGAATAGGAATAGTAACTGAATCAGTAATCAAAAATTGCGGATTGTATCGTGGCCAAGCAACGGTATGAATACTAGAAAATTTTTTTTCAGAAGAAAAAGATTGCCATAATTCCTCAGTAATATGAGGGGCAAAAGGAGCAAGAATCAGTAAGAATTTCTTCCATAAAGATACAGGAACAACTGGCTGATCAAAACAAGCATTAACAAAAATCATGCACGCAGAAACAGCAGTATTAAATCGCATGGATTCAATATCATCAGAAACACTCTTGATTGTCTTATGCAATAAAACAGTCAGTTGCCGGTTTGGCGATGCTGTTGCAGAAACTTTTTCATGATGGATACGCCACACCTTGCCCAAAAATCGACTGACGCCCTCAATACTAGAAAAATCCCATGCAACAGCTTGATCGAATGGACCCATAAACATTTCATATAAACGCAAAGTATCCGCGCCATGACTGGCAACAATCTGATCAGGATTAATAACGTTTCCTTTAGATTTAGACATTTTTACTCCCCCGCCGGCGAGAATTACTCCATGCGCGGTTCGTTTTCGATAAGGTTCTGCCGCAAGAACAAATCCACAATCATACAAAAATTGATTCCAAAAACGAGAATACAGTAAATGCAAGGTAACATGCTCCATCCCGCCGTTATACCAATCAACCGGCATAAATTTTTTTAACAACTTCTTGTCAGCAAATATTCGGGTATTGCAAGGATCTGTGTAACGCAAAAAATACCAGCTGGAACCAGCCCAGTTTGGCATGACATCGGTTTCACGATGTGCTGGTTTTTTGCAATTGGGACATTTCACGTTTACCCACGTGGCAACAGATGCCAAAGGAGATTGACCGTCATCACGAGGTTTAAAGTCTTTCACGTTCGGCAGAACAACAGGCAAATCTTTTTCCGGAACGGGAACGTATCCGCAACTGCCGCAGATAACAACCGGAATCGGCTCCCCCCAATAGCGTTGGCGAGAAAAAACCCAATCACGCAACTTATAGGTAACAGCACGCCGTCCGCCAACTTTTTTTATAATATCCGATTTCGCCTCCTGACAGTCACGACCACTAAAATTTCCCGAGTTTACTAATCGGCCATTTCCCTCGAAAACATCTTTTGAATTTTCTACCGATGAACGAGAGATAACAATTTTTATCGGTAAACTATATTTTTGGGCAAATTCAAAATCACGCTGGTCATGAGCGGGAACAGCCATAATGGCGCCGGTACCGTATCCGGACAGAACATAGTCGGCAACATAAACCGGAATTCTTTCGCCAGTCGCAGGATTCACTGCCTCTACTCCCTCCACACGAACTCCTGTTTTTTCCTTTGAGCCGACACGATCCTCTTCCTGCTTGGCGACGACAGTAACGCAGTAATCATTCACGACAGTATAATTTTTTATCTGCGGCTTGAGGATATCAATAAGCTCGTGCTCGGGAGAAAGTACGAGATAAGTGGCACCAAAAATGGTCTCAGGGCGAGTGGTAAAAACAGAAATTACGGATTGAGAACCAAAGATTGGGAATTGAATGCGAGCTCCCTCTGCGCGACCAATCCAATGTTCCTGCTGTTTTTTTATTTCAGGAAGAAAATCGAGCTTCTCAAGACCAGCTAGAAGTTTGTCGGCATAAGCGGTGATACGGATCATCCACTGATTTTTTATCTTTTTCTCAACAGGCGTGCCGCAACGCTCGCACGCACCACCAACCACCTCCTCGTTGGCAAGACCAATTTTATCTTTTGGACACCAATTAATAGGAACCTCCGCCTTGTACGCCAATCCTTTCTTTAAAAACTGCAAAAACATCCACTGAGTCCATTTATAATAGGATGGGTCAGAAGTATTTACTTCGCGATTCCAATCAAACGAAAGACCGAGCGCCCTCATCTGTTTGCGAAAATTATTCGTATTTTTTTTCGTGACAACAGCAGGATGGATACCGGTTTTAATAGCATAGTTTTCTGTTGGCAAACCAAAAGCATCCCACCCAATAGGAAACAAGACATTGTAACCCTGCATGCGACGCTTGCGACTAACTATATCCATTGCGGCATAACTGCGAACATGCCCAACATGCAGGCCATCACCTGACGGAAACGGAAACTCAACCAAGGTATAATATGTTTTTGCTTTTGAAGTATTTTTTGTGTTATAAACACCCGCCTTATCCCAAGCAGTTTGCCATTTTTTCTCTATTTGTTTTGGATTGTATACCTTGCTCATTGTCATTATGCTAGCCCATTTCTAAGCAAAAAACTAGACAGCGTAATTATAGAAACCAAAAGAAAAAATACCGCAAATCTAAAACACTAACTACCCACTTTAAAAATTCTAATTGCGTTCTGATATATCTGATCCCTCATCGCTTCTATCGAAAAACCTTTCAACATTGCCAATTTTTTCACGGTCTCGACCACAAACGCCGGCTCATTACGCTTCCCTCGATACGGCACAGGGGCGACATAGGGAGCATCTGTTTCTGATAAAATATGTTCCACGGGAAGATATTGTATGACTCCGTGATAATCAGTGGTAAACGTTATGACCCCCCCAAACGTAAATGAAAATCCAATATCGAGCAACTTATGAGCATCATCTACGGTGCCGGTAAAAAAATGAACAACGCCAGGTAACACAGAGGAACGATGCGCATAGAGAATATCGATTAAGTCAGGAAACGCATCCCGACAATGAATCATAAGTGGCTTTCCCGTTTGTCGTGAAAGTTCAATATGTCTGGAAAACACCTCTTGTTGGATAGGTTTTGACTCTTCGGCAAGTCTGAAATAATCAAGCCCGCACTCACCAATCGCAACAACCCGAGAATCAGCCGCCAAACGGGTATAAAAATTAAAATCAAATTGTTCTCCATTGGTCTGCTGGAGACGTGCGGCATCAGCAGATAATAATTCACTCGCATCATGGTGAGAAAATATCGTGTGTCCTGGATGCAATCCAACGGCCGCCCAAACATTCTGATATTCATGCGCGAAAGAAACTGCGCGCGCAGAAGTAACGGCATTCGTACCAACCGTGATCATTGAGATATTCTGTTCATCAGCGCGATCCATGACCAAAGAACGATCGGCATCAAAAATAGGAAAATGTACATGAGTGTGAGTGTCAAAAAATGGAGAGTCGTTCATTGGCGTCAAGAAATTCTTGGGAACAAAACAGGTCGTGATTCAATAAGAAAAACACGATTGCTATCGTCACGCACAATCGCAGATTGTATCACTGCTGCGGCATCGGGCAAAAATGGATCAAGAATGTCACCGAGCGCCTCGAGCAACAACACAAGTTGGGTAATAGAAGAAATATCTCCCCCGCGTTCCCATGGCTTATGCATATTAATATAACGATCACCAAAACTAATAAGTTCCCAGATGCCAAAAAGAGCATCATGGAAACGACCGCGGGCACAAGAAGAAAAAACAGTCTCGCGCGCGGCATGAATCGCCTGAGCAAATGACGGATCAACATCAACAAACGGCAGAGAATTCATCTTATGTGCCATCGCAAGCACACGAGCCGTAAAATTACCCAACCCGTTGGCAAGATCGCTCTGGTAACGATTATGAAACTTCTCCCGAGAAAAATCACCATCCTCTCCGAACGCTAACTCCCGCAACAAAAAATACCGCAGCGCATCCCGACCATACCGAGAAACAAGCTCGAGAGGATCTATGGCATTCCC
>JBDKGD010000020.1:0-5498 GCA_039798365.1 Candidatus Parcubacteria bacterium
TACCGGCAAAAGCGCATATCACCGCGTCCGCAACATCCAGTGTCGTTGGCAATCCAATTACCCTCTCTATTGATCTGACGGATCAATACGACAATGTAGTCGCCGATGGCGAAACAGTAACAGTGGTGCCAGGAATCGGAGAGGTGACAGGAACGAGTACGACAGTAAGCGGAACCCTGAATCGTCAAATCAACTCAACAACAACTGGTGTAGCAACTATTAGCTTTGCTCCGGCATTGATAATAAGCACCTCAAGCGTAACAAGCGTGCTGTTTACTCCTGACGTGCCAGCATCAGTAGTCATTACAACACAACCAACAAGCACGCTGTCAGTTGATGCGCCATTTACCACGCAGCCAGTACTAATGGTTACGGATCAATACGGAAATGTAGTGGCTGACAATACACTGGTAACAGCAACGCCAGAATCTCCTGCGACGGGAATGCTTCGAAACATAACAGTTCCAACAGTCGCCGGTGTCGCCACGTACGGGTTAGCCCCAAGCACTCTTTTGGGATATTCAAAAGCGAATGAAGTGTTCTATATCCGGTTCACTGCTGGATCAGCCAGCGCGCTATCGGATGCCGTAGGTCCGCTCCAGCCCGGAGTATTAGTACAAGTAGCTCCCTCAGCTGATCCATCAAGTTTGTTTGCGGGACAACAGTCAGCACTCACAATCTACGGACTCGATCAATTTGCAAACCATACAACTGATTCAGGAATTCACGGATTTATGCTTGCTGATAACGGAGCATCGCTTGCAACAACACTCTTCACGCTCACTGGCGGCAGCGCGACATCATCTGTCACGAAAGAAACGCCTGGCGTAGTGAATGTCACAACGGTCAGTGGCGTGTTATTGCCAGGGGCGACTCAGGTCACTTTCTTGCAGGAGGATACAACTGGCCCATATTTAGTAACCTCAACTCCTTCGTTTGGAGCAACCAATGTATCAATTTCGACCCCGCTCCTATTAACATTTTCTGAAAATCTCAAAAGCACGACTGTAAATTCAGCAAATATTCAGCTTGTAAATGGCACAACAGAAGCAGTGGTTCCGGCAACCGTTGCCTTAGTTGAAGGGGGAACAATGGTACAAATTACCCCTACGATTCCGCTTGATTTTGCAACTGCTTACTTTTTCCAAGCATCCGCGCAGGTTACTGATGAAGCAGGCAACGGATTAACATCAGATGTCTCCAGTAGCACGACCGGATTTACCACGCAGGAAGATGAAGCCGATCACATCGCGCCAACCGTGGTTATGCAGTATCCATCAAGTCCAGATAATACCAATGTTGATATTAACGTATCACCTTCGATTGATTTCTCCGAAAGCATGAAATCTTCGACAGTAACGCCAAGTTCAGTAGAGCTTCGCGCAGTTGCCGATGATACGGTAGTGCCAGCAACGATCATTCTCGCCAATGGAGGAACGCGCGCGATCATTGATCCGACGGCCACCTTGCAATACGCCACGAGTTACTACATCTGGGTTGCAACGACAACCACCGATGAAGCTGATAACCAGTTAGCTTCAGAGTATAACGGAAAGGAAGAAGCATCATTTACAACCGCTGATATGCCGACAGATACTACAGGTCCCGTAATAAGCAATATTCAAGTTATTGATATTACAACAGATACGGCAACAGTAACGTGGAATACAAACGAAGCTGCCAATTCGCAGGTAGAGTACGGACTCACATCGGCATACGGATCAGTAACAGCAATTGACACAGCCACAACCACGACGCATTCCGTTATGATATCTGGTTTGTTGCCAAACCAAACGTACCACTATCGAGTGTATTCCACGGATGACGCGGGCAATCAGAGTGTTTCAGCAGACAACACATTTTCAACTGCCTTCGACGACACTGCGAGTTTAGCTGTAACTCAAATTAATCAAGTACAATCATTTGCCATTGCCGACGATAGTTTTGAGAATGGATGGCGATGGGTTTTTGAAGTAACGGTACCAACCGATGAAACGTTGCTTTCATTCAAGATGTCGGATTTGCTCGGTAATCCAACTGGCACAATTCCCGCTGGTTCAAATGTACGGTTCTATTCGGCAGAATCATCAGATGCAGCCACGGATGCGGCAGCGGTGGTGCTGACAAACGCCAATGAATATGCAGGACCAATAACGCTCGTAACAGACAGAGATACAAACACAGCAGGCAGACAGGTTCAGGTGGTTGTTGAGGTGAAAGTTCCTGTTGGAACCCCAGCAGGTTCCTATTCAGCCAGCTATGGATTCAAAAGTGAACAAATGGTCGATGAACAGATAGACCTAGAATAAATAAAATAACAATCCCTATGATGAAGAAAATTATTTTTATCGCCAGTTTAGTTTCGCTATTGTTTGTAAATAGCCAGACAGGCGTATTGGCATCAGAAATAACGGGAAGCATAACAACAGGAATCAGTACGGGAGTATCAGGAACGGTTATTTCGGAAGTATCAGCAAGTCCTGAATCCGGAACGTATAGCAGCACTCAATCGGTAGTACTGTCAGCAGCGGGAGCATCATCAATTCACTACACGACCGATGACTCGCAGCCATCGTGCACGAGTGAACAAATATACACAACGCCAATAACTGTTGCGTCGTCGCTCACCATAAAAGCGATTGCCTGTTACCCTAACAACGTTACATCACAAGGCGCCTCATTCCCGTATGTCATACAAACAACACCGCAGGGTGGTGGAGGAGGTGGCGGTGGTGGCAATACGGTCAATAACGGACCAATCACGCAGTTGGGAGGTGGTACGGGAACAACTGCTCCAGCATCGACACCCGTGGCAAATACTGCTCCCCAGGGACAAGTATTGGGCGCGACCACAAAGTGTGGCATAACCTTTAACGGATACATGGGGTTGGGAAAAAAGAACGATTCAGAGCAAGTTAAAAAATTACAAGAATTTCTCAATAAGGAGCTCGGAATTTCTCTTCCAGTAACAGGATTTTTTGGACAGTTGACGGTAGCGGCAGTTAAAAAGTTTCAGTTAAAATACGCCTCGGAAATTTTAGCGCCGTGGGTACCCCATGGCTTGCCAAACGATAAAACAGCAACCGGGTATGTGTACAAAACGACGCAGCGGTGGATTAATAAATTACTGTGCGCCGAGGTAGATATCCCATTGCCAAAGTTGCCATAGAAACCAAGACAGCCATAAAAAATCCGCAGTAAAATATGAACTAGCTGCGGATTTTTTATTTCAAGAATAATCGTGCAATAGGTGCTATTAATCTATTCGGCTGAATATGGCACAATATGATATATGCGCAACTGGCTCAAACAGTATTTTATTCCCCATGCCGGTAACAACCACCGCCCATATTTTTTTTCGGAGCACGCGTTTGTATGGCTTTTTGGAATTATTATGGGGTGTGAAATTTTGTTCTTGCTGTACGTCACGACCGTTGTTCCGGACACTCGATTTTTAGGCGAGATACTTCCTAATGTGTTAGTTGAGCTTACAAATCGCGATCGGGTGCATGCCGCCGCGATGCCGCTCGCCATAAATGAAAAACTTGTTGAAGCGGCACGATTAAAAGCAAACGATATGGCGCAAAATGGATATTTTGCCCATACCAGCCCTGCTGGTATCACTCCGTGGCACTGGTTGTCTTTGGCGGGATACAACTATGCTACAGCGGGGGAGAATTTAGCAGTTAATTTTATAAATTCAACCGATGTTCAAGATGCTTGGATGAAATCTCCCAGTCATCGCGCCAATATTATCAATAGTGAATTCACAGAAATAGGTGTTGCGACGGCAGTCGGCACATACGAAGGAAGGGAGGCAGTGTTTGTCGTGCAATTTTTTGGAAATCCCGTGGTAGTCGCTCCGCAAAAACGTTTAGATTCATCGACAGTTCCGGATATAAGTAAAAACGTTCAGGTAAATACGGAAAACCAACAAAATCAACCCCCCGGAGTTTCCGGAGTGTCCGATGTGGCTGGAGCAATAAAAAATTCCGTTACGCAGAACATGCCTGTGACATCCGCATCCATTCAATTTGGTCCATACGATATCGTTGCGAATCCCGCCACCGTGGTGCAGGTGTGTCTCATAACAATAGCAACAGTTATCTTAGGCGCGTTCGGTATGGCAATACTCATAAAAATTGAAAAAGAAAAAATGGAAATTTTTGCTCGCACAGGGGCGTTGCTGATGATTATCGCGCTGGTTTTGACATGCAATAGCATGTTTCCAATAGTAAAGACGGCAATTTTAACAACGTCAGCATATACCCAAACAGCGTCTCAGTTTTAGCTCGAATATCTTATGGCAACTGTTGAACGATACGTTAGTGATAATGCCCGCAAAAAAAGATCAAAGCGCATGATAATTCGCGGCGCGCTTGTTGCTAGTATGGCAACTCTTCTCGTATGTGGATTAATTCGCGCGGTATGGTACACCGACTGGTTTCAGTTGCGCCATGTTGTTGTCGAAACAAGCGGAGCATTGAGTAATCAAGAAGTACAGAATATCGTCCAAGAAAAAATAGTATCAGCCAGTGTGCTGAGTGCCATATTCGGTAATTCTCATCTTTTCGTCTGGCCAAGAGAAAAAGTAATAGCAAACATCGAAAATCCATACGTTGCATCAATACAGGTTATAACCGATTGGATGAGTCGAACAGTAACCATTTCTGCCAAACAAAAAGAACGATTTGGAATATGGTGCCAAGTACAGCAAACAACTAAATCAACAGAAGTGTTGAAAAATCCGGAAGAAGACATAGGCAGCGGAGTAACTCCCCAAGCATCAAATAGTTTTGATATCCAAAATAATGCTTCTTGTTGGTGGTTTGACAGAGAAGGTAGGGCACTGGAGCGATCACCAGCTGCCTCCGGCTCATTAGTGCCAACCGTCATAGAATACGCAAACCCATCAATAGTGAGAGGCGACTTTATCATAAACCAGCCCGGGCTAATGGATACTATAATAAAAGCTATTGATCTGATACGCATTACAAAACTGGCACAGCAAAAAATAGTTATTCACGATAGACAGTTGCAAGAATTCTCCATAGAACTCGAAACTGGTTCGCTGGCATATATAAGTATGAGGTTCCCGCCGGATTCGGCATTTGCAGTTTTAGAATCATTTAAAAAGAAAGGGAAGTTAGCTAGCATGGAATATATTGATTTTCGCGTTGAAAACAGGGCATTTTATAAACAAAAATAACGGATAAAATACGTCAAAACCGCCAGATCATCTGGCGGTTTTGATATGGTGCGTACAGGGTAGTCTATAAGCCGGATTCTGTCAGGGGCGACAATTTATCTTATGCGGGCGATTACTCGCGCCGCTCATTGCGGCACTCCCGTATGCGAAAGAAATATCTCCCGGATACGGGCACGACCTTGCACTCAGTAAGGATTTTGCCGTTTCATTCCCGCTGTTTCCAGTAGGATTATTCCTTGCGGAACCCTATGTTCTTTCGAAGATAGGCGTCACTGTTCGCACCTCGATC
>JBDKGD010000021.1:0-7377 GCA_039798365.1 Candidatus Parcubacteria bacterium
CTAATAACCCCACAGTTACCAAAAAAACAGCTACGGACGTGATGAAAAAAAACACATCCGCCTTTATAAGAGAGTCCATACAACACAGTATATCATATCGAGAGTAGATTGCGATTATGGTGCAATGAAACGACGCAAAGGGCACGTCGTGTGTCGACAGGTCGCCGCGCAATATGTTCTTCCATAAAGAATAAAGAGGTGTGAAAGATTTCGCCACGATGATCGTGGAAATAAAACCATTAAATCACGCTCTATTAAAACCGGATTACGGGAAACAGTAAGCCCAAACAGCATCGATAATCGACGAACATGCGTATCAACTGTGATACCGTCAGAAACACCAAAAACCTCATGCAAAATAACATTGGCAGTCTTTCGACCGACACCAGGCAATTTCAAAAGCGCATCCATAGTGCCTGGAACAACGCCATCATAGACAGAGACAATCATGCGTGCCGCGGCAATAATATGACGGGCTTTGGCATGGTAAAAACCAGTAGAATAAATAAGTTTTTCAAGATCTGCCGGATGAGCAGACGCGAAAGAGAAAACAGTCGGATAGGCGCGAAATAATTTAGGAGTAATCTTATTAACCCGAACATCGGTGCATTGAGCAGACAATATAACCGCAACCATCAGCTCCCAAGGCGTAGAAAAAATAAGCGCAATACGAGCATCAGGAAAAAGAATACTGAGGTTCTTGAAAATCAATCGAGCTCTCGTACGAGAGCTCGAAGAAAAGGTTTGATGAAACGCCACGGCAACTTAATGAAAGTCTAAAAGACCCTAATCAATCTCGTACCGCAACGTTATCGTAACAGTCACATCCTGGCTGCCAGCCTCGATAGGAGCGGCTTTCATTTCAGGGAATGCACCACCAACTCCATCGGCAGCATACGAAGTAAGCGTATTGCGGTAGTATGGAGAAGGATATCCCCCGCCTTCTTGAATTTCTAACAATCTACCCAAACGAAAACCAGTGGCACCAGCAATAGAACGAGCTTTCTCTTTTGCCTTGGTGATAGCATTCTCGCGTGCTTTCGCTTGTGCCAACGCAGGATCATCCATAGTGAAAGCAAGCTGAGAAACAGTGTTAGCTCCATTGGTAACTACCCCGGAAACAACATCCCCTATCTTTGAAAAATCACGCACCTTAACGCGCACCGTCTGATTAACCTCATAGCCAACAATATCAGCTGGAGGACACGGTCGAACCATTGCCGACTCAACCGCGGAACCAGAAACAGACATCACCCCCACGGGACAATCATACGACTGGTACCGAGGAGTAACATTGTAACTCTCGGTCTTAATGTCTTTGGCATCAATTCCAGAATTCTTCAAAAAAGCAATAACCTTTTCTGTTTTTTTCGTATTATCAGTATGCAAAGCGGCTAAATCTTTCCCGCCCTGATTTAAGACACTGAACGTAAATTCCGCAACATCAGGAACCGCCACAAACCTTCCATCAGCAGAAACAGAAAAACTCCGAAACGATGAAGGCTGAATGGACCGTGAAAATACTGATACATATTGCAACGCAGCACCTCCAACCATGATAGCCGCTAATGCAAGAGCACCAAAAAAGAATGGCTTAATTTTGGTTTCCATAAAAAAATAAAAAATAAAACGACGTGAGTTATAGTATAACACAGAAACGGAAAATATTACATATTCAAAAGAGTGTAGGTGCTAACAATAGCAGCTGTCTCAGCGCGCAAAACCGATTGACCCAAGCCAACAAGGAAAAAACGGTCGGGATATTGGCGAACATACTGAACAAACAGATCACGCTCAAACTGGCTCCACCCACCTTCTGGACCAATGAAACAAGCAACCGATTCACCCTCTCGGCGCAACGGAAGAGCATTGCCCAACAACTCCTCAACCGAGATATCGCACACAACAACACGCTCATGTTCAGAGAGAGCGTATCGCAATGCCTCAGATAAAGGCACGATGCCACGGTAAGAGGGCATAGATGTCTGATGGGACTGCTCAACCGCCTCGGCAATAATTTTCTCTAATCGGGCAGTCGATAATCCTGTTTTGACAGTATGTTCGCATAACACGGCAGTGCAAGAACGCATTCCTATTTCAGTTGCCTTCTGAATGGCAAGTTCAAAATTTTCTTTTTTAAGGATCGAAAGAAAAAGGTGAACGAATCGGCGCGGACGATCAGAGGCATCAACAATTCGATCAATATCAATAGTAATCCGGTCGGAAAAAACGGCAATGATATGACCATAGTACAGTTGATGCAAATCGGTATTAACTAATACAAGAGGACTGCCCACACGCAACCGAAGCACGGTACGAATCTGACGAACAAGCGCGGGATCGACAAGAGAAAATTCTCCCGCATGCAACGCGTGTGGGTATAAAAAACGATGAATACTCATAGTGGCAATCGAACGGCTTGGAGAAAAAGAAAGAGCGGGACCTCGCCCCGTGCAGTATTTTCCGCCGCTGCTCGGGGACCTGGCTGACTCTGCTTGTCAGAAATCCATTCCTCCAAACGAGTAATGGCAAAACCAGCAGACTGCAGTGCTTTTGCGTAATACTGCAACGGTCGGTGGAAACTAACAGTAACAACATCAGGGGCATCTCCTGGATGCATCTGAATATTCACCTTCGATTCATGTAAATATCCGTCAATTCGCCGGTACTGCATCCGTGCCGCATCATCCCACCCCCATGAACTGCGCCCCGGTATGCGGAACGCGGGATGATTTAAAACAATAAAAAATGATCCACCCGAACGCGTAAGTCGGCCAGCTTCTTTCATAGCGGCAGAAGCAAGCTCGATATTTTGCAAACCCAGAATACACGCCACATTATCAAAACTGGCATCTGATAAAAACGGCAAAGACTCAACCGAAGCACAATGAAACGTCGCAACCGGAACAGTCGCGCGGGCGCGAGCAATAAGTGTCGCAGATGAATCTACTCCAACCACTCGAGCGCCGCGACGAACAAAGTCAGCACTAAAAAAACCATGCCCACACGCCAAATCAAGCAAGGAAACACCTTGGCCAAGAGGCATTAAACGGGTTAACTGAGGAAGAATAAGTCGAGACTGATAAGTATCATTCTGGTGGAGATGTGAATCATACCAGTGAGCAACTGCCTCCCATGAAGTATCCTTTTTGCGCGGTCGAGACGTCATAATATACACATATCATCTCATCATAGTGCTAAAAATAAGGTTTGCGCAAATGCATAATAAAAGACCACGCTGATCGTAAAGCGTGGTCATAAAAAAAATAATTCTAACCTCGAGAAGGTAGTTGGAGTTGCTTTTTTTGTTGTAATTTTTTAGACACTGATAGCAACCGCTCCCTGACTTCCCGTAGAGTCATGGCTTTGACCCCAACCCCAGATGACTCATTCCCACCGCGAAAAACCCTATAATACAACAGCAGCTTCAAATATAAATTCATAGAACCTCCTTTTTAAGCGTAGCGTAGATAGAAAGAATTCATTTTGACAAAAAATGCGACAACAAAAAAGCATTATCTGATAAAAATAAATCCTTTCAAATACTATCCACAGTTAAACAAATAACTGCTCTTTTAATTATATTCCTATTTTATAAAAATGTCAAGTATCCGTGCTGGTCCATGTCACTTCTTATCTATAATATCATGTGCTCGATAGAAACAAAGAAGTTAATCCCCCGCAATCGCATATTATTCTAAAAAGAGCACTGTCATTAGTCGCTCATACCCCTTTTTATCTCTCGAAACTCGTTCTCAATCTCCCCCATCTGTTGCTTCAATTCTTTTATGAGCTCAGTCCCACGGCGAAATTGATCAATTCCTTTCGCCAAATCAACAGTTTTTTGATCGGAGAACCAGCGGACAATAGATTCAAGATCGGCAATAGTGCGGGCAATATCTTCAGATGCAACAGACGATGAGATTTTTTGTTTTTTGCGTACCATAGAAAAAAGTATACATATATTTTTTGTATTATATGTCACGTTCAACTCGCGATTCAATAACACCGTCACAAACGTTCGTAATCAATCGATCCCCAGAACAGACGGCGTGTTTAGATGTAATGACATCTCCAGAATAAGTGGTGGTGATGCTATATCCCAAAGAAAGTACGCGTGCTGGATTAACGCCATCAAGAAATTGCTGTGAGTAAGAAATCAATGCGTCGTGATGCCGGAAAGATGCTTCCCACGCAGTAACAAAATCAGCGCCATACCGATCAAGCAACTCGCAGTACGGTCGGACAGAAGAAGAAAGAACGTCAACTGAACGAGAAACTGTGCGAGCAACAGATTCATAGTTAGATTGAAACGCATCAGAAAGGCGCGCCGATGCATCATCAACGACAGTTCGACAATCATCCCATCGATTATTGATAAAAACCGCCGCCGCAGTAGGAGTAGAAACCGCCGCATCGCATACCATCTGCGCAAGCGGTACATCACGTTCGTGGCCAATAGCACAAATAGTAGGCACGGGACAGGCAAAGACAGCACGAACAACAGATTCTGTATTAAAAATATCCAAATCGGACACACTGCCGCCGCCGCGAATCAACACAACAGCATCATAAGAATGTCCCACTACGGAAAGATACTGAAACGCGTGAACAATATCAGTTTGCGCCCGCAACCCCTCAACAGACACAGGATACACATCGATACGAATACCGCGAGAATATATATTTTTTCTAAAATCACCCAACGCCGCGCTCGTTGTGGACGTAACAACAGCAATCCGACGAATACACAAAGGAAACGATCGCTTACGATCAAATAACCCCTCCTGCTGCAATGTCTTTTTTAATAATTGATACGAACGCTTCACAGCGCCTTCGCCGCACGGAACGACAGCTTCAACAACAAAACTAAAACGTCCCTTTAGTTTATAGACCGATGCAACTCCTGCAACACGAACCTCCATCCCATCTTCAAGAGCAGAAAGGAAAGCAGGGTTTGTGCGTGGGGGCATGTAGCAAGAAAGAAGCGCTTTTTTGTCTGGATCCTGCAAAGAAAAATACACGCCAGTCGCATGGCGTGAAATACCAGAAATCTCTCCCTGGATAACCGCTGGAGCATCACCGAGCACGCCATTAACACCGTCAAGAAACTCAGAAACCGTCACAGAGAAAACATCGCCGGTATTAGTAAGATGAGGCAACACAGTAGTCAGTATACAGAAAATCGCGAATAAATAAAAAACGCCAGTACACGACGATCGTGGACTGGCGGAAACAATCTATAGGAAAGCTATTGTTTTTTAACATCAAGCAACTCAACAGTGAAGTGGAGCGTTGAATTAGCAGGAATAACAGAGATAGCGCGATCGCCATATCCCAATTCAGGAGGAATAGTAAGCATTCGCTTGCCTCCGACTTTCATGCCAGCAACACCACGATCCCAACCCTCAATAACTTGACCCGCGCCCAACACAAAAGTAAACGGAGTGCCTCGGTCATAGGAGCTATCGAATTTCTGACCGTTATCAAGAGTACCCGCATAATGAACTGATACTGTATCTCCGGCAACTGCCTCAAGACCCGACCCGACAACCTCATCCGTCATAATAAGTTTATCCATAATAGTTTTTTGTTGTTGTTCTTGCTCTTGGGCCGCAAAGTAAGCCGTGTCGGCAGCACGCTGATCCAAGTGCCGTCCAACAAGAAATCCACCGTACAACAAACCAATCGCAATCACAACAAACAAGAGAATTTTAGCAAATGACATAAGATAAAATAAATAAAAGGAATACCATACCAGATTACCGAACTCGACTCCCGGGAGCAAGAGGGGTATCAAGAGTGAGTAAAGAAAGATTTCCCGACGAATCACTTGCCGCCAGCACCATGCCATAACTGACCTCACCCAACAGAGGACGAGGATCAAGGTTGGCAACGACAATAACCTGTCGGCCCACAAGAGACTCTGCGGAATACGTTCGACGAATCCCCGCCAATATCGTCCGAGGGGCAAGAACGCCATCAGCACCAGACTCGCCCAAGTCAACAGAAAGGCGCACTAATTTTTCAGATCCATCAACGACAGAAGCCGACAGAACCGTACCAACCCGCAGATCAGATTGTAAGAATTGATCAATAGTCATAAAAAGCAAAAGGTTAAGCCACTACCTGATACGCACGCTTTGCCAGTACGCCGGCAGAAGCAAAAAACACAAGAAGCGCGACAATCCACCCAACAAAAGGAATCAAGCAAATCAATTCAAACAGAATAACACCGACAATCGCGCTTCCATACCCGTACGCATAGTGTCTTTTCTTTAAAATCTTTGAGAAAAACAATGATCCAATCAAAAAAGCAGACAAAACGGTGCTTAGTATTAAGAACAATAGATACGAAAACACGCCAACCACTCCCAACAAAAATCCAACAACCGTGATACAAAGGAGCACAATAGCAATAGGAGTCAACGCAACTGCCGAAAATCCATACAACAAACTGACTCCAGGATTCTGTTCAATATACTCAACAGCTGACTGCAAAGAAGAACCAAACAATCGAACAGCAAGAAGAGATAAAACGATCAAAGATAAAACTTTCAACATCCACCACACTCCAAAAAATAGCAAGACAGCCGAAAACCATGCTTTCGAATTTCGATCAATCGATTGAGAGCCGGCGTGATCAGAGGTAATCGGTTGAAAAGAAACAGATCCAATAATAGCAGCGCCATCTTCAATACGAGCTTCGACAGGACTGTAGTAGGTAAAAGAACCATGTAATCGAGATGTCTTGCCAATGACAATTTCATCGGCTCCCTGAATGATAGTATCCCGTTCAACAACGCCATCGATACGAACAGAACCGGCAGCAACACGAAATGCCCCTTGAGTTTCTCCTTCAAAAACAATCATGCCGCCTGCGGCAATGACGTCTCCGCCAATACGAGCACCTGATATAATCCGAACGCTACCGCCTGCGGCAATGACGTCTCCGCCAACATCGCCAGAAATGATAACTTCCCCCGCCGCGACACGTACATCGCCAGAAACAGTTCCGAGCACATTAACAGTGCCACCGGCAGCCAACACATCGCCAGAAACAGTTCCAGGGACGAATACCGAAGCACCGGCAAGAACAGCATCACCAGAAACAGTTCCAGAAACAGAAACATCACGACCAAATCCATAAAAATTCTCAGACACAACCTCCTGAGCCGACACAATAACCGAAGATCCACGCTCAAAGCGGGCAGCGCGGGTAAATAGCGGACTAGCGACGAAAAGAACAATCGTTAAAAAAAGAAGGAATTTTCTCATAAGTACCTATCATAGTAGCATAAATTCTACAAAATTCCATGAAGCGGGAGTGTTAAAAATTCAAGGAATTTCCGTAAGTAAGAGCGGCGAATCCATTGG
>JBDKGD010000022.1:0-2750 GCA_039798365.1 Candidatus Parcubacteria bacterium
GTTTAGGTGTTCTTTACTTCACAAATACCGACTCTAAAGGAAGAATCAGATATGAAGGATTACAAAGGTACGACAACTGGGAAAAAGGGAAACTTTTTTTTAACGATGGAAATTTTGAAAATTTTATCAATCATGGAAAAACCTCACTTGACCCGATAGAAAATAATCTAGCTGAACCAATTTCTCCTCGCCAGAAAGAGGTCGCCGACACAACGGCAAAACAGGCTGTCAAGTTGTCAATAAAAATTGTGGAGGGCAATCCGCGCAAATTAGCACCCTGCCCCAAGAATCAAAATGAGCGATTTGATAATTGCTGGGGAAAGAAGGTTGAACTAGATCAAGAATACGAGGGAGAGTGGTTGAACGACTCAAAAACTGGGTTTGGTATCGTTAGACACAGTAATGGTGCTAAGTATGTAGGTGAATTCACCGAAGGGAAAAGTAATGGTCTAGGTGTACTTTACTTCCCGAACACAGATCCTAAAGGAAGGTATAGTTATGAAGGATTGCAAGAAAATGATAAAAAAATAAAAGGGAAATTACTGTTTAATGATGGAAATTTTGAGTTTGTTTTCAAAGTTAGGAAAACCTCTTCTTATGGGCAGAATTCAGCGACGATGAATCGACAAGCTGAACAGTTACCACTAAAAACAAAAGGGGAAAACCCAAATAATTTAGCTTCTTGTCCTAAGGATAAAAATGCGAGATTTCATAACTGCTGGGGGATTTTAACCTTTGAAAATGGTGACAGATATGTCGGCGAATTCAAGGATAACAAAAGAAATGGCCAGGGAACATACACTTGGCCCGACGGCAGCAAGTATGCGGGCGAATACAAGGACAACATAAAAGATGGGCAAGGTACATATACCTGGCCCGACGGTAGCAAATATGCTGGTGAATGGAAGGACGACGATGTGCACGGTCGCGGCATTCAGTACTCCTCGAATGGAAGCGTTTTTCGATCTGGTTTTTTCGCGAACGGAAAACTCAAAAAATCCGAACCTGTTGATCCAAAAAGCTTCTCTAGCATCACTGAATAACAATGAATACTACAAGGTCGCAGCATTGCCAAAAGCCTTTAAAGTCGTGGTGCCTCTTATCGATATATTAGTGTGTCAACCTCGGCTGAAAGAGACCACAATGCTGAGGCTAGGAACTGAACAATTTGAAGCCCTCCCCCGATGCTCCAAAAGGCATAAATCACAACAACACAGTTTCTGAAAAAGTTTCCGGATCGATCATTATTCGTGTCATAAAAAGAAAACTGCATCTAAATATAATCAATCAATAATTTATCGCCGTAAATGGCATCAAATTCCTTGCCGGATAAAATTAGGAAGCGTTCTTATGAAAAGATTTTTTATGTTTATTTTTTTTACTCTTTCTCTTATAGGATCTATTCATGCTGCCGAAAAAAACAATGAAAAATTAAATTGTCATTGGAGATTACAGCTTGAATTTCCAAACTCCAAAAAAACCTGTTTTTCTGACTACTCATTAGAGAAAGAGCTTTATTCTGGACGGAAATTAATCGATCTCACAAAAACCGCAAATTGCTATTCCATTGCTCTATCAACTGATCAGCAGTGTAAAGGTATCGGTTATGCCAATACTTGGGATCAGTTTTGTGACGCCCCGAAAGGGGTAGAATTACAACAGAAAGATGCTCTAGAAAGTTGCAAGAAGAGTGGCTGTTCATGCGAACTGGTGATTTCAAGTCACAAGATTATTAATGAAGATTTACTTTTAGCTTGGAGCAATAAAAGTTCCTCGCCAACTGATGTTGGTGAGAATACAAAATTAGTCGATTCAAAAAATGTAAAAACTGAAAACGAAGATAAATTAGTTGAAACAAAAAAAAGCCGGCGCGAACTGAATAAATCTCCCAGCGGGCAATTCCATTTGAGAGTAACAACTACCGAACCGACTGCTTATGGCGACTACACTATCTTTATCGAGACTGATGCTGATACAGCATCGCTGAAGATCAATGATGAAGAATTAGGAGGCAAGGCAGGTGGGCGCTACACAATAAATCGGATAGCACGTGCGGGGCAAGATACTAAGCTTGATATTGTTGCAAAAGATATTTACGGCAACTCCGACAAAAAGACTATCACAGTCAGCCGAAATATTCTCGAATCAAAAACCGTATACGCGCCTTTAAATCCCGCCCAAGTAAGGCGTCAAACCGACCGAGATGCTGTAGCTATCATCATCGGCATTTCCAATTACAAAACACTGCCAAAAGCTGAATTCGCAAACGATGACGCTCGCGTGTTCTATGACTATGCGATCAGGGCACTTGGCGTAAAGCCAGAAAACACCAAGTTATTAGTAGATGCTGACGCTGAAGATGTTGAGATCATCAAGACTTTCAAGACTTGGCTTCCGAGCAGAGTAAAACCTACTACGGATGTGTATGTCTATTACAGCGGTCATGGACTCCCGACACAAGACGGTCAGGGCCTATACCTTCTACCTCTCCGGGCAGACCGAGACTTCATTTCACGTACATCTATCCAATTCCAAGAAATCAATACTGACATTCAAGCAGCAAAGCCAAAATCCGTAACTATATTCATGGATGCGTGCTACAGCGGACAGGCACGCAGTGGTGAGACCCTGGTGGCGAATGCCAGACCGGTAGTCTTGAAGGCAGAAAAAAAACTATTCCCAGATAACTTCACCGTTATTGCAGCCAGTCAGGCCGATCAGATATCAAGTAGTAGCCCCGACCTGAAGCA
>JBDKGD010000023.1:0-4198 GCA_039798365.1 Candidatus Parcubacteria bacterium
GATCTATGGCATTCCCAAGAGATTTAGAAATTTTTTGCCCCTCATTGGTAAAAAAACCAGAAGAGAGAATCTGCCGCGGAAGGGGTAATCCCGCCGATAAAAGCATTGCCGGCCAAATCACAGCATGAAATCTTAAAATATCTTTGCCCATAACCTGAACATCGGCAGGATGAGCAATCCAACCATCGATACCGACAAGAGAGATGTAATTAATAAGCGCATCAAACCATACATATATGACGTGGCGAGAATCATCACGCACCGGAATACCCCACTCTTTCCCCTCTCGAGAGATACTAATATCCTCAAGGCCACTCTCTACAAATGAAATAATCTCCCGGTATCGGTGCTGCGGAACAATAAAATCAGGATGAGCGGCATAAAAAGCGAGTAACTGATCGCGATACCGAGAAAGAGAGAAAAAATAATTCTCTTCTGTAATCTGCTCAGGCACGCGGTTATGGTCAGGACACACTCCATTTACCAAATCAGATTCTTTCTTAAATGATTCGCAACCCACACAATATAATCCGGCATAGGTTCCTTTATAAATATCTCCGCGCGCATTGACGCGATCCCAAATCGCATACACGGTATCTATATGCCGGTGCTCGCTCGTACGAATAAAATCAGTATAAGAAATACCTAAGGTATGCCACGCAGCGCGCCACTGGTCAGCCAACCGATCAGTGTAAGAAACAACATCCTCTTGATTTCGCGCGGCAGCTTCAATTGTTTTTTGAGAATGCTCATCCGTGCCAGTGGTAAAAACAACGGCGTCGTGCGCGCGTCGATGTAACCGGGCAAGCGTATCAGCAACAATGGTCGCGTAGGCATGCCCAATATGCGGCTTATCGTTTACATAGTAAATGGGGGTCGTAATATAAAATTGTGAGCCAGAAGAATGTTCCATATTAAAAAATCCGATACTCTACCCTACCCCACTTCTTCCTCGTCCGGCAAGTGGCGACGGGCCGATCGAAACTCAACAATTTCCTGAATGACAGCCGCCGCAGGAATCGCCACAAACGCACCAAGCAATCCTCCAAGCTCCAAACCAATTAACAATGCAATGATAACAAGTACAGGATGCAACCCGACAGAACGACGAGTTAGTAAAGGAACAAGAACATGTGATTCTAATTGATGAATAGCCAAAAAAACAAGTAGCGTATAAAAAGCCAATATGGGCGAAACAGTCCACGCGCTAATGATGGCCAAACCACCAGCAACAATAGGTCCAACAAAAGGAACCAGTTCAAATAAACCAGCTAAAAATGCCAATATAAAAGCATGCTGTAAACCAAGAACAAGTAACGCGACATACACCAGCATGCCAACAATAAAACTTAAAATCAGCTGCGTCTGGAACCACACGCCCATCTTCCGACGACTTCGACGATAAATTTCAATAGCCTGGTCTTCATATGCATCCGGTAAAACAGCTCGAATAAACCGCTCAATTCCATCTCGATTCAAACTGAGGTAAAACGAAGAAAACAGAACAGCAATAGCCAATCCAAGCCCACCCAAAACATCAGAAAACGTTGAAATAGGAGAAAAATTGCCAGAAAACAGTTGTGTTGAAATACGGCTTACAAACAAAGCGATCGAACGATCCGGCTGGAAGTTAACGAGCGGCCCAAGCCAGTACGTAGCAACCGGACGATTAAACTTAGAAAGAACGGTATTTAAATCTGCAATTAAAAATGGAACGACCGTATACAATAGAAACACGATAGCCAAAAGAGTTGATAGAAAAATAATAACCACCCCAAAAGATCGGGGAATACCCCGACGTTCCAAAAAATCAACCATAAAATCTAGTCCAGCCGAAATAACAATAGCCAAAAACAACCCCAAGATAATCTGTTGACTAAAATAAAGAATCGAAGCAAAAATCAAAAAAAATAAAATTCTCCATAGACTGATCCATGAAATATCAAACACATTCCGCTGCATAGTTAGGGAAATCGAAGAAGTGATGAGAAGTGGTCGACATCTTGGTAGGGTCCAACAACAGCCATATGGAGACGTTCGGGAAGAAAAATATCACGAGCCACGGAACGAACATGCGCCGAAGTAACCGCTTCGATTTTAGCAATAACTCCATCTGGATCAATTAATTTTTTCCTCGCTATTTCCTGAAAACCATAAAAACTCCCTAACTCATCAGATGTTTCAAGGGAAAGCATGAAAGTTCCAATCAAGTGGTCTTTAGTTTTTCGTAATTCAGCAGAAGAAATACTCTCGCGGATAACACGAGAACACTCATCAAGAATCGCGCCAATCACAGCATCTATTTTTGCATGATCAACACCAGCCGAAATAGCAAAAAAACCATGATCGATAAATAAATCGGCGCCTGATCGCACATAGTAAGCAGCACCCATTTGTTCACGGATCCGATGGAATAATCGAGAACTCATACCACTACCCAACAACGCGGAAAGAACTTCTAGCGGATACCGACGACGATCATGCATATCAAACGCGGGAACACCAAGCATAATATGACTCTGATCAGATTCCTTATGTTTTATGTATACTCGAGATTTCTGTTGGCGAAGTACCGTAGGAGTTTTGCGGATAATTGGACGGCGCGGAAGCAATCCAAAACTTTTTTCGACTGCCGAAATAATCCGCTTCTTAGAAAAATCGCCGGAGACAACCACTGCAGTCTTTGCAGGAACATAGTGAGCAGTACGATAATCTATAACCTGCTGACGAGTTATAGCTCGAATATTAGAAACAGTACCTCCGATATCCCATCCCGCAGGCTGATCACCATATAAAAGCTCCATAAAATAATCGCCGATTTTCCGCATAGGAGTATCTTCATACATGTGCAACTCCTCAATAATAACACCGCGCTCCTTGTCCATTTCATGCTCATCAATAAGAGGATGCAAATACAGATCGCTCACTAGTTCGAGCACGTGATCAATTTTATGAGACTGCGCCTTTGCCCAATACCCCGTATATTCTTGAGCAGTAAAAGCATTGTACGACGCACCAAGTCCATCGAGTTCAGTGGCAATCATTCCAGCACGGGGACGCTTAGTAGTGCCTTTGAATACTAAATGCTCAAGAAAATGCGATATCCCATTTGTTGGTTTTGACTCATACTCTGATCCCGCTTCAACCAGAACAAGAGCGGTAGCAGTTGGACTTTTTGGCTGAGGAACAAGTACAATACGCAACCCATTTTTCAATACAATACGATCAATCATAAAATCTAGGATAAAATTACTATACAGACAGTATACGAAAAAAACAAAAAAACAAAAAATTAACTGCCCGGCTTTGTAATCGCCTCAATATCGTTCTGGAACGCATTTGCCGCTTCAACCACTTTCTTACCATATACATTCATACAAACATACCGATTCCACCGTCCACCACAATAGTATCGAGCCGCCGCCTGTTGTTCATTTTTAGCAGCACCCGCATCCCGCAGGTATAACCCAGTAGCAACAAAAGCATCCGTATTATTCCAGGGAGAAGGCGGGTTGTGTCCAGTAATGGAAGAAATCTGGCTCTTATATCCATTCCAGGTGGAAGGAATAAACTGTGCCGGACCCATTGCTCCCCCGTATGCACCATCAGCATTAGCGCAAGAAACGGTAACTGTTTCTGGTTTAATAGATAACTCGGCAAGAATACCCAAAAAAACAGGCTGTTCGGTCGGATTCATTGATTGCTGGTAAGTACACTTGCCAACATTACGACCAAGAGCAGACTCGCGATCAAGCACAGCCAGTATCAATGCTGGTCGAACACCGGTTGCCAAAGAAGCACTCTGGGCATACTGGTATGCTTGCTCAAAAGTCAACTGCCCACCCCCCAACAAATCAAAAATTCTACTACGGATCTTTGCTGCTGTTTCTTTGGTTCTTTTAAGCATTTCCTGGTACTTTGCCTCCTGTCCTTTTGTTTGATTCAATAGATCAGCTTTTTGCTTTTTCAAAAGATCAGTTTCGAGTCGTTGTTTATTCTGCAATAGCTGAATGGTTTCTGTATCTGATTTTGCAACAGCCAATCGCTCTTTATGGTCAGTAAGTTGGTCGCGTAAGTCGGAAATCTGGGCAATAGTAGTGCGCAAACTACCCTGCATTAAACCAATACTATGAAGAGTGCCAAAAAAATCAGAAAGATTGGGGTATTTCAAGAAAACCTCAATGGCACTATCCTGATC
>JBDKGD010000024.1:0-5261 GCA_039798365.1 Candidatus Parcubacteria bacterium
CTCCAATAACCGTAGGAGAAAAACGATTGAGAGTCTGTTTCGTAAGCCAAAATAAAGATTGTTCAAAAAAAGAATACAACGATTGATACATGCGAAAAACAGAGCAATAGAAAAATAATACTAATCTATCCTATCTGGTGGGATATTATAATAGTTTATAAGAAATTCTGCCAGAGAACGAAAAGCGGGTACCACCGTTTGACCTGCCAAAGGAGCCCCCGATGGTTTGACGAGCTTAAAGAGAATGGTGAAACGAGGATGAGCAACGGGACCAAAACCAACATAGGTATTAATAACCTGATCAGTATATCCACCACGCTTAAAATCAGGAATAAAAGCAGTTCCAGTCTTGCCAGCCAAACGATAGCCAGGAATCTGGGCAACTTTTGCTTTATCAACTGCAGAAACCATCATAGTTGAAATAATCGAAGCAGTTTCTGGAGAAATAACTCGACGAACAATCTTGGGATTCATATCAACATTCAAATACGGTCTCATCAACTGTCCTCCGTTAGCAATGGCAGAAAACGAATTAATCATCTGCAGCGGAGTCACGGCAACTCCCTGACCAAACGAAGCAGTTGCAAATTCGACAGAAACAGCATCTTTAGAAAATAACCGACGCATATCCCCCTTTAACTCTCCCGGCAGATCAACTTCTGTTTTTTCACCAAATCCAAAACGTGTGAGATACTGCTTAAACAGTCCATTGCCCGTCTTACGTTGAGCAAATGCGGCGCCCGTGTTAAGCGACTGTTCAATAACATTCGTCATCGTAACAGTTCCATGGGCTTGTTTATCCCAATTACGGATAGTGTAGCCATCAAGCGCCAAAACACCTGTATCAAGAAAGGTAGTGTCAGCAGTAATACTGCCAGAATCAATACCAGCAGCCATAGTGATAACTTTAAAAACAGAACCGGGTTCGTAAATTTGAGAAATAGCGGGGTTCAGAAGAGAAGAAAGCGTAGATTGTCCATAGGTATTGGGATCAAAATGAGGAACACTTCCCATAGCTAATAATTTTCCAGTAGAAGGTTCTTGCACAATAACAGTTCCTGATTCAGCATCATACTGATCAACTAACTGTTGCAAAATACGTTCTGCTTCTATTTGAATACTCGGATCAATCGAAATAGTAATGTCATTGCCGCTTGCAGCAGGAATAAGCTTCCCTGATTCCGAAACACCATCTCGACCCTGTAAAATAGAATTATATTCTTCCTCAAGCCCATATTTCCCCTGTTCAGATGTATGCTCATTCGAATAACCGACAAACCCCAACAGATGAGAAGCAACCGTGCTCATCGGATAATATCGAGCTGGAGCAGTATCGGTATAAATACCTTCGATATGGAGATCTTTAACGTTGCGAACCATATCATCAGTAGCACGCTTCGTAAGTAATCGGTACGAATCTGGGCGAGAAATTTTTTTTAACAAATCATCGGCATCAATATGCAAGATAGGTGCCAACCGGGCTGAAACTTCTTGCGCGTCATCAATCGTTTTGGGAACAGCATACACAACTGGATATTCTTTGTTCATGGCAACCGGAACACGGTTTCCATTTTTATCAGTAAAAAAAATACTCCCGCGCGCGGGAAATAAAACGCCAGAAGCATTGACCTGAGAACTTGCCCGACTTGAATAATAAGATCCCTGTCGAACTTGCACGCTATAAAGGTGCATAACCAAAAAACCATACGCTGCTACAACAGCAAACGCTATGGGAACGAGGCGAGTAACCATGGAAAATCAACACGCAAGTAAGAGGGAGTCGCTTCTTTGACCATACCGTGTGAAACAGCAAATGATTCAACAGATGCAGAATCAAGGATGGCGAACACGGCATCCTTGATCTCAGAATTTTGAGATTCTAAAACACTCTTCTCGCTACGCAATCGACTAATTTCATGACGAATATTCACACTATCATTATACAACGTAACAAGCAGAATTGCCTCACAACAAATTAACACAGCAAAAAAACCAAACAGTACGAAAAATATTTTTTTAACTTTTTCTTGAAAAGGAGTAAAAACCATAGTAAAAATTACTGAATAACGATAGCTCTAAGTTTCGCGCTACGACTCCGATAGTTTGAAGAAATTTCATGAAGCGATGCCTCAACAGGAATTTCCGTAAGATGCGAAGCAGATCCGGAACGAACAAGAGCAGAAAATGCATGTTTTACCAAGCGGTCTTCTAATGAATGGAAGGAAATAACAACGACTCGGGCACCAGGAACAGTAATGCGCGGGATAGAAAGCAGCGCGCGCTCAATAGCTTCAAATTCACGATTTACATAAATACGCAACGCCTGAAACGTGCGAGTCGCAGGATCAATCCTCCCCTGCTCATAATCAACAGGAACAGCGCCGCGAACAATATCAGCCAACTGCTTACTCGTCTGAATTGAGCCGTGGGCAAGATGCCCTACAATAGCATCAGCGATGCGGACACTAAATCGCTCACCGGAATATTCACGCAAGATCCGTTCAAGATCAAAGCGCGAAAGAGTTGGCAAGATATCACGAAGTGGTGGAGCCGACACATCATACGTCATGCACAGCGGTTCATCGGCATCAAAGCTAAATCCCCTTCCGCTTCCCGATAGATGCAAAGAAGAAAATCCGAGATCAAGTAAAAATCCATTCGCGCGAGGAAGACCTTGTTGAGAAAGCAACAATTCCACGTCAGCAAAACTTCCACACACAAACCGAGCGCGGTGATCGTGAGCAAATCGAGATCGAGTAGTAGCTAAAATATGTTCATCGGCATCTATGCCAAGCACAATACCGGAATCTCCCACTCGAGAAAGAATATGCTCAAAATGGCCGCCACCATTCACGGTTCCATCAATAATGAAATCTCCAACAACAGGATCCAGATAGTGGAGAACTTCTCGTAAAAGAACAGGAATGTGCATTGAGGTAAAGTAAAAAAAACTACATACAATGCACAGATGAAAAATAGAATTTGCAATTTCTCATCTCTGCACAGTATAAAAACTAAATACCAAGCTCTCCCAAACGTTCTGCTATGTGCTGAGATTGGCTCTCGGTCTTCTTTTTGTAATCAAGCCAGCGAGCACTATCCCAAATTTCAGCTCGGTTGTATAAACCGGCAACAACCGCTTGTTTGGAAAGACCAGCGTATGAACGAAGATAATCAGGGATAAGAATTCTACCTTGACTATCAATCTCAACATCACACGCTCCCGACAGCATTAAACGAACAAACGCGCGCGAATCAGCTTGCGCGATGGGGAGCGCAACAAGTTTGGCGGCCAAAATATCCCACTCCTTCTGAGCAAATAAAAACAAACAATCGTCCAACCCTCGAGTCAATATTGCCCCCGCCCGCAAATCATCGCGAAATTTGGCAGGTATAGCGACACGACCTTTCACATCTAAAGAATGTTCGAACTCGCCAAGCAACATAGTAGTAAATGAAGAAGAAAGAATGCGTGGAACAAAAACGGAGAAAAGGGTTCCTACAAAAATCTATAAAAATTAAGTTATCCCCAGAATGAGCCCTTTTCCCCAGTTATATCCACAATTCCCCACTTCCATATCATCATACGCCACAAAAAAAAATGGGTCAATAAAATTAAAGTGTAGATTATATAAATAGATAAAAACAAAAAACCCTTATTTAATAAGGGATTTTTGTATTGCCACATATAAAAATATCTGTAAAAAATAAGAGTTATTCACATGATATTAGCCACTATTCTTCATATTCATCCCCCACCAACAAAAACAATATAGAAGATTTCAGCTAATCCATGTTCATATCATAGAGAGATTTATAATTTTTTGATGGATCAATAAGACTCGCGACATGAAAAAAGGGAGAGTAAAATCGTGTATCTATACCCCTTTTTTTCCACCGATTCCATATTTCGTCAATTTTTGGCGGCATCAAAGCAGGATTTTTTATCGCAACAATGAGAGTCATAAAAGACCATCCGTAAGAAACAGCAGGAAAAAAATGGACGAATGCGCTATCAAATACTCTTTCAATACGTTCTTTTATCGTAGCTAATAACTCTTGATTTACGTTATTTGCAGCACCCGGAGAAACATCAACGGCAAGTGTTGCGTATACTCCGCTATCTGCCAATGCAGTATATATATTTTTTAGATGCTCTTCTCCGTACAATTCTTCACTTAAAGCATCCCCCGGCTCATATTCCAGTGAATCGTTAATAATGAGATCATATGAGCCAGCAATCTGGCTCTCTATCCATTTCTGTGCAGGTTCGTGAATTATTGATAACCTTGGGTCGGTAAATGTATTTTCTAGAATATTCCCAAAATACTCCCGAACGATACTAATAACATTGGGATCTATTTCGCAAAGCGTACTACTCTTTATTTCCTGATATTTTTCTACTTCACGCATAGCACACCCATCTCCCCCGCCAATAACTGCCACATGATTCAGTACCGATGTATATGACACGGGAACATGAACCAACATTTCGTGATAGATAAATTCGTCTTTTTCGGTAATTTGAGTAACTCCATCCAACAATAACGCCCTGCCAAATGCAGGTGTTTGAACTACTGCAATTTCTTGAAATGGTGACGTACGTTGCATCAATACTTCATCTATCATATAAGAGAAATCGCTAAACCTATTTTCATTTGACTTTAACCGATCACGATGAATTAAAGACATATGTGTTTACGAAACAAAGGGAGTGTTGCTGCGAGTAAGAACTCTAAGATTTTGGCTATTGGGAACAAGTTTTTCGATAATATAATTAATAGCTTTTTGAGGTTGTATCGTGTCGCCACAGGTAAAAACATCAACAGCAGCATATCCTACTTCTGGCCAGGTATGGATTGAGATATGAGATTCTGCAAGCAATATATAGCCAGTAAGCCCTTGTGGTTCAAATTCGTGAAATTGCTCTGACAATACCGTTGCCTTACTCACTACAGCTGACTGAGAAATAATACTCTTTACCGCTTCGTTATCGTTTATATTTTTACACCCAAAAAGATCCGCAATGATATGCGTTCCCACGGCTGGGTGAAATTGTTGTGAGATTTTTTTAGGCATTTATCGGAATCCATATATGATAAAAATGAATATAAAAATATATTTATAGATTTCTATAAAAAACAAAAACCAATCGACGAATAGTTATTTTTTATAGTATGACTAATTGCCATTCACCACAAGAGGACAATTTTTTAAAAAATCTCTAGTGTCGATTTACAGATAATCACGCCAACAATCAT
>JBDKGD010000025.1:0-18652 GCA_039798365.1 Candidatus Parcubacteria bacterium
AAAAGGAATTGCTGGAATTCATCAAATAATTGTCTCAACGTTGATTTTTTGGCGTTAAAACAATATCATTCTTACGCATGCAGCCGTAGTGTAGCCCGGTTAACACGTCTCCCTGTCACGGAGAAGATCGCCGGTTCAAATCCGGTCCGCTGCGCATTGATAGGTAGTGCTTTTGATGTTATTGTGTTTTCAGTAGTTTGACTATAAGGAGGTTTTCTATGACCAGTCTTTGGATATTTTTTGCGCTATTCAGCGGAGTTGCCGATTCTTTTAAACCTCTTTTTGGAAAAAAGAGTTTGGGGGACATGTCTTTTGTGGTTGTAGGATGGGCGCAATGGTTTTTTGGTTTGTTTGTTTTATTGCCCATCTTTTTTTGGAGAGTTCAAGTCCCAGCACCATATTTTTGGTGGGTTCTCGTTTTGAATGGAGTGTTGAATGTTTGTGCGACAATACTTTACTGGCACGTCATAAAAACGACCGATATTTCTCGTGTGCTTCCTGTTGTTCTCTCAGCAACGCCTATTTTTCTTCTCGTTACTTCGCCGCTTATGCTTGGGGAGATTCCAAACAAGTTTGGTCTGTTGGGCGTGCTCGTTGCGGCAATAGGAATTTACATGGTTAATTTTGAAAAACGGTCAAGAGGTCTCTGGGCTCCGCTTATTGATATCTTTGTTGATGATGGATTACGGTCTTCGCTGTTGATCGCGGTAATTTGGAGTGTCACTTCGAATTTAGATCAAGTACTTGTTCAGGCATCGTCACCTGTTTTCTATATAACTTTGATGCATGCTTTGATGGTATTTTTTCTTATCCCATTTTTTGTGCGACAAGGAATTAATACCCAGCTTTTTTGTAAGAATTTTTGGATTCTCGCGGCAACAGGATTTGCTTCTGCTTTTGCCCTCTTATTCCAAATGATAGCACTTTCGGGCGGCATAGTTCCTTATGTGCTTGCTTTGAAGAGGACGAGCGTTCTTTTTGGTATTATCTGGGGCGCAGTTTTCTTTAAAGAGCAGCACTTTAAACAACGTTTTTGGGGAGGTCTTATTGTTCTTGCTGGTGTTGTACTTATCAGTATATTGGGATAAGTCGGACATGTTGCATTGTTTAGCTTCGCTTATTCATCTAAATTTCCTGGTAGTATTGGTTGATATAAACAGAGATATAATAGTCTAAATAATGATAGGGGCGCGTGATATTGAGGGACATCCTGTGAGGGTGCCCTTTGTTTTTTTGTCATAACCAAGAGAAAAAACATGGTTTTTGGCCGAATACTTTAGTATTTATAAGCTACACTCTATAAGGCGCGCATTCTTCTGTGAATGTTTTTATATGATAGTAGTTTTGTGTACTATCTCCGCCGTATTAGAGGGTAATTTTTAAAAATAGATAAGACATTTTTTGATCAGTACATATGGCAGATTAGATATTTCTACTATCCAAATGGCATAGTTATGGAAAGAGCGATTCGATTTATGTGCCAGCAACTTTTGTGCCCCCCCCCTTTTTTTTGTTACAGCACTATCATTGCAATCGTGGCTGTTGTCATGATGATGGTGATTGTCGTTGCCAGTGTATTGCTTAGGATCCCACTCGTGTATTGCCCCATGATGTTTTTATTGTTTGCAATCGCAAGCATCATGATCATAATCGGGACCGCTACGATGCCATTAATGGTGGCGGCAACGTAGAGCATGGTGAAGGGGGGAATTGGCAGACTGTTTAAGAGCGCTCCTATGACCGTTGTTGCGATAATGATGCCATAAAATACTTTTGCATGTTTAAATTTTAGGTAGAGTCCCGTTTTATATCCCCCTGCTTCCGCAATGGCGTATCCTGTTGAAGCTGACAGTACTGGTATGGCGAGCAACCCCGTGCCTACAATGCCGAGAGAGAAAAGGATCGCCGCAAATGGTCCTGCTATCGGCTTTAGCGCTCGGGCGGCTTCTTTTGCTGTTTGTATATCGGTTATACCGTTGACGTGCAGTGTCGTTGCGGCCGCGGCAATGATAAAAAACATAATAAGATTTGAGGCGAACATTCCGGCTATTGTATCAAGACGCATTGCTTGGATGGCGCGAGTTGTGATGTGGGGTGGTTCATTGCGAGTTACTTTCAATACTTTGTGGGCAATTTCTTCTTCCCGCTCCTCATCTGCTTGCCAGAAAAATAGGTAGGGCGAGATTGTTGTTCCTAGAATCGCGATAATGATGGCAGCATATTGCCGTGTTGGTTCGATAGTTATGGTGCGGGCCGCCTCCAGTATGGCTTTCCAGTCAGTAATCGTAATATAGGCAACTGCCACGTATGCCAGCAATGAGAGGGTAAGGTATTTGAGTATGGAGGCGTACCGTTTGTAGGGAATATGAATTTGCAGAAATAAAGTGACTGCGGTGATTGCGGTAATGAACATCCAAAAATTTCCTCCCATGACTAACTGTAAAGATTGCGCCATAGCTCCGATGTCGGCGGCGATGTTTATGGTGTTTGCCACAAACAAGAGCATGACACATGTCAGCAGTATTTTTTTGGAGTAGTGGATCCTTATGATGCTGGCAATTCCTTTGCCGGTTACAATGCCGATTCTTCCGCTTATTTCCTGGATTGCCGCCATGAATGGAAATGAGAATGGCGCTGTCCAGAGCGTGCGAATGCCAAAAAGCGCTCCTGCCTGGGTGTAGGTTCCTATACCCGATGGATCATCGTCGGATGCTCCCGTGATAATTCCTGGTCCGAACCGTTTTAACACCTGTTGTATCTTCTTCATGATCTATTGTGTCTGTATTGTACCGCATGATTTTTATTGCTGCTATCGCAGTGAAAAACCCCATTGCACAAATTGTGCAATGGGGTGGTTTGTTTTTCTGCTGTTGTCAGCAGTGCGCGGTGAATATTTCTTCTCTGTCTAGGTCTGGTGCTCCTGTTACCTCAAACCATTCTTCCGGGACGACAATGTAAATCGTCTCATATTCCCGGTATTCGAGGATGATGTATATTTTACCATCTGAGGTTTGAAGAACTTCTCCAAAGCCATTGCCTTTTTCCGGAATGGCTTTGAGGAGCGTGTTCCTATCTGGTTCGTGGTACCGTACTTTTTCGTAGTGCGGTACCTCAGACAGGTGTCTATTCCATGTGAATACTTGTGGAATTTTTTCTCCCAGGTTATCGCTGTTATCGTCGGGGATTAGTTTTTTCACCTCTTCCAACACTGCCGACATTGATTTGTGCCGGATACTTTTATAGTATTCCCAGCTTATGACGACTTTCTGTTTTTTTCCGTTCATCAAAAAGACTCCTTCATTGTTGTGTGGATTTAAAAATACTGTCTTTTATTATAGAAAAAAGTTTTTATAAAGTCAATATATTACCAGTGAATTCTCATGCTAACTACACCGCGGTTTGTAGGGTTATTATCTAGACGATTTATTGTACAGATCCTTGGATTCATGGCGCATGCCCACAATTGCAAAGGAAGATTTGTCTGTCATTGTCTGGATGATATGCACCAGGAGATATACATACAATAAGGTTGTTTGTATTCTCGAGAGGTATGAGAGCGTGGAGAGTGTTTATGTGCGTGAATGCTGTTGGGGATTGTTTTTACACTTGTGTTTATTTCCGGTGTGGTATACTTAATCTTATGGTTAATCAAAAACTTCTTGATTATGTCGGTCAACAATTAAAAAACGGTGTCAGCTCATCTGCTATTTCAAGTGCTCTTTTGGGAGCAGGGTGGTCTCAGTCAGATGTTTCTACTGCTCTTGATCAGGCGCAGTCTGTTTCTTCTGGCACGCCTTTCGCGGTTACACCTGCTAGCGCATCGACTACTGCTGGTGGAACGGTCGCTTCTTTCGTATCTTCTCCGATTACTTCGACGGGGGATATTATCCGAACTGAATCAACTAGTAATGTTGGTAAAATTTCTGCTCAACAATCTTCTGGATCGGTATTTTCCTCGACTACTACATCATCCACTGATTCTATGCATCGATCGATTGGTGCGATTATTGGATATAGTGTCCTTGGAATTTTGGTGGTTGGCTTTGGTGGTTTATCCGGGTATTTGTACCAACAGAATCAAGGATTAATGGCTGATCTTGTTGTGGCGCGCACTGGAGGAGATAGTATGAGCGCTTCCGCGCAGATGTTGCAGAAATCAGCTGACTCTTTGAATGCTCAGAATATGGCTCTGAAAGCGCAGGTTGACGACTTAACGAACCAGTTAGCTGTTTTTGCTCCTGGCACAGGATCTGCTTCTGATGCGCAAGTTTCGGGAGCGTTGTCAGTTAACGGCGCTGGTGTTTATTCTGTTACTGGTTCAACTGGCATTGTTTATACTGTTAAAAATTCAAAAGATTCCAAAGTTGCTGGAGTTCTTGGGGGTTTGGTTGGATCTTCGGTTACGATTGCCGGTACTCATACTCCCGGATCACCCACGATCACCGTTATATCCGTCAACGGTAATCTTCTATAAATAGCATTATCTATGGTTCGTATTGCCATTAATGGATTTGGCAGAATTGGAAGGCATTTTTTGCGTCAGGTTGCTGGCCGTTCTGATTTTTCGGTTGTCGCGATTAATGACCTTGGTGATCTTGAAAATTTAGCTTACCTACTTCGATACGACACAGTGTATGGAAGAAGCGTGCATGCTGTTGGTTTTGATGCTGGAACCTCAACGCTTTTATTTGATAACCAACCGATATCGTTTTTGCAAATTAAAGATCCTGCTCAGTTGCCCTGGCGCGCTTTAGGGATTGATATCGTTATTGAAGCGACTGGGTTGTTTGAGTCTTATGAGAAAGCAAGCGTTCATATTGCGGCTGGTTGCCGGCGCGTCATCATTACGGCGCCTGCTAAAGATGGAGATGGCGTTTCTGGTAAAACTATCTTGGCTGGGGTTAATGAATCGGAGGTATCTACTGTTGCAGTTTCCTCGAATGGTTCATGCACTACTAATGCCGCTTCTCCTGTTATTGCTATTTTATCCGAGCGTCCGGGCATTGTGAAAGCTATGCTTTCGACGGTGCACAGTTATACCGCAACCCAAAATATTGTTGATGGGCCTGTGAAAGGGGGTCGTGATTTTCGTCGTGGTCGAGCGGCGGCGGGCAATATTTCTCCTTCCACAACTGGCGCGGCTATTGCTGTTACCCGCGCACTTCCTGCTCTTTCTGGAAAGTTTGATGGTTTGGCGTATCGTGTTCCGACGCTTTCTGGTTCGTTGGCTGATATTACTTTTATTGCTGCCCGTTCTACGAGTGCTGATGAGATCAATTCAATATTGCGCGACGCCGCTGCTACTCCCCGATGGCAATCGATTTTGAAGGTTACTGATGAACAGCTTGTTTCCTCCGATATTATTGGTGAACCCTATGGAGCCATTGTTGATACTAATTTTACAAAGGTTATTGATGGTGATTTTGTAAAAGTCGTATCATGGTATGACAATGAGTATGGATATGTGAGTACTTTGATTCGTCATGTTTCAGCTGTTGCTCGCTTTTTGAGTGAATCGAATCATTCTGCTTGAATGTTTTTGGCGTTATTTTTATATGTATTTGTTTTTATTCTTTCTCTTTTCTATTGTTTTTATCTTTTTGTCGCCTCCGGGCGTATTTTTTTCTCCGATCTTGCTCTCGGCTAGCGTTCTTACCCCTTTTTTTGCAATTCGATTGGCACGGCGGCATCGGGGACTGCGATTTTCTGGATTGATTTTTTACACCGGCATTATTGTGTGTTCTATCCTCGTAACTTTTTTTTCGTTGCTATCGGTTCTGGACTGTTCTTTGTATAACGTTTCACCGATTTGCGGTTTAGGGAGTATTTTTGTTTTTTTGGCTGCGCTGTTATGGGGTTTATTTTGTTTGTTATTTTTCTTACTTACGATTCGCTTGCACTGATATATTTTGCCCGCTGTATTTTTGGTTAGTATGGTATACTGAGAGATAATTACTTTATTTATTCGTCGTTTTTCATTTCTTTATACCATGGCTACCATTAAACAATTTATAACTGGTATGGTGTTTGCGTTTCTTCTTTTGAGCTCTAGTTCATTTGTCCAGGCGCAAGTAGCGGATGTTTCCTCTGGTGCTTCTCGTGATTCTTCTGGTGTTATCTTTACTACTAATTTGACGGTTGGATCCCGAGGAGCTCAAGTTTCATCTTTGCAAAAATTTCTAGCTGCGCAGGGATTTATTGATGCATCTTTTGTTACGGGATATTTCGGATCTCTCACCCGAAACGCCCTGGCGCGATTTCAAGCTGCCAATGGCATAACGCCCGCATCTGGATATTTTGGTCCGTTGACCCGCGCGCAAATTGCGCGGTTAAAGCAAACTATTACCACTGGTTCTGGCGATACTGTTACTGGTCCAGCGATTGTGAGTCCTTCCACGGCTGATGTTGTTGTTTCTCCGCTTGGTGTTGTTGGTGTCGCTGGTAAAGATTGGGCATGTGTTGATGGTGTATTAGGTGTGGCGCGCATGGTTATTGATGGAATTACTGTTGCCGAGTCGCCCGCGCGAGCATTGAAAGGCTGCAATGACTCAAGTGCGTATAAACCGTTTGCTGCTCAGTTAGTTTTTGTTGTTGGCAACGCAACTGCTGGCACTGTGCAGGTTGTTCCATCTACTGTTGGTGCACCTTCGTTGTCTGTTGGTGTTCGATTCCCTTCTTCTTCGCAACAGGTAATGTCGTTTATCGCGCCGGTTGGAGGTGAGCGATATATTTCAGGTAAGACATACACTATTCGATGGACGGGTGGTTTATCAAAAGTTTCTCTTTCACTCTATAAGCGGAGCTTGCAGGGCGGTAGTGATGTTGCCGTATGGTCTTATAATGATTTTGATAATATCGGATCATATGAATTTACTGTTCCGGAAAATCTTGAGGGATTGTTCCGATTTAGTATCACTGATAAGTCGGGTATTTCTGTAAATAGCAACTCTTTTGGAATTATTAACGGTTCCGTTGTTCCTCCAAGTACAACCGCTGTCTCGGTTACCGCGCCTGCGCCTGGAGACTCATGGTTGATTCGCTCGTCTCACATGATAACGTGGGATGGCGCTATTTCGACTGAACGTGTTTTTGATCCGTGCGCCGATAAGGTAGTTAGTGTTGTCGATGTTTCAACGGGCAAGCGTTTTTTGATCGGAGCTCTTACTGAAAAAAATATCGAGTCTCGATCGCTGCCGTGGATTGTTGGAGATGTTCAGAATTCTTTGTGCAGTGATCAGCCAAGTATTTCTACTCTTTCTCCTGGGACGTATCAGATTGAGATAACCTGGTGGCAAAAAAATTCAGGAGAATTGAATCGTTTCACCGCGAAGAGCGACCCGTTCACCATTGCTCCTGCTGTTTCTAAGGTTACCGTCGTATCTCCTGCCGGTGGGGAGACGTGGCTTGTCGGTCAAGAGCAAAAAATTTCATGGACTGTTCCTCCTCTTCCTATCTCACCTTCGACTGTTACTATTAGTGTTGCTCCCCAAGCTCCTGCTTGTTTGTTGGCGAATCCTCCTTGTAAGATCGCCGTTATTGCTCCGTACATCATCACTGAAAATGCTCCGAACACCGGTGTGTATACCTGGAAGATTCCAACTACTATTCCGGATGTATTTTTGGGAACTGTTCGTGTTACTGTTGCTATAAATGGATCAGATATTTTGGCGACGAGCAATCCGTTTATCTTAAAAAAATCGTCTGAAATTACTGATGTTATTACGGTTTTAACTCCTGCAGCGGGGGATCAGTGGCAGGTTGGATCGGCGAATAAGATCTTATGGTCCGCGCCACAGAAAATTAGCAAGGTTGATATCTATGCTCAGTCACATATTGTCTGTATTACTGCCCCCTGCAACAGTCCTTCTGTTCGTCCTATTGCATTCGGTGTTCCCAATACCGGATCTTACTCCTGGAGTATTCCCTCTACTTTTGCTACTGGTTCTTATGTATTGAGAATTTCAGATTCCGCTGCTCCTTCGATGTTTGGAGTTAGTGGCGCTTTTTCTGTTGTTCCTGCTGTTCTTCCGCCTCCAGTCTCTAATACTATTTTACTTACTGCTCCGCAGGATGCTCAACAAATTAGTATCGGATCGACACAAACAATTCGTTGGATCGCTCCAGTTGCTGTTAAATTTGTTTCTATAGCGATTCGTTCGTGGTCTGATTCGTGTGCTGGCATTGCTATTTGCAGTGTCCGTCCTGCTTTTTATAAAGTATTGGCGACACGAATTGCCAATACTGGTTCTTATGAGTGGCTTGTTTCTTCTGATATTCCTGTTGGGTCTTATAGTATTGTTATTACCGATGCTGATGTTCCTAGTACTGGCACGGCAAGTGCTAAGCCATTTTCAATTATTTCCTCTGATGCAAGTACTCCGGGTATAACGGTTACTGCTCCAAATTCCGGAGGAACATTTCAGATAGGATCTTCATTACATATTTCTTGGAGTACCTTGCGTGCCCCAGCTGGTTCTTGGGTGGCACTTTTCCTGAATAGCGTTGCTGGATCTTCTAAATTAATTCAGCAACAGTTATCTCCGCAACAGGGGAGTTACCAATGGACGATTCCGGTTCTTTCGGGGGATACCTCTCTGTATACCATTGAGGCACGTTTGTACACCGGTCCATCTCTTTGTACAGGGGAGATCTGCGCGGCGGTAGTTGGACCTGCTTTGTTGGCTCAAGATACGAGTGACGTTCCAATTCGTATTGAGTCGCAAAAAGTTCCGGTTCAATTGGGTGACTCGTTCCAACTTGTTCCTGGCGGTGTGGCATCAGTTCAGAATGCGGGTATGGTCTTGGCAACCGTTGCTTTTGATAAGATTGTTTGTTCTGATGGGTCGTTAACCTGCGCTTCTCCTGATCCATTTTTTACTATCCAGGTTGGAGATAAAACAACATCGGTAAAAATAACTCCTAATGGTTATTTTGATTTCTACGGTTTCCGCTTTTCCTTAAAGTTATTGTCGGGCACAACTGCCACGATGGTTGTTACTTATACTCCGACAACTGTTATTCGTGTTTCTTCTAATCCAGCTGTTCTGGCGGGAGTTGTTGCGCAAGCATTTTCTTCTGTTATTTCTGCTGCCGGCGGAACTGCTCCTTATGTTTTTCGTGTTTCTTCTGGTGTATTGCCTGCTGGTCTTAGTCTTTCTCCTGTCGTTCCTGCGTGTGGCAGTGCGGCAACCTCCGCTTGTACGGGGACGGTTTCTGCTCTTTTGGCGGGGACTCCTACCCAACAAGGAGCTTATTCGTTTGTTGTTAGTGCTACTGATACCAAAGGGTTTGTTGGGTCACAGAATTTTTCAATAGTTGTTGATCCTGCTCCTGTCTCCGGTGGCGGATCACCACCTCCCGTAGGATCTGCATTATCTTGTAATCAGAGCTTATTAATTCCTTCCTATTTTTATCCAAGCAATCTTTGGAATACTGCTCGCTCGTATAAAACTGCTAATGAAATTATGATCATGAATCCCGCGAGCGGTCCGGGCGCGAGTAAGGATCTTAACTACGAACGTGAAATTGCCAACACGCAAGCGGCTGGTATTTCTGTTATTGGGTATGTTCATACAAGTTACGGTACTCGCATTACTGCAGCAAAAGCCGATATCGATAAATACAAATCGTTTTACCCGGCGATAAAAGGAATTTTTATCGATGAAGTTCCTACTGCCGCTGATAAGGTTGCGGTCTACCAAGATTTATACAATTACATCCAGACTAAATTTCCCAACGCGATTGTTGTTATGAATCCAGGTACGATTCCTGATGAACGGTATATGAGTATTGGCAATAGCATTCTGATGATTTTCGAAGGAACATTTTCTACCTACAACTCGTGGTCATCTCCTGCTTGGGCAAAAAATTATCCCGCATCTCGAATCTCTCACCTTGTGTATGGAACCGCTACCGAAGCTGACATGAAAACTGCTTCTCAGTTGGCATTTCGTCGAAATGCTGGATATTTGTACGTTACATCTGATGTGTTGCCTAATCCGTGGGATAGTTTACCCTCTTACTTTGCTGCTGAGGTCGCTCAAATGACAGGATCGACGTGTTCTCTCGCGCAAGGTCAACAATCTCAAAGTGTTGCCGGCACTGCTAATCTTCTTGATTCTCTTGTTATTCTGTTGAGGCAGATGCAGGGGTTGTTCTAATCGAAGGTTTTTGTTTATCTATCCCTCGTGCGTCTATAATTGGCGCCACGGGGGATTATTGTATACTTATGATACTATGAGGTTCTTTGTGTTTTTTGTCTTGGCGTTAGCAAGCGTATATAGTTTATTTTCTTTTTTTATTGTTTCTGCTGCTGGTGACTTTGTGTTATCATCGACACCTGTTTCTTATCAGGCGCAGCAAGCTTCTTTTTCAATTTCCCCCTCTTTTATTTCGAAAGAAGAAGAGTACCTTTCTTATGTTTCGCGCGCGAGCACTCTTCCGACTGGTGTTTCTGTTCGCATAGCAAGCAGTACGGCGAGTTCTACGCCTGTTATTGTTTCATATGGACCTGCTGTGCCTCCATTTTTTTTCGTTACTATTGACGCCTCTAGTCTTTCTGGTATTCGTCATTCTATTTCTGTCCCTATTTCTGTAAATTCTCCGCAAATCACCTTTGGTTCGTCAGCATCTTCGACAGACGATTTTCTTTTCGTTGCTCAGCCGAGCGCCCTTTCAGTTGGTTCTTATGCGACAACGTCTTTTTCTGTTACCGCGATTCCGATTACCGGTGATTTGAGCCCTGTTGATTTACGCATTGAACCTGTCGCAACTGTTTTTACCGACGTTAGTCTGTCGAATCAAGAGATTACTGCCGCACATCCTACGGCTGTTGTTACTGTCTCTACGCGTCAAGTTGTTTCTTCCGGATTGTACCCTATTTCGATTGTAGCTACTAATAGATTTGGGATTTCTCACGCTATCACGGTTCCCGTTACTGTTGCAGGAGTTAATCCTGGATCCTACTCTTATGTGCCGTATGTTTTTCCTGGAGTTGCTTCCTCGACTGCTGTTTCCACCACATCACTTGCTATTACAGAACCTCTTGCTTCCTCTGCTGTCCCATTTTCTCCGAAACCGATTGCGTGTCGGCGCTTGGTATATGTTTTACATGGTGTTAATCCTCAGGCAACAGCTTCGCTGATTCAAGCTGTGGGCAGGGGGGATATTGTCATCTTGCGCCCGTTTCGTTTCGACACAGAATCCTTGTTTGATCCTGAGTTTGCCGCCCTCGTCTCAAAACTCCAAGGATTAGGGGCGATTGTTTATGTTTCGATTGATGGCCAGTATGGTTTTTCCGATCTTGCTACTACATACGCAACTGTTGATCTCTTACAGGATTGGTATCGTGTTGATGGAGTAGCCGTCTACAATGTTGCTACTGCGCCCGATAGAGCAGCTTTTTTCAATGCAGTTGCCTCTCATATTCGCTATCGAAATCTTTCTCCTATTTTTGTTTTTTCTGGATACCCATCCCATGCGTTTTATGCACCCGTGATTGATTATGCGCTGTTTGAGCATTTCACTATTTCCGATGCTGATAATGTTCCTTCTTCTGATTTTTTTCAGTATCCCGAAGAAAAAAGAATAACACTCATCCATTCTGTGGGATCTCAACTTGATTTGGCTATTTCTGTTTCTGCCTACACTCCTTTTATTGCTGTTACCCAGGGGAGTCCTTCCGAATCATTGGCTTCATTGGATTTTTTCTCGCAGGCGCGCGAACTGCTTTCTCGCCGTTGCACGTCGGCTCCTCTTTCCGCGGTTACTGCAACATCTTCACCGCAAGCACTCTTGCTAAGATTGCAAATTCTTTTGAAGCATCTTCTTGTTTTGGCAGGATTATAGTTTGTTTTTATTTTTATTGATATACTGGTAGCGTATGGTAATTTATCTTGGAGCCGATCATCGGGGTTTTTTGTTAAAAGAATACTTAAAATCTGGTTTAAAAGATCAGGGATACGAGGTGTATGATGTTGGCAACACCCAACAGGATCCTAAGGATGATTATACTGATTTTGCTTTTGCTGCTGCTGCCAAAGTTTCGGCAGCTCCCGATGTTTCTCGAGCTATCTTAATATGCGGTTCTGGCGTTGGTATGAATATTGCCGCTAATAAAATGAAAAATATTCGTGCTAGTGTTGGCATGTCTCCTGATCACGTTGTCGTTGCTCGTTCCCATGATGCCATCAACGTGCTTTGTATTCCGTCTGATTTTGTTGCTCAAGACATTGCCATTGCCATGGCCCAATCTTTTTTGGTAACTCATTTTGATCGAGAATCCGGGCATACCCGCCGTGTCCAGAAGATTTTTTCTTATGAAGATACCGGTGTTATACCTCCTGTCGGGGATACCTAGATGATATTCGCATGAATACTATTATCCCGGCAATTAATTGTCATGTAGGTGATGATGATTGCGTGCGCGAGCACCTTGCTATTATTCGAGATCTGTCGCCACAGCCTAGTTGTATTCACATTGATATTTGTGATGGAATTTTTACACCTCATAAAACATGGAATTCTCCGTTGGCATGGAAAGATTTTCAATATACTGGAGGACTGGAAGTTCATCTCATGACCGAACATCCTGAACGGATTGCGGAACTTTGGCTTCAAGCAGGAGCTCAGCGAATTATTGTGCATGTCGAGACACTTATTGATGTTTCAGGATCGGTGCGTCATCTTGAGGATGGTGATGTTATTGATTACTTGCTCCAACTTTGCCAAGCATACGAGGCAACGTGCATGATATCGAGTATTCCTGAAACACCTCTTGTTTCAATTGAGCCTCTTTTGCGCCGATTTCAAGAATTCCAGGTTTTGTCTGTAACTCCTGGGTTTTCTGGGCAACATTTCTTGCCTCTTACGCTTGAGAAGGTTTCTTTTTTGCGATCAATCAAACCTCACGCTTGGATTGAGGTTGATGGGGGAATGAATACGGAAACTGCTGTTTCTGCTTTGTCTTCTGGTGTCAGCGCGCTGGTTTCTTCGTCGTTTATTTTTTCTCATTCGAATCCGGCTGTTGCCTATCGGATGTTATGCGATATTGATCCGAGTGCTTTTTCTTCCACATCTGGTGCTGTTGTTAAAAAATCACCTGCGGTACAATCAAAGAAACGAGACGGGCGTAGTCGTTCTCGATCACACTAGTGCATATATGGATCCTTTGTACGAAGATAAATTACAATTTCTTGAAAGTATGGCGAATCGTCTCCGTCAAGATGTTGTTGAGATGATTGCTCATGCCGGATCTGGACACCAAGGGGGTTCGCTTGGCATGGCAGATATTTTTACCACTCTTTATTTCCATGTGCTGCGACATAACCCTACTAAACCTTCGTGGGCAGATAGGGATCGGTTTGTTTTATCTAACGGGCATATTTGCCCTATTTTGTATGCTTCACTGGCTCGATCCGGATATTTTCCCGTCGAAGAACTTTCTACTTTGCGTACCATAGATTCAAGACTGCAAGGTCACCCGCATCGGGGATCTTTGCCGGGGATTGAAAGCACCTCTGGTCCCCTTGGTTCCGGACTTTCTCAAGCAGCTGGCATGGCCTTGGCTGCTCGTTTGGATAAAAAACGATATAGAGTGTATGTTGCTTTATCTGATGGAGAGCACCAGGAGGGTAATATATGGGAGGCGGTTTTGTTTTCGGCTCGACATAAACTTTCTGGGTTAACGGCGATTGTTGATCGTAATAATATCCAGATTGATGGCGATACAGAATCCGTTATGCCTTTGGAGCCGTTATCGGATAAGTATCAGAGTTTTGGATGGCATGTTATCGAGATTGACGGTCATAATTTTGAACACATTGTTGCTTCGTGCGCTGAGAGCGCCGCTATTCATGATCGTCCCACTGTTATTATTGCTCATACTACTGCTGGTAAGGGTGTTGATTTTATGGAAAATGATTATCGGTGGCATAGTAAACCTTTCTCTGGTGATGAAGCGCGACGAGCATTGAAACAACTTAAGCATGACGCTGTGTTGCAACGCCGCTTTTCTTCTCTACCATCACGTTTTCGATATACTTCCCATGCTTAATCACCGACTTTATCTTAATCAGCGATTATTCGACTCTTCTGTCGAACAACAGCCATCCCGTGATGGTTTTGGAGATGGACTTGTTGAATTAGGAAGAAAGAATCCTCATGTCGTTGCGTTGTGCGCGGACTTAGTTGAATCAACTCGCGTTGAACCCTTTGCGCGCCATTTCCCCGATCGTTTTTTTGAGGTTGGGGTTGCTGAACAGAACATGGCGGCTGTTGCTGCTGGTCTAGGTGTATCTGGTAAGATTCCCTTTATTGCTTCTTACGCTACTTTTTCTCCTGGGCGTAATTGGGAGCAAATTCGAACAACTATTTCATATAATAATTCCAATGTGAAGATTGCCGGACATCATGCCGGTATTTCTGTCGGGCCTGATGGAGCTACCCATCAAGCGCTTGAAGATATCGCTACTATGCGAGTTATGGCAAATATGACTGTCATTGTCCCTGTTGATGCTCATCAAGCGCGATTGGCAACTTTATCAGCCGCACATATCTGGGGACCTGTCTATTTGCGGTTTACTCGGGAAAAAACTCCAATTATTACAACTCTTAAAACTCCTTTTGTGCCCGGGCATGCGCAAGTGCTATGGGAAACAACCGCGCCAAAAGTTCTTTTTGTTGGATGTGGTCCTATTGTGTACCACGCTTTGCTGGCGGCACGAGAACTATACAAACAGAAAATTGGATCAGTCGTTTTGAATATGCACACCGTTAAGCCACTTGATCAAAAAACTCTTGTCGCGTATGCCAAAAAAATTGGTTGCGTGGTGACTGTTGAAGAACATCAGATTATTGGGGGATTGGGCGGTGCCGTGGCTGAATGCTTGTCGCGTTACACTCCAACACCCCAAGAGTTTATTGGTATGCAAGATACCTTCGGAGAATCGGGGACTCCTTACGACCTTCTTAAAAAATATCACATGGATGTTTTTGATATTGTGGCTGCTGCAAAGAGAGCAATAAAAAGAGCTTAGATATTATGCGGTTTTTTTGTTTCGTTTTTTCGGTGTCTTTATGGTTTTTTTATTGAGTCAATCGTATCACTACTGTTATAATAAACCCATGAAGAAAAAATATGATTTGGTGTGCATTGGGGATTGCACCATGGATGCATTTATCGTGCTTAAAGAGGCGTCCGTTCACTGCGATGCCGACCACCAGCATTGCCAGTTGTCAATGTCGTTTGCCGATAAAGTTCCCTATGAGTCTCTTACTGTTGTGCCGGCTGTTGGCAATTCTTCCAATGTTGCGGTTGGGGCAACACGACTCGGGCTTTCTACGGCAATCGTAACTGCTGTTGGTGATGATTATTATGGTTCGCAAATTACCGATGTATACCGCACGGAAGGCGTGAGTACCGAGTTTGTAAAAGTTAATAGAAAAAAACCGACTAACTATCATTTCGTACTCAATTACAAGGCCGAGCGTACCATTCTTATTAAGCACAACGATTATGAATATACCGATCCCAGCGCATTAGACACCAAGACCGATTGGATTTATTTTTCCTCAATTGGAGAACATACGTTGCCGTTTCATAAAAAAATAGCCGATTATTTGAAGCGCCACCCAGAAGTTCGCATGGCATTTAATCCGGGAACATTTCAATTTCACTTCGGAGTTGATAAGTTGAAAGAGATTTATCGCCATACATATGTCTTATTCGTTAATCGAGAAGAAGCTGGTCGTATTTTAAAAACTCACAACTTAGAGGTAAAGCATTTATTTGAAGGATTGCATAATCTTGGTCCGCGCATCGTAGTTATTACCGATGGTCCTGATGGCGCCTATGCTTCCGATGGTATCAGTGCTTATTTTATGCCTCCATATCCGGATCCGAAACCTCCTGTCTCTCGTACCGGTGCCGGAGACGCTTTTTCGACTGGTTTTTTGTCAGCTCTTATTTACGGACTTCCAATCCATAAGGCACTTGCATGGGCTCCTATTGAATCCATGAGCGTTGTACAGCACCTTGGAGCTCAGACAGGATTACTTACGAAATCAAAACTTACTGCTCTTCTTAAAAAGGCGCCAGCGCATTATGAACCAAAACAACTGTAGCGGTCTGCGATTGTTTGCTATTTTGATAGAGAGTCACATTTAAATTATGGAAAAAAAATTACTTAACATACTCCAAGAAGCTCGTACCAATAAAAAAGCGGTGGGACATTTTAATATGAGCGATCTTGTTGGTTTTCGCGCGATCGTAGAATCAGCTCAGCGATTGTCTGTTCCTGTTATGGTTGGCGTTTCTGAAGGGGAGCGTGATTTTGTTGGCGTTGGTATTGTCGCTGCTTTAGTGAGAGAAATTCGACATGCTACTGGCATGTCAATTTTTCTGAATGCCGACCATACGCACTCACTTGAGCAAGCGATTGCTGCCGCTCATGCCGGTTACGATGAGATTATTTTTGACGCGTCAAAACTTCCTCTCGCAGAAAATATTGCTCATACGAAGCAGGCTGTTATTGAGATAAAATCTATCAATCCCGACATTCTTGTTGAAGGTGAGATTGGATATCTCGGTTCTTCTTCGGAAATTCTCACTGAAACTCCTGTTGGAGCCGCGATTGATCCTTCATCTTTTTCTACCGCCGATGAGGCATCTCAATTTGTTCGGGAAACTCAGGTTGATATTCTGGCTCCCGCGGTTGGTACAATGCATGGGCTGCTTTCTTCAATGGTTTCGGGAACAACGTTCAAACATATTGATACTAGTCGGGTGCGAGATATTGCTGATGTAACTGGCGTTTTCCTCACGCTTCATGGCGGTTCAGGTACTGCTGATGCTGATTTCGTTTCTGCCATTACCGCAGGGATTACGATTATTCATGTCAATACCGAATTACGGCTCGCGTGGCGTTCCGGTGTTGCTGATGGACTGTCTCGCAGTCAGCATGAGGTTGCCCCTTATAAACTACTTACTCCGGCTTTGATCGCAGTCGGTGAGATCGTAGAGCGTCGCCTGCGGCTTTTTAATCAGTTGTAAAAAAGGACGATATCAAAAAATGATATCGTCTCCCGAAGTGTTTTTGCGCTTTGCTATCGAATTTGTTTTCTTGTACTGTAATTCCTCCGTTTTCCTCGTTGAGGAGGATTTTTGCAACAGTTTTTATCCGTCATTTTTTTTGATTGGTACGGAAAGATGTCTGTTTTTCTCATAAACCAACCAATACCTCTCTTATTCCACGCATGCAATGCCAATAGTGCTATATAGAAATCCATAAATACCTCCATTTTTCTTAGTTTTTTATAGTGTATTTATGTGTATCTGTCAATTTTTTCCGTCTTACGGTCTTGCCAATTTGGCGTAATTTTATTAGACTGTGTTCTATTATGGATTTACTTGTACAAAAGCGGGATCTTGCTGTTTCTCCTAAAGCGTTGCTTCAGGGTGGTTTTATCCCTGCTGAACTCTATGGTCGTGGAATTGCTAATATACATATATCCGTCCCCGCAAAAGAATTTCGCAAGGTATTCTCGGCTGCGGGAGAGACTACGATCATTAATCTTCTTATTGATGCATCAGCACATTCTGTTCTTATTACCAATGTTACAAATGATTCCTTGACCGGGGAACCTACGCATATCGATTTTTATCAGGTTCAGGCAGGTCAGAAAATTACGGCGCCAGTTCCTCTTGAGTATGTCGGTGAGGCACCTGCGGTTGCTCTTGGCGGTGTTCTGACAAAAGCTTTTAGTGAGCTTGAGGTTGAAGCTGTTGCCGAGAAATTGCCGCATTCTTTCATTGTAGAATTATCCCATCTGAAAGAAATTGGTGACACTATTGCTGTTTCTGATATTAATTTTCCTGAAGGCGTGAAGATTCTTGTTGATGCGCACACTGTTCTAGCGTCTGTTTCTGCTGCGCGCGAGGAAGAGGTTGTTGCTACTTCCGATATTGATTTATCTGCTATTAAGACGGAAGGTGATATTAAAAAAGCGGAGCGAGATGCTCAGAAATCGAGCGAAGATTCTGAATAGTTTGTAATAACTGCTATTCTATCCCCACAAGAGACACTTTCGTTATTAGTGTCTTTTTTGGTATAATGATCTTTGTAATATCATTATTTGTTGTATGTCTCGCGTATCACTTCCTCGTATTGTTCAGGATATAACGGTTGGACGAAATACTGTCTTCTCGCGAATTAATCCTCGGGTTAATTTGTCCTATCGCAAGGGAATTAATTTTTTTTCTATTACCCCCTTTGTTCGAATTTTGGCAATTGGTTTTATGGCGTGGATATTTTTCTTGGGTTCTGCGGTGGCTCCTACGACATCAGAAACCCTACATGCTTTTGCGTCTTCGACAAAAGAAGAGGAACGCTCTGCCCTTGAGGCGCAACTGCGTGAGCTTGAAAAAGAAATTGATCAATACCAGGGGCAGATTGATAGTTACCAGAAGCAAGGCAAAACACTTTCTGGCGAGATTACTCGATTAAATAGCACTATTTCAAAAATTAATCTCCAAATTCGCGCGGTTACTATTAAACTGAAGGAACTTAATGAAGATATTGCTCAGACAGAAGATCAGATTGTTGATACCCAGGCCCAGATTGATAGCAATCGTGAAGCGCTTGGCCAGCTTCTT
>JBDKGD010000026.1:0-7724 GCA_039798365.1 Candidatus Parcubacteria bacterium
ACGTTGGCGACATCAGGCAAGGTGTTTGATGAAGGAACGGTAAGCGCCCGAACGACCATTGGAAGCGACTATATGAGCGATCAAATGCGCCGATACGACCCAACTCTTTTTGTTTTTCGCCGTTCCGATGAATCGGAAGATGCTTACACGGATCGTATTGCCACCTTACACGATGTCGATCGCGTCCTACATGACACCCGTGATTTTTTTCGAGATGCCAATATTGGCATTCACTCCCTGTCGTGGCACGAACAGTTGGTCCTGTCTCGATCCATTGCCACTCCGGAAGATCGGGAGCGAACTCTATCGCTTGCAAAGCGATTTGGTATTGACGGACTCCATTCGCTTTTAATTCTTGATTATGATCCGTTACTGGTTGGATCGGTATTTGCCATCGCGGACCGACTCGACACCGCAATCGCGCGCGATATTTTCTCACAGTACCATGCGGTATACGAGCGATCACGCGCCATTGCACATTTGGCAAAAAATTCTGACTTTGTCACCTCGCCTGATCATACCGTATCCAACCCTCGGCGCTTTATTGAAGAAATTTCAGAGGCAATCACCCGACGAGCGAAAGACACGCTTGTGACTGCCGCAACCGTTGCCCGCACCGGATCAGCCACTGCGACCACTTTTTCTGGCGCCCGACTTGCATGCACTGATGCTACCGATGTTTCACGCGCACTAACAACATATGAACAAGCACTCGATGTTGTAACTTGCTTTATGCAACCCCACTCTCCTTCTGATTATCAATTTTCTTGCATCGACCAAGAGTTGGATACTGTTCCTGCGACCTATCATTTTTCTGTCGATCAGCAATCTACAGGACGCCGATCGTATTTTAGTATTCAGCTGCGAGCATACGGAGCGCCCATCGGCCAGCACAATAGCGATCGTGAGTTTGACGGAGAAGCGCGCATTAACTGTTTGTTTTCTGATATTCCTTTTTCATCTCATATTGCCGATCCGGCACGCCAACACGCGTTAAGCATCCGTCTTGATCGCGAAGGGAAAGAACGCCTCTCTGAGACTATTGTTTCAAATGATCCTACCCGACCCGACGGAGAGGTATCGCTGGATATTGGAGGATTGATAGATCCACGCGATCAATCGGACGCGACGAACCTGTCCCGCGTTATTGCCATTGGAAACTTCCTCCAAACGGGCGGACCGGCGCAATACTACCACAATAGAGATTCTTTCAGCCGCGCATTTGGCACTGCCGATTGTTTTGCTGATATTGTTGGATTTATTGATAAAAAAATTCAACAGCGATTATTGCCACCAACAACCCACCCCCAGTGAGCTGTTTATGATTTTTGGATACCTATGAAGATTTCGGATCCGTCAAAGACAACTGTCGTTGTGACGGTGATGCCGGCAACTGCCATTGCCTTTATATTTTTTGCATGCACCTGATGCCTTAGTATTGGTTCTGCCTGCCGCATCATCTCTTGCAGTGTGGGATCTGTTGTTTGATACATCAATCGTATTGAGTCTTTCGGTGAGAGTTTGGCTGTCTGGCGCAACTCTTGTATTGACCGCACTACCTCCCGAATCATGCCTTCATGCTTTAACTCTGGCGTAATATGCGTATCAAGCGCAACGAACGCTTCCTGGCCAGTGTCAAACGCAACCGATTTTACATTCACCTCATCCATAATAATTTCGAGATATTCTTTCTTTCCTCGCACCGTCGTCTCGTTTAGAGTAAGTTTCGCGAGCGGTTGTCGAACCTTTATGCCATGAGTTGCGCGCGCCGCCAATCCTGCTGATGCAATGCTTCGCGTCGCCGCCATCAAACGCTGCATACGACGATCGAGTTTTTTACCACGAGTACGGGGAAAATTCTGAAGATGCACCGATTGTCCAATTTTTGTTTTCTTTTGTACCGATGCTATTTCTTGATACATTGCCTCTGCGAAAAATGGCACGAATGGCGCGAGTAAGCGAGTTACCGTCTCCAGGCAGTACGCCAGCGTTGCCGAGGCATTTCGGTAATCATTTTTTTGTTCTGGTTTCTGCAGTCGACGACGACTCCGGCGCAGATACCACCGGGACAGATCGTCAACCACCTCCTGAATCGCAAGTCCCGCCTCCCGCACTTGATATGCGTCCATGTGCATACTTACTGCATCTACAGTTTGATTTATGCGCATTACGATCCACTGATCGAGAATATGCTTTGAGAGCATCGGCGAGCCAGGAGTCGTTGTGTCGGCATACGTTTTGTAAAAAACAAAACAGTTGTAGATAATTGTCTGCAGTTTTCTAATATGTTCTGCTATTTCTGCTTCATTGAAATTTTTTGTCTCGCCGGGTGGGTTTACTACAAAAAAATACCATCGAACAGCATCGAGCCCGAATTTTTCCGCCATGTCCTTCGGTAATACGATATTACCTTTCGACTTCGACATCTTCTGTCCGTTTTTATCGTTAATCAAACCAAGACACGTTACGTTTTTGTATGGTGCCGGCAGATCAAGCAGTGTCGCGACTGCAAGAAGCGTATAGAACCACCCGCGAGTCTGATCAATGCCTTCAGTAATGTAGTCCGCTGGAAACGCAATACCTCGAACTGCTTTCTTTGCATACCGTTGATTTTTTTCAAATGGAAAATGAGCTTGCGCATACGGCATACACCCCGAATCAAACCAAACGTCCGCCAGTTGTTTTACCCGATACTTCATCCCCTCGTCACAGGCACCGCACTTCCACACGGTCTCATCGATAAACGGTCGGTGAGGGTCGATTTCTCCCTGTCTATTGAATGGCAATTGGGAAACCGGAATTGACGCGCACCCTGCAAGAGGCGGATAGTATGCGTCCCATATCTTATCGTTGGCAACACGCTCAAACGCCGCCTTGGCAAGCCAGATAGGATCTCCATGAGAAACAATGACGATATGTTTTCCTTTGTGATTTCTATCAATATCTTTCAATGCCGCTACCATTCGTCCCCGCACATCGGCAAGACTTTCGCCATCCACGGGACGATTGTATAGTCTCTCTTCTTTTGTCGTAAAAAATTTCCGGTATGCTTCAATTGATTTTCCGTTATACACCCCCGTATTTATCTCGGCCAATCGAGCATCTTCAATCACCTCACAGCCAACCTCTTGCGCAATCGCGTACGCCATCTTCTTTGTTCGTTCGTACGGAGAGGTATAGATTATATCTATTTTTTGGCGTGATAATTTTTTTGCCAGTGCGCGAATCTGCGCCTCTCCCTTTTTTGTCAGATGCGATACCACACCATCCGCTTCAGAACCGGAAGCGATTATTTTTTTCACATTATGGCTTGCTTCACTGTGCCGGATTACAGTGTATGTATTGCCTCGATGCGATTTCTTTGCCAGCTCTTCCATGCTGGATACCGATTCAATATCTCCACACTGATCACACCTCCATATCGGCAGCGGTGTTCCCCAGTACCGATCTCGAGAGAAGTTCCAGTCTTTCACGTCCGCCAACCACTCACCAAATCTTCCTGTTTTGATGTGAGCGGGATTCCATGAGACTGCCTTGTTGTTGGCAATGAGTTTTTGCTTTACCTTGCTCACCGCCACAAACCATGCCGCGCGCGCATAGTATAATAGTGGCGTATTGCACCGCCAACAGTGCGGATATTCGTGTTTATATTTCTCTTTTTTAAATAGTATGTCGTTTTGAAATAGATATCCTAGCAGCGCTTTTTCTGTTTCTGGATCTTTCACATACTGCCCCGCCAGATAGGCAACATCATTGGTGAATTTTCCATACTCATCAACGGTGTGATGTTGCGGCAAACCAACAGTAGCACCTAACTTATAGTCGTCTTCTCCATACATGGTGGCTATATGCACCACTCCCGTTCCATCTGTTGTTGTTACAAAATCAGCCGGATATATTTTATGAGCATACTCGTTGTGAAGTTTGGCGATGGCGAACAGCGGAGCATAGGAACGTCCGACCAAATCAGATCCTTTCACGGTCGCGACAATGGAGTAGTTCATTGTTTTTTTATTCTCCATATCAAGAACATTCTCCATTAATTCTTTTGCTCCGATGTAATACCCCTCCTCCCAACCGCCCTTGCTCCATCCATCTCCGCTTCTGTTTTCTACTTTGTATATCTGGTATTCAATATTAGCCCCCACGGCCAACGCTACATTGCCTGGCAATGTCCATGGAGTTGTTGTCCATGAAAGAATATAGGTGTTGTCTGTGGTGGTGAAAGATCCGATAGACTGTCCTTTCTGCAGTTGAAATTTCACATACGCGGACACATCAGAGACTTCTTGGTACGCTCCTGGTTGATTGAGCTCATGGCTGGATAAACTGGTTCCACACCGGCTGCACCACGGGACGATCTTGTATCCTTCGTAGAGTAGTCCTTTTTTGTATATTTCATCTATGATCCACCACAATGTTTCTATGTATGGCGCGTCATAGGTGACATAGGCATTTTTTTCATCAATCCAAAATCCCATGCGTCGAGTCAGTTGGCGCCATTCGTCCATATACTGCCATACCGACTCTCGACATTTCTGGTTAAACGCTTCGATACCGTATGCCTCAATATCTTTTTTTGATTTCAGACCCAAAGATTTCTCAACCTGCAACTCAACTGGCAATCCTTGCGTATCCCATCCCGCGCGACGAGGGACTGAATACCCCTGCATCGTCTTGTAGCGCAACATAACGTCTTTAAATGATCGCGACAACACGTGGTGTATCCCCGGGTGACCGTTGGCAGTTGGCGGCCCCTCAAAAAAGACAAACTCTTTTTTCCCTTTTGTATTCAACAGACTCTTCTCAAAAATTTTATTTTCTTGCCAAAATTGCAATACCTGCTCTTCGATCTGTGGCAACCTGAGACCGTCGTTAAAAAAAGCTGTACTGGCTATTTTTTTTGTTGGTTTTTTTAATTTCTTTTGCGTGCGTGGCATATTGGCTATGGTATCAAATCATTGTGCCATCTGTCTAAGCGCTACTGTCTAGTTATCCCACCTTTGTTGTATGGCTTTTTATCCACACCAGACCCACTACTTGCATGTATACTGTTACTGGTTCTATACTATATACAGCTCTTCTCCATATCCACGAGGAAGGCGGGAGTGGTACTTCTACCACATGAAACGTACGATATTTCTCGTACATTCCGAATTTTTTCTTTCCTCGTTTATCAATAGAAACAGGGATTCCTTTTTACATCGCACCCAAGCGGCGCAATCAATATCTTTTAGGGAATTCCCCTGTTTTTCAATATTTATTCTTTTTTAAAGAGGCGGCATCCTGTGGGTGTCGCCTTTACCTTACTACTTTATTCGGTGCATTTTTGTTTCTCCTCGCGATTTTTTTCTTATTTTCATACAATACATCGTATGGGTACACCCCTTTTCATTGTTTCTGAAAATCGACGTGCCCGATTTGATTTTCAGTTTCTTCAAGAATTTGACGCTGGTATTGTCTTGTTCGGGTATGAGGTAAAAGCCGCTAAAGCAGGCCGATTTGATATTGCGGGCAGTTTTGTACAAATCAGAGATAGTTCCGCCTATTTAATTGGCAGCAGGATATCTCTTCTGCAACCGAAAAACTCTCCCGCAACCTACACAGAACGTCGCGACCGACAGCTTCTTTTATCCGAAACAGAAATTAAATTGCTTGCCGGCAGTCTTCACACCAAAGGATTGACAGTTGTTCCTATTAGTGTTTTTATTAAAAGAGGGTTGGTTAAGGTTCACATTGCCCTTGCCAAGCCAAAAAAGAATTTTGACAAAAAAGATGCCATTCGACAGCGGGATTTGGATCGAGATATGGCGCGTGCTGCTTCTTTTTAATGAACGCAGCACTCCTCTCTGGCTCGCGATTCCACTATGTTTGTATTTATGGGGATGCCGGGATTTGCTGGGATTATATTAATACAATTTTGCCAAGTTGAGCGCTGACTCATTAAACCGGCACGAAGATTTAATTGGCAACCAACGAGTTGCTTTGCCTGCGTTCGCCTACGCGTAACTTTACGTTGTAGACCTACCTTTGTGGGCCATCGGCGCGCTGGTGTTTCGCACGGCGCATACCGGTGTTATACCTGCGAAAATCGCCTGTGTTTGATATTTTGACTTTTTATCTGCGCAGGTTAAACAATAAAAGTCATTTCGCCCTTTTTCTTAAAGGACTAAACTTGTAGAGAGATTGTATTTATTTTTTCTAGACGGGGGTTCAACTCCCCCCATCTCCACCACTTATGTATTTTTTTATTTTATTATGAAATTTTTACTCTTACGACATGGTAGTACCGTCGAAGCAGAGCACGACATTATATTAGGATCATTACCAGGAACTCTTTCTTCCGCGGGAAAAGAGCACATCGCCTTGATAGCTTCCCGCCTGTCCCGTCTCTTTCCCTTGCCGGTTGGTATTATATCCAGCGATCTAGCCCGGGCTCGTGAGTCCGCGATTATTCTCTCTAGTGCCTTGCGCATTCCGTTTGCTCTTTGCGATCTTGTTCGTGAACGGAGTGCTGGAGCAGCAGAGGGGTTACCCACGTCGCAGATTGATTGGACTGTATACAAACAACAACCGCTTGAACATCGCCGGCATGTTGGGGGAGAATCATTTCTTGATGTTGCGGCGCGCGCTACTGTATTTTTATCGTCAATTGATACATCAACAGATAGCACCCTCATTCTCGTATCTCATCACGTATTTATAGCAATGCTCCTATCGGTTGTTCTTGACTGGTCTATTGAATCGGCGCTTGCGTATGATTTTTCGCAGTCACTTACTATACTTGATACAAACAAAAAACACGTCTCCTGTATTGCATCACCCTAGGTATTTTTGCTTTTTGTTGTTATTTTATGTTTCTTTTTTTATATGTATGATGAAATAAGTTGCCACTTTTTATCGTTACTTGGGAGGTGCTGATTATGCGTGTCGTTTCTTATATTTTTGGAATTGTCTTTTTGGGTATGAGTGTTCTGTTGATCTCTTTATGGGTGTTTACCGTGAGCGTTGTTGTACCTCTTATGCAATCCCCTCTTTTTTATTCTTAACCTCATATCCATCTTTTTACCCCCGTTTTCCACACTATCATACTGGTTGGCGGGGGTTTTTATTTTTGACAAATATCTTATTTTGCGGTAATTTGTTAGTGTATTTGCCTACTTTGGATATTTTGCGCCCCAAAATGAATTCTCAGATTACCGCCGCTACCCTGCGTGTTATTGACGAACGTGGTGAGGCGATTGGTGTTATGAGTCGAGATGAGGCGCTTACAATTGCCCGAGAACGCGGTATTGACCTTATCGAGATTGTACCGAATGCTCAACCGCCGGTGGCAAAGATTATTAGTTTTGACAAATACCGCTACCAGAAGGAAAAAGCCATCAAAAAAGAGCGGTCCGCGCAGAAAAGCTCTGGTTTAAAACAAATTCAAATTAGTGGTCGAGCGGCAGTGAATGACCTTCAAACAAAATTACGTAAGCTTCATGAGTTTTTGGATGAAGGACACCAAGTTGAGATTCAGATGCGATTGCGGGGACGTGAAAAATACAATAAACCATGGGCCATGCAAAAACTTGAAGAATTTCTAAAAATGATTACTATTGACTACAAAATCATGAGTCCTGCCAAGTTCGGGGGTCGCGGTATTCAGATATACATTACTAAGAAAAAATGAAAAAAAGCATTCTCAAGCGAATAACTATAACAAAAAACGGGAAAATCGT
>JBDKGD010000027.1:0-4269 GCA_039798365.1 Candidatus Parcubacteria bacterium
TCAAGAAAAATTTCACCCCCGCCACATCAGAAATGCAAGGAGTGTTTTTTCTTTCGGGGTTGCTGGCGTACTCGCCAGTGCGTGGGGCTTTCTCCGAGCGTACGATTTTGGTCAGAGCCACCACGCGCTCCGCGCGTGCCACATTGTCAGCGATTTTGGAAATAGGTGCGAGCTTGGTACAATAAATACACAAATTGGCATACCAAGTATACGTTTTTTGTTGGCAACGACTGGTGTTTTGAAACTCATAGAACCGTAGTACTATGTAATGGTATCTTTATGACTTTTCCTGATGTAACTTCTCTTATCGCGTCACATATCAGAAAAGCCCTTGATGGGCTTGGTTTTTCTGTTGATTCTTTTTCTTTGGAACATCCGGCAGATGTTGCCTTTGGCGATTACGCTACGAATGTCGCGTTGGTAGTCGCTCATCGCACCCAACAAACTCCTCGAGCCGTTGCTGATGCTATCGTCCGCGCATTGCCACCTATTGAGTGGGTTGATCGCATTGAAATCGCGGGTCCTGGGTTTATAAATTTTTATCTCAGCCGTTCTTTTTTTGTGTCGTGTGTTGATTCTGTTATTGCCGATCGCGGGTCCTGGGGTCGCAATGGCTTGGAGTTGAACGAGGAGGTGTTGTTTGAATATACCAGCCCTAATCTTTTCAAACCTCTCCACGTTGGCAATTTGGTTGGGAACATCATCGGAGAGTCATTGTCTCGACTGCATGAGTTTTCTGGCGCGACAGTCCGGCGCATTAATTACCCATCGGATATCGGTCTTACTGTTGCCAAGGGTGTTTGGGGGATTATGAAAACAAACGGTAATCCTGATGTTATTGATGATTTGGGGAGCGCGTACATTGCGGGCAATAACGCGTACGAGAGTGGTGGCGACGAGAAGAATGAAATTGAGGCCGTTAACCGAGCATTGTACGCCGGCACTGATGAGCGTTTGAATGCCATCCGCGATCGCGGCATTCAAACATCTCGCGCTCGGATTTCTCAGTTGTGTTCTCTGTTGGGCACTTCGTTTGATAAAGAGATATTCGAAAGTCAGGCGGCGATACCAGCGGTTACTGTCGTTCAGTCTGCTTTGGCGAGCGGTGTTTTTGAGAAAAGCGATGGAGCTGTGGTGTACCATGGTGAACGCATTGGATTGCATACCCGAGTATTTCTTAATTCACAGGGATTGCCAACATATGAGGCGAAAGATTTGGGAAATTTCAAAATAAAACAGGATTATTATCCAGACTGGACGCGATGTGTGGTGGTAACGGGGAGCGAACAGAAAGAGTATTTTAAGGTTGTTATTGCCGCTATTTGCGATGTATTTCCTGATGCTCGAAATAAATCTATTGAACATGTGCCAACGGGCTTTCTGACGCTTACCACCGGCAAAATGTCTTCTCGAAAAGGCAATGTTTTAACTGGGGAATCATTGATTGAGCAGTTGCGAACAGAAGCATTGGAGCGAGCGAAAGATACGAGAACTGATAATGTCGCGCGACTTGCCGATGTTATTGCCGTTGGGGCTTTGAAGTACCAGATATTGAGACAGAAAGTCGGCACTAATATTATATTTGATAAACAACAGGCGCTTTCATTTGAGGGTGACTCGGGTCCGTACTTGCAATACACCCATGCCCGCACCGTCTCTGTGCTTGAGAAAGCAGATAGTGTTCATCTTGCGCCGTCGACCGCGCATTCGCCAGAGCATCCGTATCCGATTGAGCGTTTGTTGTATCAATTTCCGGAAGTAACGCAACGAGCGCTTTCTGAGAATTCACCGCATTATATTGTTTCATTTCTTTCTGAGCTTGCCGGCATGTACAACGCTTTTTATGCTTTGGAGCGTATCGCGGATGTCCGTGATGAATATGCTCCGTATAAGATTGCTCTTACGGATGCCGTCCGCGCTACGCTGGCACAGGGATTGTATGTGTTGGGTATTGAAGCTCCGGATAAGATGTAAAAAAAGCGACGATTTTTTGTTTCGTCGCTTTCCCGTAAAAGAAAATAATCTTTTTAGGTTAATTCTTTTGATTTTAGTCAATAATGTTTCGTTTAGAACGCTTTGAGGTTGCTATTTTTTAGCCCATTTCTCTCGGGCGTTTTTTACTATTTTTTGGATTTTCTCTTTCCAGACAAGTCGGACTCCTATTAACTCTAATCCGATAAATATGAGCCATGACCCGGGGGTAAAGGGAGTTGCCAGTGCGAGTATGCCGTATATTATCAGCACTACGCCAAATGCTTTGCGGATTTTCGGATACCGTTTTATGAGTGCTGTTTCTCCGGTTATTAATTTGGCTACTAATTGTTTCTCGCGTGTTATTTTTATAATTGACGGGAGCACTGAGATGAGAATGATTGTTGCGATGATTGGCAGGATATAGTAATCGACATCGGGGATGGTTTTCCCAAGGAAAAAACCAAGCATAGTGAGTCCACCTGCCCATGCCGCCGCGCCTAGTATGTTGAAAAGCATGTATGTTTTGTAGGGCATTCGGCTAATTCCTGAAAGAATTGGAGCAACGGAGCGGATAACCGGCACGAATCGTCCGAGAACAATTGTTTTTTTTCCATGTACTTCATAGAATTCCTGCGCTTGTTCGATGTATTTTTTATTGAAAAACAACGATTTTTCTTTATTGAATATCTCTTTTCCGAATTTTCGTCCAAGTATGAAGCCAAAATTATCTCCGAGTATTGACGCGATGAATATGCCGATAATGAGAATTGTAATATCAAAGTATCCCTGTGATGCTAAAAATCCGGCGGTAAAAAGCACGCTGTCACCTGGCAGAAATATGCCTACTAATAATCCTGATTCGATGAATATCAACGCAAATAATCCCAAGTAACCAGCGGTTTGGAGAAATGCTTGGATTGAGTCTGGTGATATGATTTCCATGTGGCGTTATGACAAGCATAGAGTATTTGCGTAGTTGCCGCAAAGCATCTTTTTTGTTTGTGTTAGTTTTTTTGTGCTTTTTTTGCGAACTGATATTTCTTGTGTCCCCGCGAGGAATCGAACCTCGATCTACTCCTTAGAAGGGAGTCGTTCTATCCGTTGAACTACGGGGACAGACAGCGTATCCTGTTGGTACGGTTTGATTGTACGAGAAAAATCCTTTAAATTAAAGTGGTCTTTTGTTGTTCGGGCTGTCGTATACCGGTAGTACGCCTGCTTTGGGAGCAGGTAGACTGGGTTCAATTCCCAGCAGCCCGACTTTTTTGTTAGGAGCAGTTCTTCGCATAGTATGGTTTTATTTGATTCAGCACACACAGAGGCACTCTTTTAGAGTGCTTCTGTGTGGTTATGCTTTGGGATTGGTTTTTAATAGTTTTGTACCAATACCATATTGGTTGTGGCGTTCCCTCCAAACGGAATGCCTGCCACGATTACATACGGATCTTTTTTCTCCATAGCTACTACTTTTTGTGATTTTGCTATGGTTCGTGCTTGCATTACCATATCGTCGAGATTTTTTAACGGAGTATTTTCTAGACCGGCGATACCCCAGGTGAAGCAGAGTTTTCGAAGAGTTTGGTGATCAAATGAGGCGGCGATTATTTCTTGTATCGGGCGGTGAGAAGCAACTGCTTGAGCGGTTTTGCCACTGGCGGTGAAGGCGATGATGAGCTTGGCGTTTACGCATGCCGCCAGCGCTACTGCTTCGTAGGCGACGGCGTTTGATACTTCTTCGGTAAGCGGACACTGCCCGGCATCGGTGTGTTCTTGGGATTCTGCCGCAATCTGTGCCATTACCCGGACTGTTTCAACGGGATATTTCCCTGATGCTGTTTCCCCGGAGAGCATTACGGCATCTGTTCCATCGAAAATGGCATTGGCAACGTCTGTGACTTCGGCTCGGGTTGGCATGATGTTTTTTGTCATTGATTCCAGCATTTGCGTGGCGGTGATAACGGGCACTGCTTTTTCTCGGCAGGCGGCGATGATGTGTTTTTGTACATGCGGTAACCGAGGAAGGGGAATAGAGATTCCCAGATCACCGCGAGCTACCATAACGACATCGGACGCGTCGATGATGGCGTCAATGTCTTCTACTGCTTTTTCTGTTTCTATTTTTGACACGAGTAGTGGTTGATTTTTTTTAGGCAACAACGAACGCACATACGCGAGATCTTTGTGGTTTTGGATGAATGAGATTGCAATGGCATCCGCTTTGTTTTTGACGAGGATTGCCAGATCGGCTTTGTCTTTTTCGGTGAAGACAAACTCAGGCAGTGCTATTCCCTGCGC
>JBDKGD010000028.1:0-7259 GCA_039798365.1 Candidatus Parcubacteria bacterium
TATGGCGCGTTTGATGAAATAAAAAAACAAACAAAAGAAGAGTGTATTGCAATCTTCGAGAAAGCGCTCGAGACTGCCGCGCCCCTGGTTGAGGTGGTATCTCGTCGGGTCGGTGGAGCCAACTATCAGGTGCCGCAAGAGGTAAATCCGGAACGCAAGTTTGTGTTGGCGTGCCGGTGGATTCTAGCAGCGGCCCGTGCCAAAAAAGGCAAGCCAATGCACCAAAAACTTGCTGATGAGCTGGTGGCAGCGTCAAAGAATGAAGGATCTGCCATTAAGAAAAAGCAGGATACGCACCGTATGGCAGAAGCAAACCGCGCGTTTGCGCATTTTGCCAAACCGCGCAGTTCGTAAAGAAGTAAAATGTTCTATGGGTATGCCGTCTGTGGATATATCAGAACGACAGCCGTAGCAATTCGTGACGGTTTTCATGTATTGTACAATATGTTTATTCACCCATTTTTAAATAATCGTGTATGAGAAAGTATCCCTTAGAAAAAGTTCGCAATATCGGTATTATCGCCCACATCGACGCGGGAAAAACAACCTGTAGCGAGCGGGTGCTTTTTTACACTGGTGTTTCTCATAAAATTGGCGAAGTACATGAAGGCGATACGGTCATGGATTGGATGGAGCAAGAACGAGAGCGAGGTATCACCATAACTTCCGCGGCAACTACGGCGTTTTGGATTCCCACATACGCCAAGGGTGATAAAAAAATGGAGCACGTCATCAACCTCATTGATACTCCAGGACACATAGACTTTACCGTAGAAGTAAAACGATCATTGCGCGTACTTGATGGCGCGGTCGTTGTGTTCGACGGAGTGGCGGGCGTGGAACCTCAGTCAGAGACCAACTGGCATTACGCCGATGAGTACCGTGTACCGCGCGTATGTTTTATTAACAAGCTCGATCGCATGGGCGCTAGTTTCCAGCGCAGTTACGAGTCGATTCTCGACCGGCTGACAAAAAATGCCATTCCCGTCCAGCTCCCTATTGGCGCGGAAGGAAATTTTTCGGGCGTTGTTGATTTGATCGGCATGAAAGCGTATGAATTTTTGGGAGATCATGGAGAAAAAATAACCGAAATTGAAATTCCAGCCGATATGGCAGACGAGGTGCGCTCCGCGCGCGAGCGGTTAATCGAAAAAATAGTAGAAACAGACAACGTCGCGATGGAGCAGTATTTGGCGGGAAGTGAAATTGCAGTAGCTGACATCAAGCGCATTCTGCGCGTGGGTGTCATCGCTAACACACTGGTTCCCGTACTTTGTGGTTCAGCGCTCAAAAACAAAGGCGTGCAGTTTATGCTCGATGCCGTCATCGATTATCTGCCGGCGCCAATCGACATGCCGGCGTTAAAAGTAACCAACGCCGAGACAGGTGAACCTCAGGAAACCCCGATGAACGATGATCAGCCGGTTATTGGATTAGCGTTTAAGATAGCCGCCGATCCATACGTCGGATCGCTGACATACTATCGCAACTACACCGGCATCCTAAAAAAAGGTTCTTATATTTTCAATACAATAAAAAATCAGCAGGAGCGAGTGAGCCGTATTGTGCGTATGCATGCCAATCAGCGCGAAGAAGTCGAGGAAATTTACGCGGGTGAAATTGCCGCGCTAGTCGGTTTGAAAAATACCACGACCGGTGACACGCTGTGTGATCCGGCGCATCCTGTCATGTTGGAAAAAATTACCTTTCCCGAACCGGTTATTGGTATTCGAATTGAACCAAAAACAAAAGCTGACCAGGAAAAAATGGGCATTGCATTGCGTCGGTTAGCGGAAGAGGATCCGACATTCCGCGTTCAGGGCGATGCCGAAACAAATGAAACCATCATATCAGGCATGGGAGAGTTGCATCTTGAGATTATCGTTGATCGGATGAAGCGCGAATTTAACGTAGAGGCAAACGTCGGTCGTCCGCAGGTTGCCTACCGCGAAACCATAACCGGCGAGGCCGAAGCCGAAGGGAAATACATAAAACAGTCCGGTGGTCGGGGACAGTACGGTCATGCCAAAATTCGCATCAAGCCGCGCGAACGGGGAACCGGTTTTGAATTTATCAATGCCATCAAAGGAGGCGCCATTCCGAATGAATTTATTCCGGCCGTTGAAAAGGGTATCAAAGAGGCGCTTGACCGAGGTATTCTCGCGCATTATCAGGTGGTTGATGTTGAGGTTACGTTGTATGATGGATCATTCCATGATGTCGACTCCTCAGAGGCAGCGTTTAAGATAGCCGGATCAATGGCATTCCAGGAAGCAGCAAAAAATGCCAAGCCGGTGATCCTTGAGCCGATTATGCGGGTACAAATTCTAGCACCCTTGGATTTCTTGGGTGAGGTAACTGGCGATGTGAATTCAAAGCGCGGTAAAATTGAAGCGATTGAGGATCGTGCCAACATCAAAGTCATCAACTGTAAGGTGCCGCTATCCGAAATGTTCGGATATGCCACGCAGTTGCGCTCCATTACTCAGGGTCGTGGTAGTTTCTCTATGGAATTTGATCATTACGAACCCGCGCCTAAGAATGTTGAACAGCAGATCATTGACGGCAAGAAGAAGTAATGCGTTGTAAGTTAATTCAATACAAAACCCCGTGCAAGAATGACGGGGTTTTGTATTGCAAAAATACTGATATTGTGATATAATAGAGGAAGCGAATTAGGTTGGCACCTCTTTTGTAGGAGGTGTTTTCTCAACGAAACATCAATGCTGGTATGTTAGTAAAACTGCCAGTCGACAACCATTTGAAAAAAGAAAGAAGGATTAGACTATGAAACAGAATAAAGTGTTTTGGATGATATGCGTGGGTATTCTATTGTTTTGCGTGCCGACGTCAACGTACGCTCAAGAGGTAGAAACGCAGGAAGAAAATCGCGCATCATGCAGCTTGCTGCAGAAGGAAAATAATCAGCCGGAGTGGCGCTTCCTAGAAAACAAAGGTCCAGATATAATCGGAAGACCAGAAGTTATCTACATTGCGCTGTGGTATAAGGCATTCGATCATGGTGAAGTCGGATGTTCCATTTTTTTAGCCAGAAAGATAGATGGTGTCGAAATTATAAAAGTTCAGGTGCACAAATCAATAAAGGGAGGCGGACAATATAAAAAACTGATAGATCTAAATTCGCTGACACTGACTAGAACAAAAGAATTGCCATGGCAAGTAACCGAAGATGAAATTGTGCGATTGGATATGGTGGCAGAAATAAAAAATGAAATACCCAAAGGTCTCTACGACAACAAGACCTTGTTTATGGAATACGTCGCGCCATACATTGAGACGTTTCCAAATCAATTAGTGCGCTCCGCGCTAGAAGAAATAGCAAAAAAATACAATAAGACAAAGTGATAGAAAGAGATGACTCGCCTTACAAAAAAAATATCTCCCTCCTCGTATACGAGGAGGGAGTATCTATTTATAAAAAATACGTCTGAGAGAATCACTGGAAGGAGAGTCTTGTCGATTCCAGAAGATCGCGCTCCAAATCAAAAAACAGTACATTGCTATTATAGATAGCAGAAAAGCAAGAATCAGCAACAAAAAAAGATAACCTAAGACATTAGAAAACCAAAGGCATAAAGAGGGAAGTTGCAGTGTCATAGAATCCTCCGGAACATAAGAAAGCAGTTGTGTGTGCGGGGTAAAGAAACAAAAAAGCACGTGCTATCAATATAAAATCAGATAATCGCGTAGTTGACAAGAAAACCGGTAAAGGTATATAAATAGTCCCAGACGGCAGGTTGGAACGAGAAAGATGTTCGTTGTCAAACACGGGGGTGATTGATGACGATATAGGGATCTTGATCGTTTCAAACCTGCATATATTCAATAAAACGGCACCTGAAATTAGGTTGTAGCAAGCAATTTGCGGATATGTCTTCGGTAAGCATTCATGTGTCGTTTTTTTGAATATCATTATAGATAAGCAATCAGACCCCCTATAGTCGGGGGTTTTATATTTTCACAATCAATAAAGTAGAGGCTCGCAGAAAGTAGCAATGTTTAAAAAATCCTATTGACTTTGAATAGAAAACAGATACGATTACACTTACGGGTTTTTATCAAAAAGCCCATTTTATATTCATCCATAAACTAGTCGTTCTCGTGCCGGATGTGACAAGGTTCGTATTTGCAAGGTACGCGTAGGATATCCTCTTGCAAATCCGAGAATATATCTTGAATCAACAGTCCGTGCGCGATTCTTATATTTACCATTATGGCAGATAAGGAAAAATTTAGTCGTGCTAAGCCGCACGTCAACGTGGGTACTATCGGACACGTTGACCACGGCAAGACGACATTGACGGCGGCTATCACTCACGTGCTTCACATGAAGGGCGGAGAGTATGCCGCGCGCGAAGAGAAAGTCGAAAACATTGATAATGCTCCGGAGGAAAAAGCACGTGGTATCACCATTGCGCTCCACCACTCCGAGTATGAGTCAGCCAAGCGCCACTACGCGCACATTGATGCTCCTGGTCACGCCGACTACATCAAGAACATGATTACCGGTGCCGCCCAGATGGACGGTGCGATCTTGGTTGTTGCCGCGACCGATGGTCCGATGCCACAGACTCGTGAACATATCTTGTTGGCGCGTCAGGTCGGTGTACCGAGAATTATCGTCTTTTTGAACAAAGTCGACATGGTTGATGATCCGGATTTGATCGATTTAGTAGAATCAGAGATCCGTGAGTTGTTGAAGAAGTACGAATTCCCTGGTGATGAAATTCCGGTCATTCGTGGTTCAGGATTGAAGGCGCTCAATGCCACTTCAGCAGACAGCCCGGATGCCAAACCGGTTTTGGATCTGATTGAAGCGCTCGATACATACGTTCCAGATCCAGTGCGCGAGCTTGATAAGCCGTTCTTGATGCCGATCGAGGATATTTTCTCAATCGAAGGTCGAGGAACAGTCTGCACGGGTCGTATCGAACGGGGAAAGATCAAAGTCAACGATGAATGTGAAATTATCGGTTTGCGCGACACCCAAAAAACAGTCGTTACCGGCATCGAAATGTTTAATAAGTTGCTCGATGAAGGAATGGCAGGTGATAACGTTGGTATCTTGTTGCGCGGTCTTAAAAAAGAAGATGTAGAGCGCGGACAGGTTATCGCAAAAACCGGTTCAGTAACTCCCCACACCGAATTTGAAGCTGAAGTGTATGTGCTCTCAAAAGAGGAAGGTGGTCGACACACGCCGTTTTTCAAGGGATACAAGCCACAGTTCTATATCCGCACCACAGATGTAACCGGCGATGTAACATTGCCGGAAGGAATGGAAATGGTTATGCCAGGCGATACGGTAAAGGTGAAAGTAAAGCTCATCTCGCCGGTAGCTTTGGAAGAGAAACAGCGGTTCGCGATTCGCGAAGGAGGTAAAACAGTTGGTGCTGGCGTGGTGACTTCAATCATCAAATAGCCGCCCGGATAGTAGCTCTTTAAACGTTATTAGTTCAACGTACACATGACAAAGAAAAAAGATGGTGAAATGATCCATAAGTTGCGGTTGCGCATTCGCTCATTCGATCACAAACTCATTGACAATTCGGCGCGTCAGATTATCGAAACCGCCGAACGCAATGATGCCCAGATCGTGGGTCCCGTGCCGTTGCCGACTGAGATCAAAAAATACACCGTCAACCGTTCGACATTTATCGACAAGGATTCGCGCGAGCAGTTCGAGATCCGCGTGCATAAGCGGGTGATCGACATCGTCAATCCAAACCCAAAGATTATCGAGTCGCTCTCGACGCTTAATCTGCCGGCAGGTGTTGATGTCGAGGTGAAGATGATGTAGGTGCAAGTACAAGACGTCAGTATCAAAAAAAGAGATACCGTCACAACCAAAAACCACCCCCGAAAAGGGTGGTTTTTGGTTCCGCGCGTAAACTTGACCGGTAAATAAAAGAATAATACGATACCAACAGAAACATACGGCGCGCAATCAGGATAAATGGAATGTTGTGCTCCGCAAAAATATCAGACACGCGATACAATGGAGGCATACGGACCATGTGCAATGGGAGGTATGAGGGAAAGAGCAGATGCATCAGGAATCTCCTATGGGATGGAAAAACTCGGTGTATCTGCGAAATACCAAAGTATCGCGTGTCTGATTGTATATAAAAAACCAACCCGCCTGCGCGGGTTTTTTAATGGAAAAAACGAGATACATGGTGGGGTATGTATCCGTTGATTAGCGTATTGACGGTATCAAATCCAACCAACGTACGGGCATCAACAAGACCCTCTTGCAAAGTTTTTAATTTTAGTACACAATATACCCATTCGCTTATAGCGAGGTTTTAGAAAGGATTGGCAGCCCCGAAAACCTCGGGCATATTTTTTTGACAGAAAACACCATGCATCTCTTAGCGCGAAAATTAAAAATGACCCAGCTATGGCGCGGAAGCGCAGTAGTTCCGGTAACAGTCTTGCAAGCCGAACCAAATACGGTTTCTTTGGTTCGTACAAAACAGCGCGATGGCTATGAGGCGGTTCAGTTACTATTGGGCAAGAAAACAAAACGGGAATTCCGTGCTAACGATGTGTCAAATATGGCTATCGGTCAGCAGATTCCTGTTTCTGTTTTTAAAGAAGGAGATGTGGTGGCAATCTCTGGTTTGACTCGGGGTCGGGGATTCCAGGGCGGTGTAAAACGCCATGGATTCGGTGGTGGTCCAAAAACCCATGGTCAAAAAAACAGACTGCGCGCCCCTGGTTCTTTGGGAAGCACAGCGCCCCAACGTGTTGTTCCAGGTCGCAAAATGGCAGGACACATGGGTCAGGAACGAGTCACCATAAAAAATCTGGCGGTCATTGCCGTTGATGAAGCTCTCAACACGATCTCGTTGAAAGGCGCGGTTCCTGGTGCTCGGGGCACACTCATCGAGATAAGAAAGATAACCCGATTGTCGAAGCAGAGTTAAAATATTCGATAATCTTTTACTACTCCCATGAATACCGATGTATATAACATAAAGAACGAAAAAGTAGGAAGCATTGAACTTCCGCAATCGGTATTTGGCGTTGCCTGGAGCGCCGCGTTGGTGAAACAGGTATTAACTGCTCAATTGGCAAATGCCCGTCGCAGCTGGGCGCACGCGAAAACACGCGCCGAAGTTCGTGGCGGAGGAAGAAAGCCATGGCGGCAAAAAGGAACCGGACGCGCTCGTCACGGATCAACCCGATCTCCAATCTGGGTTGGTGGCGGCAAAGCCCACGGGCCAAACAGTCAG
>JBDKGD010000029.1:0-11828 GCA_039798365.1 Candidatus Parcubacteria bacterium
CCTTTCAAACAATTCTTGTCAAAGCGCATGACGCCCTTCAACAGGGTCTTTTAAACGATACTGACGCCGCCATTGTTCGTGAAGTATGGAGAGAATCATACCGAGAAAAGAAACTAACTCCTTCATTTGTCCAGCGACTGACCGAAGCCACTACCGTTGGTTACCATGCGTGGCAAGAGGCAAAAACAGCAAAAGATTTCTCGCTTTTTTTGCCAACTCTTCAGCACATTGTCTCGCTCAAACAGGAAGAGGCAAACTTGATTGGCTACGCGCAATCCCCTTACGATGCCCTGCTTGATACCTACGAACCGAATCTCACCACCGCAACCACAACAGATATCTTATCAGACCTAACCGCCTTCTTAATTCCATTTTTAAAGACTATCCAGGCAACCCCCGCAACCCCAACTCCCGCGTGGCTTCATGACGCATTTGATATTCATACTCAGAAAAAAATTGTCACCAATCTGCTGCGAGATATTGGTTTTGATTTTTCTGCTGGACGACTGGATGAGAGCGTTCACCCGTTTACGACCGCAACGCATCCATTCGATGCTCGCATTACTACTTCGTTTGATCCTGAAAATGTGTTTGTCGCGATCAGCGGAGTTATGCATGAATTTGGACATGGACTCTATGAACAAGGACTGCCAGTTGAAAATTTTGGCACACCGCTGGCAGAGTCAGCATCTTTAAGTATTCACGAATCTCAATCTCGCCTCTGGGAAAATATCATCGGATTAAGCCACCCGTTTTGCCAGTTTTTGCGCCCCCGTCTTGTCGAATCGTTTCCACACCAGTTTTCTTCTGTTTCAGAAGAAGCGTTGTACCGCGGATTAAATCAAGTGCGTCCGTCACTGATTCGTATCCATGCCGATGAGGTGACATACAATCTTCACATTGCCCTTCGTTTCGCATTAGAACGTGACCTCATTGAGGGTCGTTTGCCCGTTGCTGAGCTGCCTGATGCATGGCGAGATTACAGTGAGCGATTTTTTGGTATTACCCCCGTTGATGACGGTGAGGGTGTACTGCAAGACGTTCATTGGTCACAAGGACTTTTTGGTTATTTTCCTACCTATACGCTAGGTAATTTGTATAGTGCTCAATTTTGGGACGCAGCACACACTCAGCATCCTACCATTACATCCGATATTGCTAGTGGGGATTTTTCACGTTTACGAACTTGGATGCGCGATACTATTCATATTCATGGCAAATTCCATAGTCCTGCCGAGCTGATTAAACGCGTCAGCGGTCGGGAACTCTCCAGCGATTCTTTTCAGCGATATCTCATCGAAAAATATAGCGACCTCTACCCTGGTTTACGCACTTTTTCCCCTCATACGCAGTGATAGGGTACGGTCTTCCCTATTTTTGAAAAATATAGTATAATACCAGACATGGAGTTTGCGGCTACTGTCAAGGTCTCTTGCGATTGATTTCCAACTAAACCGCTTACTTTTTTTCGCATTTGTCGAATGCGATTGTTATTCACTCTCTCTGAATCATCTTATGAACCTTAGAACTATTGCTTCCATTTTTCTTTCTACTCTTTTTCTTGTAGCAGTATCGGGCGGAACAGTTCATGCCGCCACCCCAACGCTGTCTCTTTCGTCGGCAACCGGCGATTCCGTCCAAATTACAGTTTTTGGCGACTCGAACGCGACTGTTTCACTTTTTTATAATGTTGGAACTACTTCTGGCATGCAGACTCGATCCCTGGGAAATACTAATTCCAGCGGCGTTCTCTCTACCGTTGTCAGTACCAACAGCTATGGTGCTGTCGGGGGTTCTCTTTCCTACGTCATCGTCAATGGACAACAGTCATCTATGGTTGTCTGGCCTTACGTTGGATCGGGAGGAACTGGCACACTCACTCTTAGTCAAAATACCCTCAACTTACCGCAAGGTCAGTCGGTGATCGTCTCCGCTTACGGAGGCTTTACAACACTAACCGTAACAAATAATTCAAACCCTTCCGTCGCCAACTTTGCAGTCAACGGATCTCAGATCACTGTTACTGGAAATAATCCCGGAGTAACGATTGCAACCATTTGCAATCAAAATAATCTTAACTCTTGCGCCGCACTCTCTGTTACCACCCAAGTTGGCACTGGTCAATCGTTGACCTTTGGGCAAAATAACGTGTATCTTTCGACTGGCAATTCGATTATTATTTCTATTTCTGGCGGGAGTGGTTCGTATTATATATCGAATAATTCAAATCCTTCCATTATTCAGGCAAGTATCAGTGGATCTTCCTTGTCCCTGTATGCTACTGGAGTCAGCGGTTTTTCGACCATCACAATCTGTTCTCAAAATAACCAATGCGGGACTGTAACCGTATCCATCAATACTGGCGGGAGTGGTTCAATTACATTCAGTCAGAATAATCTCTTCTTGTCGTCCGGAAATAGCCAATCTGTTTCTCTTTTTGGAGGTAGCGGATACTTTATTTCAAGCAATTCTAATCAATCGGTGGCTTCCGCATATCTTTCCGGAACGAATCTTATTGTTTCAGCGCTGGCAACGGGACAAACAACAATCACAGTTTGCGGATCAGGGAATGCGTGTGGCGCTTTGTATGTAACAGTCAATACCGGCGGCTCTGGCAGTGGGATGCTGTACTTTAGCCAAAATAACCCCACGGTTGCTGTTTCTCAATCCTTAGCCGTTACTGTTTCCGGTGGAAATGGTTCCTACTATATTGCTTCTAATTCAGCTCCGCAGGTTGCATCAGTTACTCTCTCCGGCAGCAATACTCTTACCATATACGGCTCTACTGTTGGCGCGACAACTATTACTATATGTTCGTCTGGCGCTCTATGCGGATCACTCTATGTTACCGTTGGTAATTCTGGATCGGGATATGGACTCGTGCTCTTTAGCCAAAATAATCCTGTTATTCGAGTAGGGCAAAGTGTATCCGTAACATTATCGGGAGGCAGTGGTAGTTACTATCTGTCTTCAACCGGAAACACCATTGTTCAGCCAAGTATTAATGGTTCGTTATTGTCTCTCTATGGGGTCTCTTATGGATCCTCTTCGATAACCGTTTGTTCAACGGGTGGAGGATGTAATACACTCTTTGTCACCGTATCAGATACTGGCGTCACTACTGATGGCACCACAGGATCATTGCTAGCACAGATACAATTCTTACAAAACCAACTTGCCCAACTTCAGGCGCAGGCTGGATTATTGTCCGGTGGGTCATATACCTATGGCATGGGATCGTCTTATAAATTCTACCGATTGCTCACCATTGGCTCTACCGGTTCTGATGTAAGCGCTCTACAACAGCGACTCACTGGAGAGGGTGTGTACCGCGGCCCCATCACCGGTTACTACGGAACTCTTACCTACACAGCGGTTGCGCAATATCAATCGTTGCATGGTATTTCTCCTACAGGATCAGTTGGTCCTCTCACTCGAGCTGCTTTAAACGGTGGTTAACGCGTTCGCGCATTCAACAAAAAAGACGCCTGCTAATTTTTTAGTGGGCGTCTTTTTTTATTTAGCGCTATACTAGTACTACATGACTATCATTGCGATTATTATTCCTATTTTCCTTATTATTCTCTTAGGATACATTTCCCGCGCGCGTGGATTGGCGGAGTCCTCATGGATGCCAACTCTAAACTCTTTCGCATACTACATTGCCCTACCTGCTCTTATTATCTCTGGTTTTCTTGTTCTTGATTGGAGCGACGGAACTCTTCTTCGCATGATTGGGATTCAGGCCGTTTCAGCCGTATTTCTGGCGTTATTGATTATAACTATCTTGCGACTGGCGCATGTTCATTCTCGCACAATTGCTGGTGTTATTTTGGTAGCTACGCTGGGCAATACTGTATACATGGGATTTCCTATTTCATATCTCGCATTCGGTCCCGCGGCGACTCCTCTATTTGTCGGCGTTGCCGCGGCACAGCTGGTTATCAGCATTCTTATTGCGCTGATTGCTATTGAATACCTCATTTCTCCCCATCCTTCGCCCTTGAGTGTTATCACTCATACCACATACAATCCATTTTTTATTTCTCCTCTTATCGGCATTTCCTTAAGCTTCTTACCTCATTCATGGCATGCATTTTCATTTCTCGTCGAGACAACTCGACTCCTTGGCGCCAGCGCGTCTCCTGTCGCTCTTTTTTCTTTGGGTATATTTCTTTCGTCCACTACTCTTTCTCGATCATCATACGCACTCTCCTTGTTCTCAACAGTCATAAAACTGCTGTGTGCTCCGCTTGTTGTGTATGGACTGGCAACGGTGTTTCATTTTTCATTATCTGATATATCGTTTTCTGTCTTGATTGCCGCCATGCCAACCGCCGTAACTTCGTTTGTTATTGCTGATCGCTACCACCTTACCGACCCATTTATTGCCAACACTATTTTTATTTCTACGGTATCTTCTGCCATAACACTTTCTCTTATTCTTTTTATTTTTCGCGCATAATTTACACCTCTTCCCGTGGGTGGATTTTGACACCTGTTTTATTTTTTGATACCAATAATGGTGGTTGCCCCCTTACCTGTTTCCCTGAATACTTAAAAGGAGTACTCGCACCTTGAAAATTCTTTCTTTTTGCTTTTTTTTGCTTACGTTTTTTACGTTTTCCCACTCCATAATTATTTATGGGCAAGAGCATGACTCTCCGGGAATCACTATCTCCACCCAGACGCTTTCTCGCTACGTTGGCGAGAATGGAGGTGTGTTTGGCTCTGGTCCAGTGCAACAAATTGAGCTTACCCTAACTGGACGCTCATTATTTGCGTCTGTTTGCGCCTCGACTGGATTTCATGATCGAATGGAACAAGACAAAGAACTTAACGTTGGCGTTGGTTTCTACAAGAACCTGTCCAACATACGTATGACGGGAGAAGCTCGGTACTCTCTTGTTACGGTTGGACCAGTTGTTCATGGGAGTATTACCTGTTCCAGACGATACCATCTGAGTGAAACTGCTACTATTACCCCTTTTGTAAAATTGGAGTGCTTTGCGCCCATATCACATAGTCCAACAAGGGGAATACTGGGCACGACGGGATGCGTCTCGCACATCAAGTTGCCCCGTGATTTCTTTTTTACTTCGCGTATCGCAGTAGTAAAGGATTCGGGGGCTGTAAATTTCCGACCCGGCGTATTGCTTGTAGGAACAACTGCGCTGGGTCGCTCATTTTCCCACGAACGATCTGCTTGCGTGCTTTTGATATTCTCTGTTCCGATTGCAGGGGCAGACCACGATCATCTCCCTGCTGGCCATGGACCGCATCACGAGGAACGGCATCCACATATCGCTGTTGGAATGCGATTCTCTTGGAAATATAACCAGTAGCTCTTCACCCTATATCCGTTAACGGATATAGGGTTTTTTATTAACAATATATTCTCGTATCTGATACTATTACTATGCGGTAACCTCTTATTATCCTCATGGAACCCATCGGTCACGTTGCTACTCTTTTTACCCAGTTTGGATATGCCATCCTTCTTCCTCTTGGTATCATTGAGGGTCCAATTGTCAGTGTTGCCTCCGGGATCCTTATTCATCTTTCATTTTTTCAGTTCTGGCCAGTTTTTTGGATTTTGCTGGCGGGTGATATTATTGGCGATATATTCTGGTATTCAATTGGTTACCATGGCGGTATCCGATTTATCCGACGATACGGCCATTTCTTCGGTCTTTCTGAATCTACCGCAGAGCGAATCTCCCATCTTTTTCATCGACATCATGAAAAAATCCTACTCACCTCCAAGCTTACCATGGGGTTTGGATTTGCTCTTGCAACTCTTATTGCAGCCGGTATGGCACGTGTTCCGTTTCGTAAATTTATTTTTATCAATATAGCAGCAGGCGTTGTCTGGACAACATTCCTTATCGGAGTCGGGTATTTTTTCGGTAATGTGTATGCTCTAATTGATAAAGGATTTCAGGGTGTTTTCCTTGGAGCATTATTTATTACCCTTGTATATACCCTGTATCGACTCAACATCTATTTTCGTCACCATCTTCCTCGATCATGATATCTATCATCATTCCAACAAAAAATGAAGAGAAGGCTCTGGAACGATCTCTTTTGCGATTACGAACCCTCACGGGACATTCGTATGAGCTGATTGTATCCGACGGCACGAGCACCGATCAAACAGTTTCTATCGCCCACCGTCATGCTGATAAAGTTATCGTGGCAGATGAATCGGGAATTATCGGAAAAATTGCATCCGGTAGAAATCGGGGGGCGGCAATAGCCACAGGAGAATATCTTTTATTTCTTGATGCCGACGTGACAATTGCTGACATTACCAAAACAATCAGCCACATTATCCAACGATTTGAACATGAACCGCGTCTTGTTGGATTAACCGGATTTCTCCGTGTTGATTCGGCTCACGCCACGATTGCTGATGTATTTTTTTCCGGTCTCATGAATTACCTGTACGTTATTTTCAACAACATCCTTGGCATCGGAGGAGCTCCCGGCGAGTTTCTCTGTGTTCGACGCACCGCCTTTGAACTGATTGGGGGGTTCAATACAACTTTGGCAGCTGCGGAAGATAACGATTTGTTCCGTCGCTTACACCAAAAGGGGTACACCAGAATCGATCGGCGAATTGCCATATACCATGATGGCAGACGGATGCATGAAATTGGCTGGATTCGTTTACTGACTCTCTACTTCCTCAATACGCTCTTCCTAACACTCTTTAAGAAATCTTTTAGCAGCCAATGGAAACAGATACGCTAACGAAACATCGCAATGAATATTTTTAGCATTGTTATTCCCGCGCATAATGAAGAATTGTACATTGCTGATTGCATCCGCAGTATCCTTGACGCCTCAGTTCCGTCTGAATATTCTATTGAAATTATCGTGGTTGATAATGATTCCTCTGATCAGACACCGTCCCGCGCCGCGCAGTTTCCGCAGGTCCGCGTCATCCATGAATCCCGGCGGGGAACGAATTTTGCCCGCCAGGCAGGCGCGTCACGCGCGCGCGGTTCACTCATCGGTTTTATCGATGCAGACAATAGAATCCCTTCCGACTGGATTATAGCCACAACGAAACTGTTTACTGCAAACCCTACCCTTGTCCTTGTCAGTGGACCATACAGATTTTATGATGCCTCTTTGCGACATAAACGCATCTCTACCTTCTACTGGCATATTGCGGCTGTTCTTGCTCGCATCACCGGCGTCATGGCGGTTGGCGGGAATATGGTTATCAAGAAAGACGCGCTTGACTCCATCGGTGGATTTGATACCAGTATTACTTTTTACGGTGATGACACTGATATCGCGCGCCGACTCCGACGCGTTGGGACTGTTTTATTTCGCACCAACCTATGGCTTTTTTCCTCGGCCCGAAGACTCAAGAAACACGGCTTACTTGTTTCTGGGTTTCTGTATGTTGTTAATTATTTTTCGGAACTTATCTTTCATCGTCCCGCCACCAACACACATGAAAACATCCGGAATTAACAACATTTCTACTATTGCCTCTTAATCCCGTTGCGCCGCACCTCTTTCATGATTATTTACCACAATTCCCCGGATTGTTTTTATGCTGTAATACAAAGCGATGATGTAGAGCGCCGCTAGTAGCTGGTTAATGAGCAAAAATATCGACATCGTTTGGAGTCTTGTGTATGTATCGATTGAATAGAGTTCAAATACCAAAACCGCTACTCCCGAGACAATGCCATTGATTACTGCCGATGTAATCGACTTCGGATTGGTTAGCCCCGCTGCTAATCCTGTCAGAATAATCCCTATTATTGAAATGCCGCTTGCCGCCATGCCTATTTCTTCCGCGAAAAATGGCAGCGTTACCGTCATGATAACGGCAGCGGCAATGAACAAACGACGCACCGTATCACCGTAATAGTGTTGCATATCTGTCAGTATAACACCGCCACCATTTCCCATTCAAATATCTCTTGGCTAGAGGCGCGATTCACAACCAGCTTCCTCACTGACGTTACCTACTCCATCGCGACTGTATGTATCGATCAACTTCACTTAATTGCAAGGGCGATGTGCCGTTTCCCGTTCTGATAAAAAACATTTCGTTGCCATCAAATGTCATATATACCGGCTGATGTGCCGGTGCTATTTTAACCAAACACACCTCCCGTCCTTGATTCTGCAAAAATTGTAAACGCACCCACTGGCGGAATTCCGCGCCAATAGCGTCTCGAAATATATTGTTAAAATGATTTTCAAATCCGTCGATATTTTGATTTGGCAGTGTCTGATAATCATGCGCGATGCCCACAATACGCTTCTCATCGTCAACGCCGATTACCAACACTCCTCCATTTGAATTCAAAAAAGCGGCCACGGTTTTCATGATTATCTTTTCTAGCCCCCTGTTGATCTTCTGCTCCTTCATGTCCCATCGGAGCGAACTTTTAAACTCAAGCTGTTCATGTTCTCGATCCTGCAACAACTGTTCGAGTGACGCAACTACCGGAAATCGATGTGACGCTGATTCTTTCTCTTGTCTATTTTGCTTTTCAATTTCTGCCCCCACGATGTGCGGAGCGGGAATTTCTTTCAATACCACCGTCTTTGATGACTCGGCGCTTGTTATAAGAATCGTGCCGTACCGAAATATTCGCGAGAGCAACCCGAATGAGTAGGATACCAACACCGGCCGGACTAATGGTATGACCTGTTGTTTTCTCAATATCACTCCCGATTTTATCATGATCCGATCTCTATATATGTCGGCACTCCAAAAATACCACCGCAAACCGATGTACCCAATAATCCACGCCTCAACCGATAATTTCAGTACCAGCTGCGCGATTTCGTATGAAATAAGCGCTGAAAAATTCAGTTGCTGATATATCTCTCCATAGTTGGCGGCCCACCCAAGTGCTTGGTATATGATTGTTACTACGAACTCGGCGATCACCAGATTTTTAATAATGTATACCGGAGTCTTTTTTAACCGAATAGATGGTCGTATTGGAGAGTCCATACTATGTACTATAGCGAATTTATTTTGTTTTGTTTACCATTAATAGCATCGTACCTTTTTTATTTTTATGATTTTCATTATCAGCATTGCTGCTGTTTTATCAACACTTCTCGGCGGATTATTTGCTCTTAAGTTTCATGATAAGTTGCACCTTATTCTCGGATTCTCTGCTGGAGCCGTACTAGGCGTTGCATTCTTTGATCTTCTGCCCGAATCTATCGAATTGGCAGAGGGCTTTCTTTCTGTTTCAACCACTTTATCCATTACCGCTCTAGGATTTTTAGGATATATGACACTTGATCGATTCTTTCATTTTCATGAACATGACACTGCTCATCACCACACAGGAATCCAAAGCGCTCGAGGGCGATTGGGGGCTGCCAGTCTTTCTCTTCACAGCTTTCTTGATGGTGCGGCGATTGGTCTTGCATTTCAGGTTTCACCAACCGTTGGAACATTGGTTGCTACCGCTGTGCTCGTGCACGATTTCTCTGATGGCATTAACACGGTTAATGTTGTATTGAAGCATCATGGGAGCAAGACTCAGGCATTCTCTTGGCTTGCGATTGACGCGATCGCTCCAGCACTCGGCATGATTTCAACTTTCTTTTTTTCGCTTGACCAGCGCGGACTTGCGATCATACTCAGTCTTTTCTGTGGTTTCTTTCTCTATATCGGCGCAAGCGACTTGCTTCCTGAAAGCTACCACGCCCACCCGACCATTTGGACCACTCTCATGAGTCTTTTGGGGGCATGCGTGCTCTATGTCGCCATCACCCTGACGGGTATTTAGATTTACATGAATTAAAATAACTCTCTTTCGGTGGAGTTGTAGTCAACATGCTATACTTATGGCATACTCACCACTTAGCCATAGTTATTTTTCATATATATCTCTTTTATGTATATTCATTCCTCGTACCGTTTTTTGTTCATTACCATTATTTTTATTCTAGGAATGGCCACTATTGGCGCCTATATTATAACCTCGACTCGCCCGCCCGCAGATGCTCCTATTCCTTTTGCCCCTACTGAAACCCCTGTTTCCCCTACTCCGCCACCTCCATCAGAACAATCCATCGCCCCGAAACGCAACAATCTTTCCTATAGCCAAGCAATAAATCTCTATTCAAAAAGCAGAATTCAATTTGATTCTTATTGCCAAGCAAATCCTTCTTCTCTGACTATTAAATCGATTACCCCTCTGATGCTCGACAATCGATCTGACTCGTCTCGATCCATCACTATCGATGGCGCATCACGCACGCTTTTACCCTACGGATTCACTGTTGTTACCGTGCCCTTTCAACGACTCCCCCATACGGCAATTATTAACTGCGGATCTAGCAAAAATAGCGCGCGCGTCAACATTGTTCGATAGCTCTTTCTCTCATGATTCGCTCTTCTTTCGTTTTATTCAGCCTGCTGAGCGTCATTTCTTCCTTCCTGGCCGTCAACACTATCGCGCACGCTCATGAGATTTACGTCCTATCTCCTGAATCTTTTTCTCGCACCTTCACCGACCAGACTTATTCTCTGCTTTCACCTCTTGCCAACCCCGGACATCGCCAGTTTCTTTTCTCTATTTCTGCTCTTATTTTTTTCATCATTCTCCTGTATACGCTTTTTTCCTATTCTCAATTTGCGCGCCGTTGTGGGGCCTGGCTTGAAGGTTTCTCTTGGATTGGATATCCCGTATTGCGCATTACCTTCGGCTGTATATTGCTGTACAGCGCCCTCACCTCCTCTTTCCCCGGACCAGAGTTACCGCTTTCTTCTCTGTCATCGGGAGTTTCAACGATTCGCATTCTTCTCTTACTATCAGGACTACTTCTTACGATAGGACTGGCAAGCGAATTAGCAGCTGGCATTGCTGTCGCGTTATTTGTATCGCAACTGTTTCTTATTGGACCGTACCTTTTAACCTATTCCCACTACCTTGCTCTGGCTCTTGTCTTCTTTTTTTTCGGATCCCGACACTTCAGCATTGATGGCATCTTATTCTCAAGTCCTCGTCGATTCCGCCACCTCCATGAGCTGTTAATCCCGATCCTGCGTTTTAGTTTTGGATTTTCTCTGCTCTTTACCGCAATCAGTATTAAAATCCTCCACCCCGCGATTCCACTGGCAGTTGTTGAACAGTACCATCTCACACAATTTCATTACCTCTTCCCGAATGACGCGGGACTCATCGTGCTGGGAGCGACGCTTGCCGAAATTACCATCGCCCTTTTTATCATGTTCGGATTTCAGCTTCGGCTTTCTCTGTTTGTATTATTCTTTTACAATACGCTCTCTCTGTGGTACTTCGGTGAGGTTGAATGGCCGCACTACGGCATCTATGCTTTTATTATTGCCTTTTTCGTATTCCCCCCGCTGGCATCTCTAGACGCATACCTACCAAAGACATTTCTTGCGTGGCGATCCCGTAGAATCGCTGATGCTCCTGTTACTCCGTAGCTATGTGCGCGCCGTTCATTTTTTCATTCTCCAGCACATTAAGTACTTTTTTCAATTCACCAAGCGATACGTCATCGTAAGCGGAAACTGGAATAACAGTTTTTTTGGTTTTTTTCAGTTCTGCCATTTTTTCACGAACACGCTCCGGTGATACCGTATCAGTTTTGGTGAGAATTATATACTGCGGATGACGCGCCAGTATTTTTTTATAGCTCCCTAACTCTGCCGTGATGGTTTTATACGCTTCCACCGGATCATCGAGCTCGCACGAGATGCAATGAAAGAGTACGCGCGTTCGCTCTATGTGGCGTAAAAATTTTATTCCCAACCCCTTGCCCGAAGATGCCCCCTCAATCAGACCCGGTATATC
>JBDKGD010000030.1:0-7009 GCA_039798365.1 Candidatus Parcubacteria bacterium
ATAGTATGCCCAGATTCATCTCGAATCGGCGCAATATGAGCCATAACCTCATACAAAGAGCCATCTTTACGGCGATTAATGATTTCTTCATCAATAGTATGTCCTTCTAATTTACTCTTCCATAAACGCTCGTAAAAAGATTTTGGCATCATACCGCCCCACAACCGAGGAGTCTGACCGATCATTTCTTCAAGAGAATATCCGGTAATCTGCTGAGCCGCCTTATTGGCAAAAACAATCAAACCATTAATGTCAGTAATAATAATATGGTGAGATGAACTTTGAATCGCTGCCAATAGGATGCTGCGGCGCTGAAGAACGTGCATGGGCTCTGTTTGTGGAACAAAAGGAGAACCATCAGGACCAAACAGACTGCGCATCAAGATAGTTTCGGGATTCGTGGGGTAAAAGTTCTCAAATCGAAACTGGTGTTCAAAAACACCACGTTGACAAAGAAGCGTATGCACATGATCAACAAAACCCTGGGTTCCCGAAATATAATATAAGTGGTGCGGAGAGAACGGGATGTTTTCAACATCAACAGATTCCAATATGCGCGGAAAAAATGAATATCGAATAGTAGCGTGACCGGCAACAAGATCAACCAATCTTTGATGCAGAGGCATTCGCGCGGTCGATTCATCAACGCACAGCAAATCAATGGGCGCGTCATATCCTAAGGTCAAAGCGGTCTGCACAAGATTAATAAATGGCGCGACGCCAACCCCTCCAGCGATAAGAACCAACGGAGTTTTGCGATCTGGCGATAATAAAAATGAGGAACCAAAAGGACCGATGATGAAAACTTCCTCTCCCGCAGTCAACTCGAGTATGCTCCGTTTAAAACCACTCGTACTAGATCGAAACAATATCTCTATCTCTCCCTCATGATTAAAAGGGTTGATGATGGAGAATGCTCTTCGATCTCCTTTCGGATCAACGTATTTAAGATTCGGTAGGTGGATCCAAACATACTGACCGGGCTCATACGAAAAAGGAAACTCAACCTTAAAAGAAAGCTTGAACGCATCGCAAGAAACCGGCTCACATCGGAGAAATTTTGCGCTATGGTTTCGAGAAGCAATTTTTTCAGGCATAAGAGATAGGTCAATACAAAAAACAAGTATACAAGAGGTAGATTGATGCTATAATCTTGCTTTATCGAGTGGCATTAATGGTGGCACTCTGTTCCGCGTTGGGAGCACTAACCGTTACTCTGTTATTTGCTGATTTCGAAATAAAATATCCCGTACCAGTAGTTGAAGAACCAGTCGGATCGACAGGAAGAGCTGTTAAATACTTTTCATTAGCAACAAGAGCGTCAGTCAAATTAATATATCCGACGCAAGTCGAGGTCGCGACCGTAGATCGACAAATTTCTGTCGTCGAGGTAACAACACTACTAGGTAATGTGCCCGTATCAATCGAGTACTGATACACCGCGTTCAAGATGGTATTCACGTCAGATCGTCGTTGGGCGTTTCTGGTTTCACCAAGCTGTTTGTTCGGGTTAATTGCCAAAATAACAATACCGGCCAAAATAGCGATAGCAGCGACAACCAAGAGTATTTCTATAAGAGTAAAACCAGAATTCGATCGAAGAAATTTCATGGGGGTATAAAAAAATTAATATTATCGGGTAACGGATATGGTAGCTCCCTGCTCCGCCAACGGGGCACATACAGTGACACGACCATTGCCACTTTTCGCAATGCGATACCCGGCGCCATTATTGGAGGTAGAAGTGCTTGAAGGATCAATGGGCAATGAAGTAAGGTAACGCTCGCTCGTAGTAAGTTCAGTAAGAGCAATGTAACTCCCGCTGCATGTTGATGTCGAAACACCGGTACGGCAAATTTCATTGGTAGTAACGCTGGCGCAAGTAGAGCTCACTATAGCTGTTGGCAAAACACCGTTATTATCAATCGAGTACTGATACACCGCGTTCAAGATGGTATTCACGTCAGATCGTCGTTGGGCGTTTCTGGTTTCACCAAGCTGTTTGTTCGGGTTAATTGCCAAAATGACAATACCGGCCAAAATAGCGATAGCAGCGACAACCAAGAGTATTTCTATAAGAGTAAAACCGGAATTCGATCGAAGAAATTTCATGGGGGTATAAAAAGTAAATATAAACTATTAATAAAAGTATAGCACATTTGCTAATTTGCAACCTCCTGCCAAGAACTTACAACAATACGAGGCATAATCTTTGTAATGGCAATAGCAGACCGACGCGTGGTGCTGGCGACAGTTCCCGACGCAACAATAGTACGGGTACTCCCACCCGTGTTAGTAACAGTGTAAGAACAAGAACCGCTGGCAAATACGACAGTTCCCGTACCCGTAAAAGATGCCGACGTACGTATCTGTTGCAATCCCTCCTCGGCACAGACGTTAGCAAATGCCCACGCCGAAGAAGATGTTTGAAAGTCAAAACTAGAGCGCATCGAATCAAGTCCCAAAAGCAACACAGAAACAGCGACAACAGATCCGATCGCGCCCGCAACCAACATGCTCAAAAGAGCAACATACCCCTCCCGAAAACATATATGACGTATAAAAAATAAAGATGTCATAAAAATTATGGGTACCGCAAAGCAGCAGTAGTATAAAAAACCTTAGTATAATCATACTCGCTTCTACCCGAAGGATTAATACGGGATAAAGAAAAAACAATCCGTACCGTCCCGGGAGTAGTTGAGGAAGACACCGAGAGAGCGGAAAAGAGCAAGTTAGAAATAGCAACAGTGTTGTTAGTAAGAGCAACTGGCGAAGCAACGCCCTCTGTCACATACAAAACACTCGAAGAAGCAAAAAAAACAGAAGTGATATCAGAAGAAGTAGCAAGAGATAAAGACAAAGTAGATGAACTAGAACCGGCAAGCGGAGAATTTACTGAACTGGCGTTACGAATAGTCTGTGACATAATCTGGAGCACTTGGAGACCCTGCTGTTCAACCTCGCTAATAGTTTGATGTTTAATGCGAACCGACAATGCAATGGAAAAAAACAAAGAAAGCACAAGCATCATACTCGATAATAATCCGACATACAAAATAAGCTCTATTAAACTAAAACCCGATCGTGAAAAAAAAGAATGTGGCTTGATATTGCGCATAGAATTAAGGAGAAAAAACACTAAACTCGTTAGAATTATCAGCAGAAGCGCCATACGCATAATCAGTTGATCCATCCCAGGCAATACCACTAAGCGTTCCCCCTGCGTTAAATCCGCCAACAAGAACGGGGCTCGTTGAGGTAGTAATATTGACAACCTGAAACTCATTCGCGCCATTGGCAGTAGCCAGAAACACGTAGGTATTATCATTGCCTACAAATACATCATTGACTGTTCCGCCAGCAGCGTATGTACCAAGAAGAGCAGGCGAGGTTGATGTAGTAACATTTACAATATTCATATTAGATCCCTGCCCCAAAATAACTCGCGTTGAGAAAGTTGCAACTGTAATAGCATCGGTATTACCAGCTAGATTTAAGGAGCCGACTAGAGCAGGAGAAGCAGGGTTTGAAACATTAACAACCTGAAGTTCGGACGCGTTATCAGAGGACGCGATGTAAGCGGTGCTACTAACAACCGCCACCTGGTATCCTGTATTACCTAGATTTAAAGAACCAAGCAGTGCGGGAGTAGTGGGATCACTCATATCAAGAATAATAAGTTCATCATTAGCACTAGAATCACGGACTAAATACCCACGCGTGCCAGAAATAAAAAAACCGTGAGCATTAGCATTGCCCGATGCATTATAGCTACCGACAAGACTCGGAGAAGCAGGGTTTGAAACATTAACAACCTGAAGTTCGGACGCGTTATCAGAGGACGCGATGTAAGCATAATTTCCCGAAACAAAAATACGATCAGGAGTCCCTGATAAACTAAGAGATCCCGATAAAGATGTCGACGAGGGATTTGAGATATTAATAATGGCAAAATTCGGAGTACCGCCATTGCGAACAAGGTAGGCGTAATTCCCCTGTAACGCAACACGCAAGCCATCATTATTGCCAGAAATATTGACAGAGCTTGCCAATGTGTTTGGATTGGCCCAGTTTCCAATTGCAAATTTCATCCAATACATTAATCGGGTTGCCAAAGAAACACTGCCTGTTCGTTGGGCATTCTGTTGCCAGGTAACCGTTGAGGTTACATGTTTTCTATTTGCGTCAAGAGAAGCAATAGAAATAGTCCGCGTAAAGATACCAGTTACGTCAGAAGATCCTGAAAAAATCCATGTTCCGGTAGCAACAGCCAATCCATAAGAGCCATCAACCAGAGTATCGAAATTGCCATCGCGCATGTTACGCACCGCCTCCAACCCTTCCTGGGCAAGCAAAACAGCACGCGCGCGGTTACCGGCAAGAACCGAAGACTCCTCTCCATACAAATACGCAACCATGAAAGAAAAAACAATAATACTAAACAGCGCAACCGAAAGCAGTATCTCAACCGATGAAAAACCATACCGATGAAACAACCAGTTATTAGTATGAAATTGTTCCTTTGGCATTGATGGTAATTATACGAGTTTCATTCTGAACTGACATCAGCGTGGTAGTCCCGATTGCTTGAGGATATCCGGTAAATTTAGAAAATACATACTCCAAAATCCCCTATTTAGTAATAGCTGGTGATATGCTCGTTATCTAATCAGAAGCAACGACTCGAGCCGCGTAACTAGAACCCTGAAATAATGTAATCGTTGAGGTGCCGATAGAAACTCCCCAATCGCTATCTTGCGATACCGCGCGCGCCAACAATTGCGCGCGTCGCATAGCATGGACAAGAGTGACACTGGCAACATCAAGATCATTTCTGTTTTGAAAAGAAACAAACAGCGGAGCTCCAATGCCAGCAACAAGCGCCAAAAGAGCAAGGGAAAGCAAAATTTCAACCAAAGAAAATCCTCTCTGAAAAAAAGTATGTTTCATGGAGAAACTTGCAATCCACCCAACAATCCATAGATGGGCAAAATAACCGCCAAAGCGACAGCCACGACCACAACCCACACAATAACAAGCAGAATCGGTTCCAAAATAACAGACAAATCTTTAACTGAAGCATCGGTCTTTATCTCGTACTCAGTACCAATGTTAATCAATGTCTGCGATAACGTGCCCGACTGTTCTCCGGCAATAATAAGTTGCTGTACGGGAACAGGGATCAACGGGGATGTTTTTTTATACAAAACAAAACTTTTTTTAAAAGAGTTGCCGTCAGAAACGCTGTCATGTAAAAATAGATAAAATTGCTGATATCGGAAAAACGAAGTCGCTTGAGACAGCGAACGAAGGGCTTCCGGAAGCGGGAGTCCGGCCGAGATAAGAGATCCCAGCAAGTATCCAAGGCGAGTAATCTCTGTTTCTTTTATGAGATGCTTCACGCCAGGAAATAAAAATAACACATGTTCACCGATAATTTTAGTCCCAGAAAAAGAAAAAATAAAAAATAAAAGAACAATTATAAGCAAAAAAAAGATGGGAACCGCATAGAAACCGTACGCACCCAAAAATAAACCGAACTGTATGAGAAGTTTGGTTAAAAAAGGAAGTTCAATCTTAAGCTGAAGAAAGACTAATGCCAATCGAGGCAAAATAAACCATGAAATACACACCCCGATAACAACAGCAAGCACCAGAACAAAAAGCGGATACAACGCGGCCGATCGTAATCGAGACCGGAGAAATCGCTCCTTCTTTTGTTCAACAGCGATAACTTTTAAATTCTCGACCAATCGACCAGAACTCTCGCCGATGCGGATAAGAGAAGAAACATGGGGCAAATACAAACCAGTACGCTCAATAGCGACAGAAAGAGGTTTGCCCGCATCAATGTCCCGCGACAATGCCTGCAAAATAGACTGCAATCGGCGAGATCGAATCTCCCCCGACGTAGCAGTAATGGCATCCAAAATAGGAATGCCAGCCGCAAGCAATAAACTGAGATTTTCAAGAAAAAAATAAGGTTCTTCCCCAAGTAAAAAATGAGAAAAAAAATTCCTAAGCACTTGGAGACGGGAAGAAAAAAACGAAACCATAGAAAATATTATTGAGGTGCTTCAACGACGCGCAGCAATTCAGCAATAGTAGTAACGCCGTTACGGACCTTTTCAATACCGTCTTCAAACATGCTGACTGTATGTTGCGATTGAGCCAATGACCAAATCTCAGCAGAAGAAGGGTGGCGAAGAATAAGATTCTGCATTTCAGGAGTGATAGCAATCATCTCAAAAAGAGCCGTGCGCCCATAATAACCCGACTGACTGCACAGCGAACAACCCTTTCCTTCGTAGAGCGTGCACTTCTTATCGGAAAAAAATCTTTTTACCGTGGGATATTCACTTGCAATACGATCTCGAGATTGAACAACGCTTACACGGCAATGATCGCAAATACGCCGCACTAATCGCTGCGCAACGATTAAATCACAAGTAGAAGCAAGCAAGAACGGTTCGATGCCCATGTCAATAAGACGAGGAATGGCAGTAGCAGCATCGTTTGCGTGAAATGTAGATAGCAGCAAATGACCAGTCAGTGCCGCGTTCACTGCAATTTCAGCAGTTTCACGATCACGAATTTCTCCAACAAGAATAATATCAGGATCCTGACGAACAATAGAACGCAAACCTCGAGCAAATGACAAATCGGTTGCCATATTGACCTGTATTTGGTTGACTCCTTTCATTTTGTATTCAACCGGATCTTCAATGGTCGTAATATTGACATCGGCTTGGTTGAGTAATTTTAAAAGTCCGTAGAGGGTAGTGGTCTTACCAGATCCAGTAGGACCGACAACCAAAATCATACCGAAAGGTTTTTGAGCGGAAGTCTCAATCTGATGTTGATGATCTTTCGAGAATCCAAGCTCGTGCAATCCTAGTCCTTGCAAATAGGAACCAAGCACGCGAAGAACCACCTTCTCACCTTCAACGGTCGGCACAATCGAAACACGCAAATCAATAGCAACATCACCAGCACGATACTGCAT
>JBDKGD010000031.1:0-4131 GCA_039798365.1 Candidatus Parcubacteria bacterium
TATCTCTAGTCTGGGATTTTTTATTTACATCTAAACTAAAGGAGGAGTTCTCTATGTCTTTAGAACTTGTGAAATATCGTCCCTCTGTCTTGCAAAAATGCTCGACATGGATGTTTACGCTGGATCAAGATGGCGAGCGCCATTTCAGTATGTTTGCTACCGGCATTATCTACATAATTGCCGGTGCCTTTCAGTTAACCTGGCTGTACCCGATCATCCAATATTGGGATATAACAAAAAAATTCCTGGCTCTTGGCCTTTTCGGGTGTGGCTTGGGGGCAATATGGTTGTTGGCGCTCTGTTGCACATTTTTTCTATTTTGGATAGGCACCAGAATTGTCGGGCTCAGCACGCCAAAGAAGCATAATTGTACTGTTACACAGACAAAGCAGCAGCAAAGCAGTATGCGTTGGATTGCTTTCGCCCTGATTGTTGGCGTGATCATTGACATCGCTTTTCTTTTTTTTAGCGCGTACGTCGAAGATAAGAGCGCGGTTGTCTTTGGTAGCGCGTTTATTGGCGCGCGTATTCTTAAATGGAATACGGAAGCGGTTCTTCGATATTACAATATATAACCGCACTTTAAGAGTTTTTGATATTTTGATAGATAAAAGCCGGACACAACTGTTGTGTCCGGCATATTTTTCACTTACGTTTTTTTACCGACAAAGATGAACTTAATTTTTCTTTCTCATCTTCATCTTTGTTGGTTTTTCATCTTCAATCCAAAACCTGTTACTGGAGGGCGCGTACAATCCTAATTCTTCTAGCGTCTCTCGGTTTTCGTATTTTATTACAAAAATCTCATACGCTCTTTGTTTGGGAATAAATTCTCCCACCTCAATCGGATCATACTTGGCACTCCCAGCGCCGGTTCCGAGCCCCTTTCCGCCCCGCTCGTTACTGCTACCTCGAGATGCCGGCTTTTCAGGTTCACCCCGAAATACGGCAATTACTATCGTGCCGGGGGCGGACCAGTCTTGACTGTTTGCTGCCACGGAATTAGAAAATTCAGTAACAACAAAGTCCCTAACTGTGTCGCCCGATCTCCAACCGGCGATCTCATCCCATGTGTCGCCTTGGGTTTGGTCGGTGATATACCCATTCTGCCAGGCGTAAATTTGCTCGATGTCACCGGCAACTTTTTTGCCTGTCGCAACATTGATGCCGTCCACGGCGGCGCATACAAGAATCTTTCTTGACTTGTCTTGCAAGTCAATCGCAATTTTGTAGGTATCACCTTCTTTTACCTCGGCATAACGATAGTATCGATCAGTAACGAACTGATCGTTTGAACTTGAGCTTGAATCTTTGTTATTCCTTGACTCAAAAAAAGCAGCGGCTCGCTTTTGTCCGTTACGATTGACCTCAATCTTTAAACGGACCAGGGTCCCCTCCAGCACTACTTCCTGCGCCCGAACCGGCACAGAGAAACCAAGAATAACAAACAGACAAGCTACCATTGAGATGCTGAAAATCTTCCCAAAAATCTGATTCATATCTTCTCTTCTCCTAAAAAACCAAAAAACGTTATCTTTAAAGCCAATATTCACTATATTGGCACATTTCAAGCTATCTTTTTGTATTATAACACAAAATTTTATAAAAATCAATACCCACTCATTTTACCTGTTTTTGCCCTTTTCATACATATAACGGGCTTATTATGCCGGCGGTGTTGATGTACTGGATACATCTGCCTCCACTGGCGTTTCTTCGGTTGTCGTAGCCAACACCAGTTCAAAATCAATCGCGTTATTATCGGTATCCTGCGGGATCCCATTTGCCATTTTTCGACGCAATACCTGTCCGGCGATTGGATTATCCGGAAATAATGCCGTCTCAACAAATGGAGCAGTATGTTCGCTCCCCCATGCTACAGAATCTACCACTGTCCCATCTTTAGTTATGAGAGCAATACTGGTATCACCGGCAATGGTTGCCGTACTTCCCGTGTGCGCGCCAATGATCTGATCAAATCCATCGCCGGTATGCGCCCATACAAACAGACCGCCTGGCGCTACCATGCTGGCATCCGGAAAGACGCGGAGCGAGCTCTCGGTTCCGGAAGCGGTGCGTTTGCGCAACTTCCATCCGGACAGATCTACGCTTTCCGTATCGGCGTTATACAGTTTTATGTAATCTTGGGTGGTTAATCCCGAAGATCCGATAATTTGCACCTCATGAATTCGCACCATTGCAGTATGCACCGTGCTGGTTGCCGTTGATGATGCCGTCTCGGTTGGCGGACCCTGTGGAATAGTAGATGTGGCGGTTGATGAACTAGACATCATGTCAGTTGATGAGGTGTTCTGCGCATCGGTCGAGGAGGCATGTTCTGACTGCGAAGAAGAAGTCGTGCTTGTTGTCGCACTGACGGATGGTTGATACGTCGCAACACAGATACTGCTCCCCGGACTCGGGCAGGCATCGACGATAAAGTTGCTGTTATTATTGTCTGTGTCTTTATACTGTCCATCTTCATTAATAATCCGACGAATACTGGCGTCTTCCGGCGGATTTACAGCGCAATCCCCTTCACAATGATTTGCAACACCCATTCCTAAAAGATCAACGATGTCGCCGTTTGGATTTTTCAAAACAATGGTATTGTCATTGGCGATACCATAATCGAAGGCAACCTCTGCCACTATTGAAGACGATGGATTGGCTATGACCAGATGGGCGCGCGCGCCAATTATTTTATTGAGCAATAACTCTTTTGGGACCAGCGTTGAAAATGTGTCGGCTGATTTTGACTTTTTTTGCAGATACCAAGAATCAAGAGACACCGGCGATGGGTTTGGATTATATAGCTCAATAAATTCATGCTTGGTGCTGCTGGCTGATGCGGTTTGCACTTCTGATATGACCAGGGGTGGATATGATGTCTGTGGAGTAACCGACGCGCCTCCACCACCACCTCCACCACCACCTGTTGAAACTGGAGCTGTCGCTACAGTTGTTGATGTTGTGGTTGATGCGTTTGTTGTGTCTAGGAGATTACCTGACAGAGGTGCTCCGGCTGAATTTGGCAGTTTCGGGGTTCCCCCTGGTTGATAGCTGGTTTGCCAGCCGTCGCTTTTTCTCTCCATAGTTTGTTTTGTCTGGGAGTTGCCTGCCTGCCATCCGTTTCCACCATCAACATAATCGACAATGTCACAGCCAGCAGTTGACAGTTGTATATCCGCCCCTGCGTTACTTAAACCCCCTTCATACACAACATCAGCGGGAATTGTCGGCACTGATTCATCATCGGATCGCTCCAACAAAACAAATCCCCCAGCAGAGACGTACGTTTCATCTGGAATAATAATGTGCAGTCCGTCTGTCCGCGATCGTATCTGCCATCCTGATATATTGATTGGCTGATCTGAGGTGTTGTGTAGCTCAATCCACTCATCCTGTGCTGATCTGGCAGCTGATGTTTCTGCTGTTGGCACTGTACCCATCCAGGCGATTTCATTTATCCTGACGCCATGCGTGAGCGAAGAACTGGCGACGATATCCTGAAACGCGCATATTGATTGCGCTTTTTTACTGGCAGTAGTGTTTTTTGATGTTTCTTTTTTCTGTTCGATTGGCGCTGAAGGTGTTCTTGCTTGTGCTGTCTGTTGAGTAATATCGCCGGTTCGATTTTTTAAAACTGGATTTTTTGTTTGATCGCTTTCTGCAACTTGCGTTTTTGCGACGTTGGGGACCTCTTGCATTCTTGGAGTGAGCGGTATTTCAACATCTGGCGTATCATTTGTGTTTAATAGCGACAGCATTGAAGCCGCCAGGGAATTTGATGGAGTGCCTCCTAAGACATAACCCCCGGCGATAAAGCCGAGGGTTAGAAAGATTACTGCGCTACCGACTGCCCAGACGACAGTTGGTATGGGGATTGTCTTTTTTGTTTTCTGATCGTCAGAAAACATTACTGTTTCAGTGTACCATATTTGTTTTTTCGACATAACACACAGGGGTATTTGCGCTCTGTATATTCTCACATTATTTCACCGCATATTAGACCACATTTTTTATCATTGCTTTCGTTAAAATCAAGCCAAATAAGCATAACTTATCCACAGTTGAGCGGTTGGTACCGATGAGTAGAATTGACTGTACGAGGTCACCCCTTATATTCAT
>JBDKGD010000032.1:0-6634 GCA_039798365.1 Candidatus Parcubacteria bacterium
GATACGATCGCGCTCGCGCGCGGCCAACGTCTGCAAACGCATCTCCAAAATGGCTGTTGCCTGCACACCGGTAAATCCAAATATCTTTTCCAGGTTACGGTGAGCTTCATCGCGATTCGCCGATTTGCGGATCGTAGCAATAACCTTATCAATGACATCAAGCGCCTTCACCAAGCCCTCAAGAATATGCGCGCGTTCTCGTGCTTTACGAAGATCAAATTCCGTGCGGCGGCGAATCACAATTTTTCGATACTCGACGTAATGCCACAAAATATCACGCAATGACATCAGTTGCGGCTGCAATCCATTCTCAAGCGCCAACATGTTAAAATGGAAATCTTTTTGTAAATCAGTAAATTTATATAACTGATTCAGTACTTTCTGCGGAGCAGCATCTCCTTTCAGCTCAATCACGATACGCATACCATCTCTATCCGATTCATCGCGAATAGTCCGGATGCCCTCAATACGCTTATCAATAACTAACTCGGCAATCTTGCGAATGAGCTCCGATTTATTCACCTGGTATGGAATTTCCGTAACGATAATATCGAACTGTCCATTTTTACGCTCCGCGATTTCAGTTTTCGCGCGGGTAGTCACACCCCCCCGACCGGTAGTATAAGCAGTTTCAATCGCCTTTTTGTCAAAAATAATACCGCCCGTCGGGAAATCAGGGCCGTGGACAAACGCGCACAAATCAGCAACAGTCGCCTCGGGATGCTTTGTGAGGTGCAAAATAGCATCCACAAGCTCTCCGAGATTATGGGGCGGAATATTCGTCGCCATACCAACCGCGATACCAACAGTGCCATTCAAAAGCAGGTTCGGAAGCTTAGCGGGCAGCACCTTGGGTTCTTGACGGCTGCCGTCATAGTTGGGTTGCCAGTCAACAGTCTCTTTCTCAATATCAACCAATAGTTCCTCGGCAATTTTGGACATTTTAACCTCGGTATAACGCATCGCCGCCGCGGAATCACCGTCTACGTTTCCAAAGTTTCCCTGTCCATGAACCAACGGGTATCGCAAAGAAAAGTCTTGCGCCATACGCACCAATGCGTCATACACCGAAGAATCACCGTGCGGATGATAACGTCCGAGCGTTTCACCAACCACATTGGCGGATTTTCGAAATTTCGAAGTTGATGTTAAACCGCTATCCCACATTGCCCACAAAACACGCCGCTGAACCGGCTTCAAGCCATCACGCACATCCGGTAAGGCGCGTGAAACAATAACAGACATCGCATAATCCAAATACGATTCCTGAAGTTCTTTGGTAATTTCACGTTTTTCGTCGGGATTCATACGTTAATACTGTTTAAATAAAGATAAAAAAGAATCAAGTATATTCGCCGACAGTCCGGAAACGCTATCCATAAAAGAAAAATGCTGCCGCGCCAAACCAGAAGAAGGAGATATCGCGACCCGATCAACAGATTGCGTGGACTCGGTCTGAACAGCAACTGAGGTCGGGGAAAGCAATCCACCTACCTGCCATGCCCAAACCGAAGAAACAATGCTAACTGAAATAACCAGGAGGGCAAAAAAGGCCCAGCGACGGGTTGATTCAGAGAGATTTCGAATAATATCGCTGATATTCATAGTTAAGAGGTATGTATCAATAATAAAAAAAATTACTTGAGCGCTTCAAGCTCGACGATACGCGAAGCACCGCTAATTAAATCTTTCTTTTTAAAAACAAACTTATCACTTCGACTGGATTCAACCCCCAATCCGCGAACTAAGTCGGCACATGACTTCTGGTATACAGGGATAACAATTGCCGGGTGTATCTGGCGAACAAACTTAACAATACCAGAAACATCATACGCGCCATCAGAAGGAACAAACAGCACGTCAATGTGTCCAATGTCGCCCAACTGACTCATATCGATCTGCGCCGAATCAGCCAAAAAAAACAAGCGAATATCGTCCCAAATAATAAGGTACGAAGTAGAAATAGTTGAATCGCTCACCCCAGTAGCAAAACCAAGAACCTCGACGTCAGAAATTTCATACTCCCCCGGACAGACGATTTCGCCATCAGGCATCGAGTCAGCATCAACATCAAAAGCAGTCCGCAGCGTCAGGGAAGTCTTGGTACGCGCCGAAACAGGGTTCACGCCCAACGTAATATCCCCGTGTTGAATCCGTACGTATCCTTCTCCCGCGTAAGTAATAACCATAGTAGTAAAAACCCAAACAACACCAGTAAGTATAGTTGAAAAAACAAAGATCGGCAACAAAAAATAAAAACGGCTCCCGACAGTATCAACTCTTGCCAAAAACGCATGGATATCGGTATAATCCACCCCATAGTGCGTGAAAATGACGCATGAATTATTACAATATGCAAACACAAGATTCAACAAAGTCACTTGGCAACCCGGTACAACAGTTTCTCAAGAATGAACTGACCACGGTCAATTGGCCTCGGGAAGGCTCAATGATAACCGGTACGTTCATTAAAAAAGGAAGCCGGAGCGGTCTCTTTGATTTGGGAAGGTTCGGAACAGGAATAGTGTTCGGACTCGAGTATCTCAACGCTCGCGATGTCATCCGAAATCTAAAAAAAGGAGATGAAGTAAGTGCCAAAGTCGTAACGCTCGACGGTGAAAACGGCTGCATGGAGCTCTCCCTCGTTGATGCGGGCAAACAGAAGCTCTGGCAGCAAGTACAAGAAGCACAGGAAAGCGGCGAGGTCATAACCGTCAAAGTAACCGGAGTCAACGCTTCCGGAGTTGTTGTCAATGTCTTTGACCTGCGAGGATTTATCCCGACATCACAGCTGTCAGCAGAGTACGCGCCGAAAGAAGTAACCGCTGACCCGCAAAAAATAATGGATGAACTGAAAAAACTGGTCGGTCAGGAATTGAGCGTAAAAATTATCAATTTCAATCCAAAAAAGAACAAATTAATCGCCTCTCAGCGCGAAACAGTAAGTATCAATGTCAAAGAGATCCTCAAAGATTACCAACCCGGACAAATCGTTGACGGCGTAGTCTCAGGAATAGCCGATTTCGGCATATTCGTGAAATTCGTAGATAACCCGCAAATCGAAGGACTCATACACATCTCCGAAATAGACCACCGCCTTGTTGATAATCCAAAAGAAGCGGTTGCCATGAATGAACCGGTAAAAGTAAAAATATTAGAGATAAAAGAAGGAAAAGTATTTTTGTCGCTCAAAGCGCTCAAGAAAGATCCGTGGGAAACCATTACCACCATCATCAAACCAGGATCAAAAGTTGAGGGAACAGTCTATAAATTCAATCCATTTGGCGCGGTCATCAACATCCAGGACATGCCCGTGCAAGGATTAATCCATGTGTCAGAGTTCGGATCAATGGAAGATATGAAAAAATCTCTCTCCTCCGATACTCCCCACGCATTCACCGTAGAAGCAGTCAAGCCGGAAGAAAAAAGAATCGTGTTGAAATTCAAGAAGTAATACCATAAAAAAACACCCGCAAATACCCCACACAAACACTGCGTGTGGGGTGTTTGATTTTTCAGGGACAACATGGTAAAAAAACAGACAGCAACAGAGTAACGAAACTCTATTTAATAGTTTAGATAACTTAAAATATAAGGAGTACGATATGGAACGGAAACGAAGAAAATTTCCACCAAAACTAAAGAGAAAATATGGAATCCCTTTAGATGAACTTCCCCTCCCTTTCGGATTTAGAGAGGATGGCACAATGATTAGTCTAAAAGACTATCTAGAACTATCACCAGAAGAAAAAGAAAAAATAGCAGTCGCCGGAGTCAAACAAAATACATTGTAAACGGAAAAAAAGTATCAGTTATCGAGGAAACCCTCCAAACTCTCGCATCTATTGATGCGAGAGTTTTTTCATAAAAAACCAGAATATGAAAAAATTTGCTATGCTTAACGTATATGCGATTTTCACTACCGGATATAAAAAATTTTTCACAACGGCAAGCATTCATTCTGATAGGACTTATAGCGCTCTTAACAGGAATCAGCATCTTGGTATTTTTCAACTTGCGCCCCAAAACAGCTGGTGAAATCGCCAAACTCACCGTCTGGGGCATAGAAAATCGCGATGCATTTGAGGCGTCCTTTGAAAAATTCAGGGGAGCCAATCCGGGCGTCGAGATCAATTACCGACGCCTTGATTCCGAAACTTACGAAGACACGCTCATCAATGCCCTCGCCGCGGGATCAGGGCCGGATGTATTCATGTTCGCCAACAGCTGGCTTTCGAAAAATAAAAGTAAAATAGCCCCAGCGCCAGCCGATATCATGAATATACTGACATTCCAACAGCTCTACCCGCAGGTTGCCGAACAAAACTTCACCGACAACCAGAGAATATACGCTCTTCCCCTCTCCATAGACACCCTCGCCCTCTTGTACAATAAAAATATATTCGACCAGGCAGGGGTGACAGCAACGCCAAAAACATGGGGTCAAGTCCGCGATATAGTCGATAAAGTTCGCGTCACCGATACCAACGGTCAAATCATCCGCGCCGGCATCGCGCTGGGAGGATCAAAGAAAACCATACAAAATGCCCCGGAAATCATATCCTGCATGATGCTGCAAACAGCAGTGCTTGACCCGAGAACAACAGACAGCAAAGACATATTTACCAACCCCGCTGGCGATGCCGCCAACCAGTACCTCCAGTTCGCAAACCCCATACAACCGTTCTATACGTGGAACGACACCCAGCAAAACGCCCTAGAAAGCTTTGCCGCTCAAAAAACAGCAATGATAATAGGGTATAAATCAGACCTAAAAGATATAAAAGAAAAAAATCTCTATCTCAATACAGGCATCGCGCAACTTCCCCAGCCGGACAACACGCAGAACATAACATCCTGCGCGAAATACTGGGGACTGGCGGTCTCCAAACAAACACAACAGAGCCAGTGGGCATGGAAACTAGTGCTAGCGCTCGCCACGGATCCCGACGCTGGCTATGCCTATGCCATTGTCGCCAACCGCACGCCCGCGTTACGGTCCCTCATAGCTAGTCAACTGCAAAATCCCCAAGAATCAGTATTCGCCCGCCAGGCATTAACAGCACGTGGATGGAATGATCCGGATGCCAAAAAAACGAGCGAAATTATCAACACCATGATCGTCAATGTTCTCTCCGGTCAAATCGACTTTTCCAGCGGATACTCTCAAGCCAAAAGCCAAATCGATCAACTCCGCAGACAGCAGTAATACTGAGGCGGTAAAAAACATTGTACACACGCGTAAGAAATTCCAGCATGTTACAATAAAAAGTACATGAGAAAAATACTGCTCTGGCTGGTAGGAGTGTCGGTCGTCTTTTGCGTGCTATCGCCAATCTCTCCGACGATAGAATCAAAAAATGTCACACTATCGTGGCAAAAAAATACTGCTCACGCACAATTTCCTTACTGGGGACCAATACTATCATGTGAAGGTAGTCCTGAAGCGGTAAAAAATGCCCAAGAAGCCGGATCATCTATCAATAAAACGTGCTCCAGTCTCTGTGACTTGTTTGAAACAGCTCAAAACCTCTTGTTTTTTGGCATGACCGTACTGCTGTTTATTATCCTGCCCCTCATGCTCGTCTTTGGTGGGTTCGCTATGCTAATCAGCGGGCAGTTTCCCGAATATGCTAAGACCGGAAAAAAACTTATTTACGGCGCAATCTCCGGAGCGGCTTTAGGGCTGGTAGCGTTTCTCATTATAAATACCTTTATTTTCGTCCTAAGCATCAACACCGACCCCACCGGCAGAACAGGTCTTGCCTGGGGAGATATCAAATGCCACATCCCAGCGCCAAGAAGCTTGCAGACAACAATTCCAACAGGTAACGATAATCCGGGAACAACAAACTGCCTCAATAAAAAATGCGGAGAGTCTGGAATAGATGGCAAACCTTGTCCTGGAACATGCGAGTCAGGTAAATCATGTGCCGCTGATCTCACCAAAACACCACCTCAATACTCATGCACCAACACGGGTTGTCCGGCATCACCGGAACAAATCAATTGCGGAGAGAAAGTCGGAGCAAATGGAGCAAGTTGTTATGGCACCAAAGATTGCAAAGCATCTGATGAAAAAACATGCTTGCAAGAAGGAGGCCAATATAATTGCAAAACAACAGAAACAGGTAGCGAAAAAAAATGCGGAGCAGATAATGGGACAATAAACGGAAAATGCCCACAGGCTGATGAAAAATGTGAAATGGTAAATGGACGGTATCAATGCGTTAAATCATCTACATCCTGTGAACTAGTCATTAATGAAATCTGTAAAAAATGCACAAATGATTTAAAATCAAATTGTTGTGTGTATCAAGAAAAGTCAGGAAACCAGCTGGGTGGATGCGCGCTAATAGATCAAAATCCAAAAAAATGTAATCAAACTCAATTCAATATAGACGGCACAGAGAAAATAAAAATAGGTACATGCAATTTCTAAAAAAAATAAAGAATATCTTGTGCGTGGTAACGTTAGCAGCAACATCACCACTACTAACATACGCCGAAACCATCTCCATCAACCCCGGTATCCCGGGAGTTACGGAGGCAACCGATTTGGTGGGTATTGTGGTGAATATCTTTCAAACCGCTCTGTTGGTAGGTGCGTTTTTGGCGTTTGGCTCTATTGTAT
>JBDKGD010000033.1:0-10177 GCA_039798365.1 Candidatus Parcubacteria bacterium
AAATGTTGATTGACCGGTAACTCGTATATATCCGGAGAGTGTTTGGTTGGTGCCGGAGCTGTTGGTGAAGTTCAGTGTCGGGAATGTACCGTAGCCGGAGGCGGTGATGTTGGTACCGGAAACATTGGTGAGCGCGGCATTGGTACTGTTGAGTGTCGGGAATGTACCGTAGCCGGAGGCGGTGATGTTGGTGCCAGAGGCAGATGCGAATGTTAATTGTCCGTTGACTATGGTTGATGATGAAAACGTCGAGGTTGCCTGAGATAGAATTCCCCCATTGAATGTGTGCAATCCACTCCATAATGGCGTAATACCCTGGGACAGTGCTGGAGCAGCATCTGAACGCATAAATGTATTTGCGGTGCCGTTTATTGCTGACAAACCAATTTGCGCAGTTGGATTTGCGCCTGTTGATGTTGCGTATCCGGCATCGTTTACAAATTGCGAAACAGAGGTCGTGGCAAATGCAGTGGTAATTGCCGTTGCACCTGTTCCCGTTATTACACCAGATATGGCTATGGTTTGATTTCCCGTGAGATAGTTCGCGTCATTGGTGAAAAAACCAACATTTCTGGGTATGGTCAGTGTATGCGTCGAACCTGATGAGGTGATGGAGAATGTTGACGTGGCAGTTGAAGTGGCGAAAGTTTGGGATGCATCACTAATTCCATTAAGACTTGTAATGCCACCGCTGGATGTACCACAATCAGACCCCATGCCAGAAACAACTCCATTAGAATCAACGTGAAGACATTGCGTTGAACCTGTTATTCCAGAAATTCGTAAATTATTTGTTGTGAGATTTGATGATGTAACATTGGTCGATGAAACAGATGCAAGACTTGATACACCTGAAACTGATATCGCCGAGAATGATGGTGTTGAAGTCACTGCTACTGTAATTGATCCTGATCCATTACTTACTACGATATTTGAACCAGCGCTTATTGTTGCCAGTGTAAATCCAGAACCATTACCGATAGCTAACTGCCCATTTGATGGTGTCGCTGTTAATCCTGTACCACCAAATCCAATTCCTATTGCATTGCCATTCCAGATACCCGTGCCAATAGTTCCTAGTGTTGTTATATTTGAGCTTCCTGCCCATGTTGATAATGCAGTGTTTTCAACATTACCCAATCCCAAATTCGTACGCGCCGTTGAAGTGTTGGTCAGGTCGGAGAGATTGTTTGTGGCAAGTAGTGCTCCGGAAAGGCTGGTAAGGTATCCGGCGTCATTGGTGAATTGCGAAACAGAGGTCGTGGCAAATGCAGTGGTAATGCCGGTGGTGCCAGATCCGGTCACCACGCCAGATATGGTTATGGTTTGATTGCCGGTGAGGTATCCTGAATCATTCACCCACTGGGAAATACTGTTTGTTGCAACTCCAATTGTTCCGGTGGCGGATAATGCTAACTTGTTTCCCGCGGAGAATCCCAAATTCGTACGCGCCGTTGAAGTGTTGGTCAGGTCGGAGAGATTGTTTGCCGTTTGCAAAAAGAATCCGGTGTTTTGTGTTGCGGCAGTACCCAGCCCTAGGTTCGTGCGCGCTGTTGAAGTGTTGGTCAGGTCGGAGAGATTGTTTGTGGCAAGTAGTGCTCCGGAAAGGCTGGTAAGGTATCCGGCGTCATTGGTGAAAAAACCAACATTGCTGGGTATGGTCAGTGTATGGGTCGAACCTGATGAGGTGATGGAAAACGTTGATGTGGCAGTTGAGGTGGCGAAAGTTTGGGATGCTCCGGTTAAGCCATTTAGAGAATTCAACCCTCCGGATGATGTACCACAGTCTGCTCCCGTTCCTGAAACAATCCCGTTAGTATCCACATGCAAACACTGTGTTGATCCTGAAATAGCTGAAATTGTCAGATTGGTTGTTGTTGTGTTTCCAGAAATTATTGTTGCTCCCAAACTGTTTGTCCCTCCTGATTGGGTTATACCACCACCGACAATATGCAACGAGGATGATGGCACTGATGTTCCAATCCCAAGAAATCCCGATGTATTATTCCAGTACAAAGCAGCAGTGCTGGATACCGTTGATGTTGATAACCAAAATGTCACCCGCCCCGAAACGCCTGTTCCTGAAACAGGCGGGTTAACAGTACAGTTTGTGTCACCAGGAGCACACCCCGGATCAAGGGTCTCACCGGGATTGTACGGTGATGTCGGCGGAGCCGCCAAGATAGGTATTACAAAAGAGAAGAATAAGTATAAAAAAATAGCACAAGCTACCAAGCCAACAATTCGTCGCTGCTTGGAGTAGAAAAAATTTCTCAGTGTCTTTTCGTGGGCTTCTTCGGCATTCATGTGCCCGATATAAATTACAAAAAATAAATAATATTTAGATCACAAACATTGCTCTGTTTGGCATTCGCGCCCTCACCGCGCAAATACCAAACCAAGCATTATCTTAATTTTATTGATAAACGTGGCATTCCACAATAAAAACTATCCACACTCTCTTATATTTTTTACTATTTTTTTCTGCTTATTTTGAAAAAATATCCCCACTAAAATGCTTTATTTTAGTGGGGATATTTATATTGTTTTTTTACAATTTTTACCGTAGCTTGTTCTGTGTTACCTAGCGATTAGTGCCATACGTTCCAGAGACGATGACCAAATCCCTTTTTTGTGTTTTTGTTGTTTTTTAATGTTTGGAGACGTTGATCTGCTTGCGCCTGTGTAATGACCCCCTTATCAACCAACACCTGCAGGTGAGCGCTGGCATTTTTTATCTGTACTTCTTTCATTTTTTCTTGCAACTGTTCTCTGGTAATTCCTTTTTCTTGAGCCAACTCCATAATATTTTTCCCTTGAGCCCATGCATTTTTTACCTCATCAACAGTGATTCCAAGAATTTGAGCTTCAGTTTGAAACATTGTCTGTTGACGCATACTGATTTGATCCGGAGACAACGCTGCCACACCCCCAAAACCTAATCCTGCCGCTGATGCCATTGATGCACCTAGCAAACTAAGACCGGCAACTGGAATGACCGCATATCCTAATAACTTTTTTTTCATAATAAAATCTTGTGTTGCTGTGAGTATATCGACACCACTGACACTTACGTACAGCGTTATGCATCGAACAAGGGTTTTGATTATTTATCTTGCACAATTCTTCTATCTCGCGAAATAAAAGCATGCATGACAACCATCTCCCTTGCATCTATTACTACAGTATCATTTTCTAATATATTTCGTTTTTCTATTAATTAACGCGCTCTGTCGATATTTCTTTATTCTTTCTCTCGAATTTTACGGATTCCGTAAGCATCAATACACCCTCTTTGTTCTTGACCAAACACCGCCACACTATTCCCTACTTCAATAATCTCCCGAACCGGAAATAACACCGTCTGTTTTGTTATTGTGACGCTTGACGTCGCTCCGCTAGCATGCTCAATGATAAACCCATCTGGGGTCATTGATACCACTACTCCTTTGCGCACCTCATTGTCTTTCCCTTCAATAAACCTACGGTACATCCCTCCGGTTATGCCCAATTTATCCTGTTTGACCATTAAAAATATTTTTTGATGGATTGGGGCCGTCATTATCCCTATGACTGCTACTGTTAGAAAAATACCTACCGCGGTATACAATACTGGTTTTTGTTTGCTGAATGCGTACCGACGAACTAATACCTCCAGGGTCACCAAGAATATCAACAGCAATAGCACCAACACCCATGGTAATGATCGCGCAAAGATAAAAAACCCCCTTGTTCCAAACTCTGAAGCAAAGAATACTCCTGTCTGTTGCAGCACAAATAACACCAACCCTGTCGTGTACGCACTTACCAATAGCACTGTTACTGTTGCAACAGCATACAACACTCCCACCAGTACAAAATACCATCGAGGTCGCATGGATACTGCCCCGCTTTTTATCGCGGCAATTACTGATTTTTCAATTGACGTTTTACTGTTCTGTTCCATATGTGACGGATATCTTCTTAGATGATGCGTGTTTTGTATTTTTTATACCCCGCTGTTCGACGATTTTTTTTATCATTGCCTTAGCCCGATTCAATCGGACACCGACTGTTGATACCGGTATTCCTACGATATTCGCAATTGATCGATAATCCAAATCTTCCCAATAATATAACACGAGTATCTCGCGGTATTTCTGATCAATCATCTGCAGTATGCCTTCCATTTCTTCTGCTTGTTCTTTTTGCATACTCATGGATTCAGTCGTTTCTGTTGCGACCAGATGCGGAAACATTGTATCAAATTCAAATAACGGCACCGAAAATCTTCCTTGCTTCTTTTTTATTTCGTTAATGAACTGATTGTGCGCGATACGATATATCCATGGCGAAAATTTCTGCGATACATTAAAACTTTTGATGTTCATGTATGCCTTTATGAATACTTCCTGAACAATATCCTTCACCTCGTCGCTGTCAAAAAGAAATCGACGAGCATAGCGAATCAATCTTTGTTCATAACGCTCTATTAATGGACCAAAACTATCTGAATCGCCGTTCTGCACCATCGCCACTAATTCTTCATCCTTTTTTTCTTGCTCGACTCCCATTGTTTTATTCTTGTTAAGATGGTTATGCTGCCCCCGCACTTCTTATTCCTTTTTCCTAAAAAACATACCGAGAAATAATCAGGTACTACGCGGAACGTGTTGCGCGACACATCCTACCGCGCCAGTGTTCCGATTTTGAAGGTTGCCAGCGTTGCTTCTGGTTTGGATTTTCCACCATGCTGCTGCGTGAATGCCGCCGTGCCATCTTTCCCGCAAATCCCTAAAATAGCACGATCTCCGCCCGGATGTTTTTTTATCCAATCAGTCAGATCATATACCGCACCTCCGATAACACTCCAACAGCTTGCACTTGTTGCATGACCGGCAACCTGAGCCATGGTGTAACCATCAGAGCTTGTGCTCCCTTCGCTTTGCATCGACTGGACTTGCTCTTGTTGATTCTGACTTGTTGTCATGGCCGGCGTTTCAGTGCTCTGTGGCAACTGGTTATCATTATTTTTGTTGTTCTTACTCGCCATATAAACGACGCTTACTACAATAGCAACAACCAACAACAAACCTATCATGCCCGCAATATTTTTTTTCATATTTTTTATTGTGTACATATATTTTTTAACATTCCTTACCCCAACGATCCATACATCCGACGGAATCGGAGATTGCTCTTATTAATACAATACTACTGCCTCATTTATTTCTTAAGAGCAATAATCAGATCTGATACATTAGAGCCAGTGTCGCCTGTTTCTATGTACTGTCCGATCTTATGAACCAGCGGGTATTCATCATTACTTTCTAAATACCTATCAATATTAATATGTTTTTGATTTATAACATCTATCGTTACTTGATCCGCTATTAAACCAGCGTATATTCCGTGATCGTGTCCATCCGACGCGAAAAAGGCGATGGCGCAATTTCGCGCTACTCCTTGTTTTATCGCTGCCAGTCCCGCTTCTAGATTTCGACCACCATCCCCATGTCCATGAACTATGACCGTCGTCTCTCCTGCGTATAATAACGCCGTGCGGTCGGGAGCATCATTTATTTCTTTAGCAATACGCAATCCGATCATTTTCGCTTCTCCCTGAACATGTTCTGGCGAGGTTTGTACCGAATATCCTCGCATACTTGCTTCACGTGCCATGGCGCTTATTGCTACTGCACTTGATACTGCCAGCACGTTGCGTACATTTTTAAAATATTTTTCATCTTTTGGAGTCTCCAATAATCCACACTGTTGTATGTTGCAGGTTGCCAATACCTCGTATCGTTCCAATACAGCCAGGGCATCGGCAATAGTTGTCGTATCTCGTATTGTCGGACCAGAGGCAACAAACTCCATGTTATCTCCAGGCACATCGGAAAATATCAATGCTACCACGGATGCAGGATAGGCATGTTGAGCCAAAAAGCCGCCTCGGGCGCGTGAAAGGTGTTTGCGCACCGTGTTTATCTCTTCGATCGTAGCACCTCTTTTCATTAGCACTTCAATGATTGCCGCTTCTTCGTCGCAGGTGCTATCCTCCGGCAAACAGAGCATTGTAGATCCTCCTCCGGATATAATGGCGATCACCAAATCATCCTCAGACAGCATTGACACTGTCTCTACTACTGTTTGAGCGGCACGTATATTTTCTGGTGATGGCAATGGATGAGTGCCTTGCATTGAGATTATTTTTTTTATTTCCGTGTTCAGCTTTATATCAACAACCACGCCACCCGTTAGATAATCCCCTAACACGCTCTCGAGTTCTTGAGCAGCATCAGATGCGCACTTACCAACACCTACTACCATAATTTTTTTGTATTGAGATGCCGGATACTGATTGCCATTGATACTTATTACTCCATCAACTACCTGTACAAAACGATGAATCACGCGACGAGTATCGATTGCATCCAACCCGGCATCTATAACCGCCAATAGATCTTCGCGAACTGGCGTCACCGCTAATGCTGTTCTATTTTTTATCTTTGTCATGCTGTTCTATTTTTGCTTGTTTTATTTTCATTATACCCCTCCCGTCAAAAAATAAATCTGCGCGCAGAAACATATTCCATATAATCCGACCAACACCATTGCTTCCCGCGCTGATATTGTGCGATTTGATCGAGCAAACACATAGAAGAGCGCGAAGCCAATTGTCATTAAAAATCCAGTTACTATAAACTCATTTTTTTCTACTAAAAATCCTCCGCTTGCCATTGCTAAACCTCCAAACACTGCAGTATTTGCTGCAGCAGAACCAAGGTAATCGCCAAACGCAATGTCGCTGTGTTTTTTTAGTACCGCCCGAACTGCAATAGTCAACTCCGGAATATTCGTGGTGATTGATAATAATCCCAACCCAATCAACGACCGCGCAACCCCTAGCATATCAGCAACATACACTGCCTGTTCAACCAAAAAATGTCCCGCAATAAAAATACACACTGCACCCGCGCCAATTTTAATTCCATCCCACCACAGAGACGCATGATCGGAGCTTATATCAGCTTCAATAATACGCACTTCTTTCCTTAATGAATCTTTCTGGTTTTTTACGGCAAATAATAATGCGATATATGCTACGATTGATAATATTCCTTCCGCACGCGAAATTGCGCCATCGGTAGCAAATAATACTGGCAGTAGTACCGTTACCAATGTGAGTAATAAATTACGAGACGCTAACGTTTTGCGCAGAGCGATTCCCTTATTTAAGATCGCCAAGACAGGCACCAGCAGTAATAAAATAACCAACGATGCGCCGATTAGATTGCCAACTGAAACTTGCGGCACTCCTTCTAATCCAGCATTCACAGCAACCGATATCTCGCTAATTGACGTCAGTAATCCCAACAGAAAGAACGCAGCTGAAAAGTCAGCCCGCTGAAATCGCTTGGCAATTCTCTCGACACTAGAAATTAATAACCCTGAAAAAAACCAGATAATCGATACTGACACTATCGCGTATAACCCCCGTATTACTGGCTCCATATTTCTTTTTTTATCTATTACAATCCGCTAATCGCAAATATGCCACTGGCAGCGGTTGGAACGATTAGCAATGGCTTTGAACCTGCTACCGTTGACCGAAAGACTGGCAACTGTGAATAGGTTGTTGCGGAACCGATTGAATGTTTCCACGCTAGAGTGTTATTGGAAAGATTAATGCCCACTACGTATTTATTTCCAGTGATACCTGTACCAGGGACAATCCCTACGTACAGCAGCGGTGATCCATTATTTGATGCGATTGTCATAACCGATGATGGCGCATATTTTACTGTCGATCCAATCAAATCTTTTATTGTTATACTCTCTCTCACTTGTCCCGTTAACTCGTCTAATCGCAACAAATTTGCTCCCTGCACGGCAAACTGCCAAAGTCCTCCTCTTGGATCTGCCGTAGCTGCTGTTTGAATATCGTTCCCTCCAGTTGCGCTGGCAATATTCTTATTCCACAATACTTGATAACTACTCCCAAGGTCACGCACTCCAAACATAAACAACCCCGTTGTAGTATCGGTTGGATTTATTCTTCGACCGTCAAAATAGATACGATCACCGATACGCAGAGGACTGCCGCCGGTTGTTCCCCCAAACTGGAAATACCAAGCAACCTGAATCGTACCCCCAGTGGTATCAAGTGCGTAAAGACGACCGTAATTTTTATTCGCGCTAAATTGCGTTACAACATACACTCGATTTCCAGAAACTGCTGGACTGTTCACCGTCACAAATGTCCCTGTTTTTCCGGCAATCGTATCGGTTAATGTCTTCTGGGCTACAACCTGACCCGTCGTTTGATTTGCTAACCATATTGGACCTGACTGACCTGCTCCCACCAATAATCCCTCATCTGTTACATTAAAACTAAATGGCGCGCTTCGAGCGGGATTGTTTTTTTTCCATACCACGCCACCGTCTTTATTGAATTTAATGAAATAATTATCATCGGCAATGTAAACATTGTCATTGGCATCAATCAGCGGCGCGCTTTTTTGAGTATTACCAATTTGCGATCCTGACGTCCATTTTACCGTGCCATTTGCATTCAGCGCCCGAAGGTAGGGACTGGCGGTAAAAAAACTAATCGCAATAAAATTTGATGCTGTTGTTGCTCCTAATCCCAACCCAACACCATTTTGACTGTATTTCCATTCTTGTTTTACCGGTCCTGTTATCCCGGGAACAGTCATTTGACCTGATAGCGCTCGGTCACAATGGGTCAGCGGGCACGCAGTCTGTGCCAGCGATAATGTATCTGCCACAGCGGTTGTCGGTATCGTACCGGTCAATACCATACCAAGAGAAATTATTGAGAAAATAGCCACCGAGCCGATAATTTTTTTATTCATAATACTAAGGTGTATTTTTTCGATTATACCACAGTACCTTATTTTTTATAACATGGCCCTATCTGTCTTGATTTTATAATCTTTTGCGGGAGCTGAGGGAATCGGACCCCCGACCGCGGTTTTGGAGACCGCTGTTATGCCACTTAACTAAGCTCCCCCCTATACGGCTACATACTTTTCACCATAGTAACTTTTTTTTGAGAAAATGAAAACACCCTCGCACAAAAGTGCCGTGAGGGTGTTTTCATTCTAAATTCTCAATCTTTATTTCCCAGTGATCCTGCCTTCAGTATGCGGAGTGCGCTTGCGACACCACGAACAAAACTTCGAAAATTCAATCTTGCGGCTCACTGTTTTTTTATTTTTTCGGGTATAGTAATTCCGGCGCTTACATACTTTGCACCGCAGGGTGATTAATTTATCAGAATATTTGGCTTTTGCCATAAAAAATGGTTTGAGCCAATTCTATCAAAATGATCTAAAAAAGACAAGTCCCGCTTACTGCTACATCTCTTTATTGCGCTAAAAACAGCATTACTACTATGGCAATGGAGGTGTAAGACCGGAAGCAATACCCTCTTTGGCTTGCGGGGAATTCGTTCGCCGTCTATCCATATACACATGGTATGCTACCAATATAAGGATCGCAACGAGAATGACAACTTTCCAGTCAAACCACCTCCACCACGAACTTACCGCGACTAGCTCTATATTCATATGAACTCCGGCGGTGTCAGATTTCACCACAAACGGCTTAGTTTGATATGACTGATATCCCTCTGCCGCAACTTCAATATAGTAATTCCCTTCCGGCACCAAAAAAGCGTAGCTTCCTCGCCGATCGGTTATCTGTGGATTCTGCTGGGCATACTCCTGACCTGCCCAGATGCTATAGATTCCCGTTTTCATATCCTGCTGATATATTGAAACCGTGGCGCCCCCAACTCTTATTTCTCGACCAGCAAACGATTCATAGACATATCCCTCTGGATCAATGACAGCAGTTAATGCGATTTGCCGATCACCGAGATCTTGATCCCTATAGGTAATGAACGTTAAAATATCGTACTCTCCATTTACCACTGGCGTCTGAACTCGCGCCTCGTATATTCCGTCACGATCTTGGTCTTCATACTCAAATGTCTGAAGTACGAATTTCTCGTCAACACCAGGCGGCAAATTGAGGCGTGCATAATAGTCGGCATCAAGAGAACTCTTTACTGCTGCCACTATTTCTTCTGGCGACTGGGAAGATGGTTGCGCGAAAGAAGCCCTGGCAAAAATTGGCGAATCAATCAGTGACGCTACATTTACCG